>NZ_JCATIE010000002.1:0-393491 GCF_059693785.1 Sphingopyxis sp. CR5 | reverse complement strand
CGCAAGGCCGCGGGACCCCACCCGCTGCGACTAGCGAACGAGTTCGCAAGTCTCGCTGCCCTCCCCTGAAGGGGAGGGCGTGATTTTGCCCGAACGTCCGCTCCCCGCTCCGCCGCTACCGTGCCCCTAAAGCATATATTTCATCTTGATCGCCTGTTGCACCTCGCCGGTCACCGCGAAACTCGCCGCCTTGAAGCTCGGCGGGCCGGTGGTGATCGCGGGGTTGCGCGAAAAGCCGAAGCCTTCGCGCGGCAGGAACAGCATCTTGTCCATCCGGTTGTTGCCGTTTTCGTCGTGGACGATCGCGATCGCATAGGTTCCGTTCGCGGGGGCGGGGATGGCGAAATTCGCCGCGTCGGCGGCCTTGACCGCCATGCGGACCGATGCCTTGTCCTTGCTGCAATCGGGAAAGGCGCGGGGGCTGGTCGTCAGGCAGACGAGGATCTGTCCCTTGGTGCTGCGCAGCCCGGTGACGCTGACGTCAACGCTCGCCGGCGGTGCGCTCGCGGCGGCGCCCAGCAGCGGCAAAATCGCCAAGCCCAAGATCGGTGCCGCAAAGCCTGTCCCAGACGCGGAAATAGAGGCCATAATTCCCCCGATAGGCGGCATGATGCCGCTCATGATGTGTTGCCGTTATCAGCCAGCGTCCTGCCGGTCCATGAACGAGTGCGCGCGGAAACATCTCCCACCCCATATGATTGCCGACCCCCATGACCGTCATGATCGCCAGCACGAGGCCGAGCACCGCGACGTGGATCGGGATCAGAAAGACCAGCGCCGGGATCACGACCGCGCCGGTCACCGCTTCGATCGGGTGAAAGCTCATCGCCGCCCACGCGGTCGGCGGCCGGCTTTCGTGATGCACGGCATGCGCGATGCGGAAACACGCCGGGCGGTGCATCAGCCGGTGGGTCCAGTAGAACCATGTGTCGTGCAGCAACAGATAGGCGAACAGGCTGACCGGCAGATACCAGAGCGGCCAGGCGCCGACGTCGTCATAGATGCGCGTCCAGCCATGCGCCTGCCACCCCCAGGCGACGATGCCCGCGGGAACGCCGTAGATGGCGGCGCTCGCGAGGCTCCATCCGATTTCGCGCCGCATCTGGCGTTCGAGCCCGCGATAGAGGCCGGGCTGCCGGAGCCGCGTGGCGAAGGCAAAGGCGCCGCTGGTCAGCAGGTAGCGGACCCCGACGATCGCGGTCATCGCAAGCGCCGATAGCGCAATGGCGATCGTCGCGCTCATGCCGGGGGTGTCGCGCTGCCTTCGCCCAGCGCGCGCTGCATGAAGACGGTGTCGAGCCAGCGGCCATGTTTCCAGCCGGTCGCGGCGAGACGGCCGGCGTCGGTAAAGCCGCACGCGGCATGGACCGCGATCGATCCCGGTTCGGCACCGCCGATTACCGCGATCATCGTTCGGAACCCGGCGTCCTCGGCCGCCGCAAGCAGGGCGCGCAGCAGCGCGCGGCCGATCCCGCGCCGCTGGGCGTGCGGGGCGATGTAGATGCTGTCTTCGCACGTCCAGTCATAGGCGGGACGCATCCGGAACTGTCCGGCATAGGCATAGCCCGCAACCCCGGCTTCTTCGTCGCGCGCGACGAGGAAGGGCCAGCCGCGTGCGCGATAGTCTGCGATCATTGCTGCGGTCGCCGCGACGCTGCGCGGTTCGGTGTCGTAGGTCGCGGTCCCGCGCGTGACGTGATGCGCGTAGATGGAGGCGATCGCCTTTGCGTCGTCGACGGTCGCGGCTTCGATGCGGGGTAGGGGGCCGGGCATCGGAAGATTCTGCCGGAAGCGCGGCGGTTTGTCATCTGAAACTCCGCTCGTGCCGGGCGTGTCGAAACGCCGTTCCGCCTCTTTCGTCCGAAGAATCGAACGGTCCTTCGACAAGCTCGGGACGAGCGGCGTGAAAAGGAAGGCAATTGGCTTCCCCGCCGCGTCTTGCTCGGCTAGGCACGGCCGATGACCGACGCCCTCTCTTCGCGCTGCGACATCGCCATCGTCGGCGGTGGCCTGGCCGGCGGGCTCGCCGCGCTGGCGCTCGCGGCGAAGCGGCCCGATCTCGACGTGCGGCTGATCGAACCCGGCCCCGTCGGCGGCAACCATGTCTGGTCCTTCTTCGATGCCGACATCGCGCGCGGCGACCGCTGGCTCGTTGCGCCGCTCGTCCGGCATCACTGGTCCGCCTATGACGTCCGCTTCCCCGCTTACGCCCGGACGCTGCGCATGGGGTATAAAAGCATCACCGGCGAAGCGCTGGCCGATGCGGTCGCGGCGGCGCTGCCCGCGGGGCACCTAGTCGCCGACCGCGCGCTCCACGTCGCGCCCGACCATGTGCTGCTCGCCGCGGGCGGGCGGCTCGATGCGCGCCATGTGATCGATGCGCGCGGGGCGGGCAATCTGTCGGCGCTGACCTGCGGCTGGCAGAAATTCGTCGGACAGGCGCTCAGCGTCAAGGGCGGCCACGGGCTGACCGAACCGGTGGTGATGGACGCCACAGTCGAACAGCTGGACGGCTATCGTTTCGTCTATCTGTTGCCGTTCGATGCCGAGACGATCTTCGTCGAGGACACTTATTACAGCGACGACCCCGATCTCGACGTTCCGGCGATCCGCGATCGCATCCGGGCCTATGCCGCGGCGCAGGGCTGGAAAGTGAAGAAGGCGGCGTCGCGCGAGGAAACCGGCGTCCTGCCCGTGGTGATCGCGGGCGATTTCGACCGATATTGGCCCCCGTCGGACCGGACCGCGCGCATCGGCGTGCGGTCGGGCGCGTTTCACGCGACCACCGGCTATTCCTTGCCCGACGCCGTGCGGACGGCCTGCGCGCTTCCCGGGCTGATCGGTCCCGATCTGCCCGCCCGGTTGCGCGCGCGCGCGGCCGACAGCTGGCGCCGGCAGCGTTTCTATCGCATGTTGTCGGCGATGCTGTTCCGGGCGGCCGATCCGGCGATGCGCTATCGGATTTTCGAGCGATTCTATCGCCTGCGCGCGGGTCTTGTCGCGCGTTTCTATGCCGGACGGTCGCGGGGCGGCGACAAGCTGCGCCTGCTGTCGGGCAAGCCGCCGGTGCCCATCGGCCGCGCGATCGCGGCGCTCCGGAGCTTCGACTGGAAATGACCCGACGCGCCATCGTCATCGGCGCCGGCTTCGGCGGTCTCGCGCTTGCGATACGCCTCCAGTCGGCGGGGGTGAAGACCATCGTCGTCGAGGCGCGCGACAAGCCCGGCGGCCGGGCATATCACTGGAAACAGGACGGCTTCACCTTCGATGCGGGGCCGACGGTGATCACCGACCCGCCGTGCCTCGATGCGCTGTGGGAGCTCAGCGGACAGGACAGGGCCGCCGATGTCGAGCTGGTCCCGGTCGCACCCTTCTATCGCCTCGACTGGCCCGACGGGTCCACCTTCGACTATTCGAACGACGAAGCCGCGCTGCGTGCAGGGATCGAACGGCTGAACCCCGCCGATGTCGCGGGCTACGAACGCTTTCTCGACTATTCCAGGGGCGTGTACGAGGAAGGCTATGTCAAGCTCGGTTCGACGGCCTTCCTCGATTTCGCCTCGATGCTCCGCGCCGCGCCGTCGCTGATGAAATATCGCGCATGGCGCAGCGTCTATTCGGTCGTCTCTTCCTATGTGAAGGACGAACGGCTGCGGCAGGCGCTGTCGTTCCACACCTTGCTCGTCGGTGGCAACCCGATGACGACGAGCGGCATCTATGCGCTGATCCACACGATCGAGAAGGACGGTGGCGTCTGGTTCGCGCGCGGGGGGACCAACGCCCTCGTGAAAGCCATGGTCGCCCTGTTCGAACGGCTCGGCGGTACCCTGCGCCTCGGCGATCCGGCGGTGCGGATCGAAACCGACGGCGACCGCGCGACCGGCGTCGTCACGGCAAGCGGCTGGCGCGGAGAGGCCGACAGCGTCGCGTGCAACAGCGACCTGATGCACAGCTATCGCGACCTGCTGGCGGGGCATCCGCGCGGTCCCGGCGCGGCACGACGCCTTGCGCGCAAGCGGTGGTCGCCATCGCTCTTCGTCGTGCATTTCGGGGTGAAGGGCGACTATCCCGACATCGCGCACCACAGCATCCTCTTTGGCCCGCGCTACAAGGGCCTGCTCGACGACATTTACCGCGGCGGCGTCGTCCCCGACGATTTTTCGCTCTATCTGCACCACCCGAGCGCTACCGATCCCGGCATGGCACCGCCGGGGCATGCCAGCCTCTACGCGCTCGCGCCGGTCGCGCATCTCGGCAAGGCGCAGGCCGACTGGGACGGCGATTTCGGCGCCCGCTTTGCCGACGCGATCCTGGACGAAGTCGAGCGGCGCGTGCTTCCCGGGCTGCGTGCGAACCTCGTCACCCGCTTTCACTATACGCCCGCCGACTTCGGCCGCGACCTTGCGGCGCATCTCGGCAGCGCGTTCAGCCTCGAGCCCGTCCTGTGGCAGAGCGCCTGGTTCCGGGCGCATAATCGCGACGATGTGCTTTCGAACCTTTACTTCGTCGGCGCGGGCACCCATCCCGGCGCCGGTATTCCGGGTGTCGTCGGCAGCGCCAAGGCGACGGCGGACTTGATGTTGGCAAATTGAAGGAGAAGGTGATGGCGTTTTTTCAATACACCAACGGCCGCGTGGAAGTTATGGTACAAGAAGGTGATATGCTTACCAACGAAGAAGCGTCATTGATTGCGCTGATCGGCGTGTCGGACACCCTGGAGGAAATATCAAATCATCTCAGCGGGATATCGTTCGCGCTCAACGATGGCGAATTGAAGGTTCATAGAACTCAATGACAATGAAACGCCTCGCCGTCTATTGCGGGTCCGCGACCCCGGAAGATCCCGTCTATATCGAAACCGCGCGCCTCGTCGGCCGAACGCTCGCCGAACGCGGCATCGGCGTCGTCTATGGCGGCGGCCGGCTGGGCCTGATGGGCGCCGTCGCCGATTCGGCGCTGGCGGCCGGGGGAGAGGTGATCGGCGTGATTCCCGACGCGCTGGTCGGAACCGAGGTCGCGCACCGCGGCTGCACCGAACTCCACGTCGTTTCGGGGATGCACGAGCGCAAGCGGATGTTCACAGACCTGTCCGACGGATTCCTGACCATTCCCGGCGGCGTCGGGACGATGGACGAATTGTGGGAAGCGATCAGCTGGGCGCAGCTCGGCTATCATGCCAAGCCGGTCGGATTGCTCAACGCCGCGGGCTTCTACAACGACCTGATCGCGTTCAACCGGCGGATGATCGAGGTCGGCTTCATCCGGCCCGCCCATGCGGGAATCATGATCGTCGATGCCGGCATCGACGAACTGCTCGACAAGATGGCGGAGTATCAACCGCACGAGCCCATCTTCGCGATGAAGGCCGACGACCTCTGATGCCGGAGCCGGGGGGCTATGACGCGCCGGCCCTTCACGGCTTCGCGCACGACAGCATCGCGCGCGGATCGCGCAGCTTTGCGCTCGCGAGCCAGCTCTTCGACCGGCTGACGCGCGAGCGGGTCTGGCTGCTCTATGCCTGGTGCCGCGCCGCCGACGATCTTGTCGACGGACAGGATCATGGCGGCACGATGGCCGGGGGGCATGATGCCCATGCCGCGCTCGCCCGCATCCGCGCCTTGACCGACCGTGCCTTTGCGGGCGAGCCGACGGGCGAACCCGCATTCGACGCGCTCGGCCTCCTGCTCGCCGACGTCGCGATCCCGCGCGCGGTGATCGACGACATCATCGCCGGTTTCGAACTCGACGCCGACGACTGGCGACCGCGCAGCGAGGCCGACCTGCTGCGCTATTGCTACCACGTCGCGGGGGCGGTCGGGGTGGCGATGGCGCTGGTGATGGGAATCGACCCGGCGGACGAGCGCACGCTCGACCGGGCTTCGGACCTCGGCATAGCCTTCCAGCTCGCCAATATCGCGCGCGACGTGGCAGAGGATGCCGCCGCCGACCGCTGCTATCTTCCGGTCGACTGGCTCGTCGAACTCGACATTCCACCCGGCCAGCACATGCACCCCCGGTATCGCGGGCGGCTCAGCGTGATGGCGGGCTGGCTCGCCGAGATGGCGGAGGAATATGAAGCGTCGGCGCGCTGGGGCGCGCGCAAACTCCGTCCGCGCAGCCGCTGGGCGGTGCTGGCGGCGATGGGAATCTATGGCGACATCGCGCGCGCCGTGCGCCGCCGGGGCGACCATGCGTGGGACCATCGCACCGCGACGTCGATCGTCGCCAAATTGGGGTGGGTCGCGCGCGCCGGCTGGTCGGTTCTGCGCCGCCCGCCGCTACGACGGATCGATCGCGACGGCCTGTGGACGCGCCCGCGCGCCGGACCCCCCGCCGGAATCGCCGGATGAGCCAGCTCGAATGGCTGGCGGCGGCGCTCGTCCTCGTCAACGTCGCGCTCGTCGCGCTGCGCAGCGTCTGGAACTATCCCTTCGCGCTCGTCGCCGTCAGCCTCTATGCGATCGTCTTCTATGACGCGCGGCTGTACAGCGACATGCTGCTTCAGGGCTTCTTCTTCGCGCTCAACCTTTATGGCTGGGCGAACTGGCTGCGCGCCCGCGATGCCGCGGGAATCCCCGTCGGCTGGATGGCCGCGCGCGACCGGCGGGTGTGGGGCGCGCTTACGCTTGCCGCGTGGATAGCGTGGAGCATGGCGATGCACCGCTACACCGATGCCGCGGCGCCGTGGATCGACGGCGCGATCGCGATGATCAGCATCACCGCCCAGTGGTTGCTGGCGCGGCGGCGCGTCGAAAGCTGGTATCTGTGGATCCTGGTCGACTTGATTGCGGTGCCGCTGTTCGCCTGGCGCGGCCTCTATGCGACGAGCGCCGTCTACGTCGTCCTGCTCGGGCTTTCCATCGACGGCTTGCTCCAGTGGCGGCGCGCGGCGGCCGGCCGGCCGGCGGTCGCGGCATGACGCGCCACATCTGCCTGCACGGTGCCGAAAGTACGGGAAAGTCGACCCTTGCCCCGCGCCTTGCCGCGCGGCTTGGCGGTATCGTCGTGCCCGAATATGGCCGGACCTATTGCGAGGATCATGGCACCGACCTTGATGCCGATGACCTTCTCGCGATTTTCGAGGGGCATGTCGCCGCGACCCGCGCGGCCTGCGCGCAAGCGCCTGCCTGGCTGATTTCGGATACCGACCCGCTGATGACACAGGCGTGGGCGGTGATGCTGCTCGGCCGCCGCCTTCCCGAAATCGACGCCTGGGCCGACGTCGCCGACCTCTATCTGGTTCCCGCGATGGACCTGCCGTGGGAAGAGGATGGCACCCGCCTGTTCGGCAGCGACCTTGCCCGGCGTCAGTTCATGGATGTTGCGCTCGGCGAACTCGACCGCCGCAAACTTCCCTGGGCATGGGTCGAAGGCGAAGGGCAGGCCCGGATCGACAATGCGTTCGCGGCGATCGGGGCGGCGGGGCTGCATCGATAGCCGAAGGGGCCCGGCGCGGCATCCGCGCCCGGCCTTACACGATCCATTCGATCCAGGCGCCGTGCGGATGCGAATGGGCAAGCGTGAGTGGCTCCCCGCCACCGGGCCAGTACCGAACGACGAGTTCGTGCCGGTGCAGCGTGCGGTTGGCCTCCAGCGCGATCCACGCGAGCGGGCGGGCCGCGGTGGCGCGCGCGCCCGCTGCTTCCATCGCCGCGGTGACGCGCGCCTGCTGGGCGGCGGGGACATATTGCCACACGATCGAGTGCATCAGCACGCGGGTCGTCCCTGTCGCTTGCGGCTTTGCCAGCTCGGCCTCGACGAAATCGGCCGCGGTCATCCGGACGAGGTCGGGCGGGTCGGCTTCGGCCGCGGCAATCGCGGCCTCCAGGCGGCCGAACCGCACGTGATGCTCGGGCCAGATATAGGCTTTCAGGCGGAGCGCCTGCGCCGGGTCGGCCAGGTCGACGGGTGCGACGTCGCAGCCCCTGGTGCCGGCGAAGCCGATCCGGTGCTGGGGCGGGTGGCGACCGCGCCAATCGGGGGTAAAGCTCATCGCGCCCGGCTGCGGCCCGACCTGCACCCCCGCCAGATCGTAATGGTAGCGATCGAGCATCAGGTTGATCCCGGCGCTCGATCCGATTTCCAGGCATTCGAATTGCGGGGGCAGGCCCTGGTCGGCAAGCCACAGCATCGCGGCGACGAAGTTCGCCGAGCGTCCGGCCTCGTTCGTCTGCGGCGGGCCGTCGAGCCACGGCAGCAGGGCCGCGTCGTGGCGCCGCACCACCCCCGCGACGACGGCGGCGTCGTTGATATCCTCGGCATCGGCATAGATCGGCGCGAGTTCGGGGGCCTCGCCCGAAAGATGCAGTGCGTGGAGCCCTCCGGCGGCCCGCAGCGGCAGCGCATCGGCGAGCGGCGCGCCGTCCCAGGCCGCGATGCGGCGAGCAAATTCGCTTGCCGGTTGTTCGAGAAGCCTCGCCAGCGCGGCGACGATCCGCGCGGTCACGGGCGCCTCGGAGCTGCGGCAATAGGCGA
The DNA here is from genome assembly GCF_059693785.1 of Sphingopyxis sp. CR5. Classification (NCBI taxonomy): domain Bacteria; kingdom Pseudomonadati; phylum Pseudomonadota; class Alphaproteobacteria; order Sphingomonadales; family Sphingopyxidaceae; genus Sphingopyxis; species Sphingopyxis sp. CR5. The sequence continues at coordinate 385,016 of NZ_JCATIE010000002.1, read as the reverse complement.
CCTGGTTGGCAAAGGCGGTGCCGACCGCCGCCGATCCCGTTTCGGCCATGTCGACAAACTGGTACCGGTCGCTCATTGCCCTTTCTCCTTCTGGCGCTTATGTGCGCCTCGCTTATGCCCGAACCGATCATCTTTGCCATCCCGAAGGGACGCATCCTCGACGAGGCGCTGCCGCTGCTCGCGGCCGCCGGGATCGAGCCTGCGCCGGATTTCTTCGACAAGAAGAGCCGCGCGCTGGTGTTCGGGACGAACCGGCCGCATATTTCGCTGATCCGCGTGCGCGCCTTCGACGTCGCGACGTTCGTCGCGCATGGCGCGGCGCAGCTCGGTATCGTCGGGTCCGACGTCGTCGACGAGTTCGATTATTCGGAGCTGTACGCGCCGGTCGACCTGGGCATCGGCCATTGCCGCCTGTCGCTCGCGGGGCCGGCAGGCAGCGCGCCGCCGGGGCTTGGGGAGAGCCATATCCGCGTGGCCACCAAATATCCCGCGACGACCCGCCGCTGGTTCGAGGGTCAGGGCATCCAGGCCGAGTGCATCAAGCTGAACGGCGCAATGGAGATTGCCCCGAAGCTGGGTCTTGCGTCGCATATCGTCGATCTCGTCTCGACCGGGCGCACGCTGGTCGAGAATGCGCTCGAAGAGCAAAAGATCATCAGCGAGGTGTCGGCGCGGCTGATCGTCAACCGCGCGGCGTTCAAGCTGCGTTCGGCCGAGGTGCCGGCGCTCGTCGAGCGCTTCCGCGAAATCGTGGGGCAGGGCGATGCGGCGGCTTGACGCTTCGGCGCCCGGCTTTGCGGCCGATTTCGACGCGCTGGTGAGCGACCGGCGCGAGAGCGCATCCGACGTCTCGGCCGACGTCGCCGCGATCGTCGCGCGCGTGAAGGCCGAGGGCGACGCAGCGCTCGCCGATTACACCGCCAAGTTCGACCGTTTCGATCTCGACGCGAGCGGCTGGCGCATCTCTGGCGAGGATTGCGCGGCGGCTTATGCGGCGCTAGCGCCCGAACTTCGCGACGCGCTCGACCTCGCCGCGACGCGCATCCGTGCCTATCATGCCGCGCAATTGCCCGAGGACCGCGACTATCGTGACGCGGCGGGTGCGCGGCTCGGGGCGCGCTGGCGGGCGGTCGATGCGGCGGGCGTCTATGTCCCCGGCGGGCGCGCCGCCTATCCCTCGTCGGTGCTGATGAACATCCTGCCCGCGAAGGTTGCCGGGGTCGAGCGCATCGTGATGGTCACCCCGACGCCGGGCGGCGAGGTCAATCCGGTCGTCATGGCGGCGGCACATATCGGCGGGGTCGACGAGATCTGGCGCGTCGGCGGCGCGCAGGCGATCGCCGCGCTCGCCTATGGCACCGACCGGATCGTGCCGGTCGACGTCGTGACCGGCCCCGGCAATGCGTGGGTCGCCGAAGCGAAGCGCCAGCTCTATGGCGTCGTCGGCATCGACATGGTCGCAGGGCCAAGCGAGATCGTCGTCGTTGCGGACAGCAGGAACGAACCGCGCGTCATCGCCGCCGACCTCTTGAGCCAGGCCGAGCACGACCCGACGAGCCAGTCGATCCTGTTCACCGACGACGGCGATTTCGCCGACGCCGTTGCCGCGGCGGTAGAGCATCAGATTCCTAATCTGACGACCAAAGAGACTATGCGGGTAAGTTGGGATACTAACGGGGCGATCATCGTCGTGCCGCGCCTCGCCGATGCGATTCCGCTGTGCGACCGGCTGGCGCCCGAGCATCTCGAACTCGCGGTCGACGCGGCGGAGGCCGATGCGTTGTTCGCCGAGGTCCGCCACGCAGGCTCGGTCTTTCTCGGCCGCCAGACCCCCGAGGCGATCGGCGATTATGTCGCCGGTCCCAACCACGTCCTTCCCACCGGACGCCGCGCGCGCTTTTCGAGCGGGCTGTCGGTCACCGACTTCATGAAGCGCACCAGCTTCCTCGCGCTCGATCGTGCCAGCCTCGCCGCGATCGGACCCGCCGCGGTCGCGCTCGCCGGGGCCGAGGGGCTTCCCGCCCACGCGCTCAGCGTCCAGAACAGATTGCAGAAAACAGACCTTTGACCCCGTTCGTCATTCCGGCGAAGGTCGGAATCCCGCCGGTACCTCCCGATGCGAGGTCGAGATCCCCGGCCTTCGCCGGGATGACGATTTGAGATAAAGCGAAAGCCATGAACAAACGCGCCCAATCCCGTTCCGCCGCCCGCCTTGCCGCCGTGCAGGCGCTCTATCAGCACGAGATGGAGGGCACGCCCGTCGCGCAGCTGATTCACGAGTTCCACCAGCACCGCATCGGCGCGATCATCGAGGACGCCGAATATGCGGAAGCCGACGTTCCCTTCTTCGACGATATCGTGAAGGGTACGCTCGCGCGGCAGGAAGAGCTCGACGCCGCGATCGTCGCGCGGCTCGCGAGCGGCTGGACGATGGACCGGCTCGATCGCACGATGAAGGCGATCCTGCGCGCGGGTGCATACGAACTCCTCGCGCGCGGCGACGTGCCGGTCGGCGCGGTGGTCAGCGAATATGTCGATGTGGCGAAGGCGTTTTTCGACGGGCGCGAGGCGGGGTTTGCGAACGGCCTGCTCGACGCGATCGGCAAGGATGTGCGAAAATAGGGGCTGATCCTCCCTGTCGCGCAGCGATGGGGAGGTGGCAGCGCGCAGCGCTGACGGAGGGGCTGAGCGCGAAGCGCTCGCTTGCGCTCGCCGCCCCTCCACCATGCTGCGCATGGTCCCCCTCCCCATAGCCTGCGGCCACGGGGAGGATCGGCAAACGGAGTTTGGGTTTGAACGAAGCCGATTTCATCGCCCGCTTGCGCGGCATCGCGATCGATCCGGCGGCGCGCGGGCTTGCCGACGATGCGGCGGTGCTCGATGGGCTGGTGCTTACGCACGACATGATCGTGGAGGGCGTTCATTTCCTGCCCGACGAAGCCCCGCAGGATGTCGCTTGGAAGCTCGTCGCCGTGAACCTCTCCGATCTTGCCGCGAAGGGCGCGGCGCCGGTCGGCGTGCTCCTCGGCTACAGTCTGACCGGCGACACCGGCTGGGACGAGGCGTTCGCCGCCGGGCTCGAGGTCGCGCTGCGCCGTTTCGGAGTGCCGCTGCTCGGCGGCGATACGGTGCGCGTACCCGCCGGAGCGCCGCGCAGCTTCGGACTGACCGCGCTCGGCCGCGCGCCCGGCAGCGGCGTGCCCGCGCGCAGCGGCGCACGTCCGGGCGACCAGCTATGGGTCACGGGCACGATCGGAAACGCCGGCGTCGGCCTCGCGATGCGGTTGGGCGAGATCGAGCCGAACGAAACCTGCCTGGCCGCCTATTGCCGTCCGCAGCCGCAGATGACGCTGGGACAGGCGCTGGTGCCGCATGTCCATGCGATGATGGATGTCTCCGACGGCTTGCTGATCGATGCCGAGCGCATGGCGGGGGCGAGCGGGTGCCAGTTCACGCTGATGCTGGAAGCGGTACCGCTCTCCGCCGCGCTGCTCGCGGTGCGCGCCGACGTGCTCGACACGCGGCTCGCGGCCGCGACCGCGGGCGACGACTATCAACTGCTCTTTGCCGCGGACCCGGGCGAGGCGGACACCATCCTGACGATCGCCGAAGGTCTGAACATGGCCGTCACCGCGGTCGGTCATGCCGGGGTCGGCGACGGGCTGGTGCTGATCCACCGCGCGCGCCGCGTCGCGCTGCCCGATCGCCTGGGTTTCACGCATTGATGTTAAAACCGGCGGAATTCCGAAGAAAAACCGGGGTTGCCCTGCGCCGCCATTCTTCCCATAACTCGGCGTCCAAAATTTGGGGCGGTCGCATCAGGGAGAGAGCGAACCGGCAACAATAAGTCGGACGTGCTCGACTGCTACGCTGTGACCCCTCGTCAATGGGGAAGGAACAGACACGCATGAATCCGGTCTTGATCGCGATAGCGTGCGGCCTTTTGGCCGTGCTCTATGGATTCATTACCTCGCGGCAGGTGCTCGGCGCCTCGGCGGGGAATGAAAAAATGCAGGAAATCGCCGCCGCCATCCAGGAAGGCGCACAGGCTTATCTGAAACGTCAATACAGCACGATCGCCATCGTCGGCGTCGTTGTCGCGGTCATCGTCGCCTGGGCGCTCGGCCCGGTTTCGGCGGCCGGTTTCGTCATCGGGTCGATCCTTTCGGGCGTCGCGGGATTCATCGGCATGAATATCTCGGTGCGGTCGAACGTACGCACCGCCGCAGCTGCGCAGAAAGGGCTGCAATCGGGCCTGACGCTGGCGTTTCGCGCCGGCGCGATCACCGGCCTGCTGGTCGCCGGCCTGGCGCTGCTCGCGATCTCGGTTTTCTATTGGGTGCTGACGACGCAGATGGGCAAGACGGTGGGCGGCGACGATCGCACGGTCGTCGACGGGCTCGTCGCGCTGGCGTTCGGCGCCTCGCTGATCTCGATATTCGCGCGTCTCGGCGGCGGCATCTTCACCAAGGCCGCCGACGTCGGCGCCGACCTGGTCGGCAAGGTCGAGGCGGGCATTCCGGAGGACGATCCGCGCAACCCCGCGGTGATCGCCGATAACGTCGGCGACAATGTCGGCGACTGCGCCGGCATGGCCGCCGATTTGTTCGAAACCTATGTCGTCACCGTCGGCGCGACGATGGTGCTGACCGCGCTGCTGCTCAAGGGCGCCGGCGAGATGCTGCCAGGACTGATGGCCTTGCCGCTGCTGATCGGCGGTGTGTGCATCGTCACTTCGATCATCGGCACCTATTTCGTCCGCCTCGGCGGGTCGAACAACGTCATGGGCGCGATGTACAAGGGCTTTCTTGTCTCCGCCGTGCTTGCCGTGCCGGCCATTCTCGCCGCGATCCATTATACGCTCGGCGGTTTTGATACGGTGATCGGCGGCGCGCTCGTCGATGCGGGCGAAGCGACCGCGATCGGCGGGCAAGTGGTCGCGGCCGAAGGCGTTTCCGAAGTCGTCGGCGGTTTCACCGGCATGGACCTCTTCTGGTGTTCGCTGCTCGGGCTCGTCATCACCGGCCTGATCATCTGGATCACCGAATATTACACCGGCACCAACTTCCGCCCGGTGCGCTCGATCGCCAAGGCGTCGGAAACGGGCCACGGGACCAATGTGATCCAGGGCCTTGCCATCAGCCTCGAGGCGACGGCGCTGCCGACGCTGGTGATCGTCGCGGGGATCATCATCGCCTATCAGCTCGCAGGGCTGATCGGTATCGCCTATGGCGCGACCGCGATGCTGGCGCTTGCGGGGATGGTCGTTGCGCTCGATGCCTATGGTCCGGTAACCGACAATGCCGGCGGCATCGCCGAAATGGCCGGACTCGACGACAGTGTGCGCGAAAAGACCGACCTGCTCGACGCGGTGGGCAACACGACGAAGGCGGTGACCAAAGGCTATGCGATCGGTTCGGCGGGGCTCGCAGCGCTGGTGCTGTTTGCCGCGTACACCACCGACCTCAGGGAATTCTTCCCCGACCTGACGGTCAATTTCAGTCTCGAGAACCCCTATGTCATCGTCGGGCTGCTGCTCGGCGCGCTCTTGCCCTATCTCTTCGGGGCGATGGGCATGACCGCGGTCGGCCGCGCGGCGGGCGATGTGGTCAAGGACGTGCGCGAGCAGTTCGCGAACGACCCCGGCATCATGGCGGGCACGTCGAAGCCCCAATATGCGCGCACGGTCGACCTTGTCACCAAGGCGGCGATCAAGGAAATGATCGTCCCCTCGCTGCTGCCGGTGCTCGCGCCGATCGTCGTCTATTTCGTGATCTCGGCGGTTGCGGGTCAGGAGAACGGCTTTGCCGCGCTCGGCGCCCTGCTGCTCGGCGTGATCGTCGGCGGCTTGTTCGTCGCGCTCTCGATGACGTCGGGCGGCGGCGCGTGGGACAATGCCAAAAAATATATCGAGGACGGCAATCACGGCGGCAAGGGCAGCGAAGCCCACAAGGCGGCCGTGACGGGCGACACCGTCGGCGATCCTTACAAGGATACCGCGGGTCCGGCCGTCAACCCGATGATCAAGATCACCAACATCGTCGCATTGCTGCTGCTCGCGGCGCTGGCGGGACACGCCGTCGGCTGACCCCGCCCTCGGGTGGCAACGAAGCCCCGCCGGAGCGATCCGGCGGGGCTTTTCGTGTGTGGAGGATGCACGGTCGCGATGAACGCCGGACGACCGGCCGGTTCACGCGAAAGTAAGCCTTTGCTGCTAGACGTGATCGCCGTCACTGCGCAGATGGTCGGGGCGTGCCATGGCCAGTGTAACCGGGATGCGATGTGTCCCGAATGACAGGCTATGAACGAAAGAGGCTATCATGCTCGCCATGCTCCGCTCCGACTGGCTCCCGACCATGCTCACCGGCTTTGCCATCGGCACGCTGTTCGTCGTGCTGAGGGCGCAGGACATTCCGCTGCCGCTGTGAGGCTGCGCCGCGGCCTTGCCGCCTTGCTTGGCGCCGCCGCCCTTGCCGGCTGCGCACCCGCGGCGCAGGCCGAAAGCGTCGTCAAGCTGCCCGCGGCGGCGGTCGACCCCGCGGTGAAATCCGGCCGCGCGACCGCCATCCTGGCCGGCGGCTGTTTCTGGGGCGTCGAAGGCGTTTTTTCCAACGTGAAAGGCGTGATCGCGGTCGAATCGGGCTATCACGGCGGAAGCAAGGCGACCGCCAGCTACGATCGCACCTCGACCGGCACGACCGGCCATGCCGAATCGGTCCGCATCACCTATGATCCCCGCGTCGTCAGCTATGGCGACCTGCTGCGCATCCTGTTCTCGGTTGTGGCCGACCCGACCCTGAAGAACCGGCAGGGCCCCGACAGCGGGACCCAATATCGGGCGGCGATCGTCCCGCTCGACGCGGTGCAGCGCCGGGTCGCGACCGCCTATCTCGCGCAGATCGGCAAGGGCAGCTATTTCGCCCGGCCGATCGTCGCGCGCGTCGAGGGGTACAAGGGATTTTACCCCGCCGAAGCCTATCACCAGGACTTCATGCAGCGGCATCCCGGCCACGCCTATATCGTTCGCTGGGACGCGCCGAAGCTCGCGGCCTTCAAGCGGCTCTATCCCGCCATGGTCCGCGCGACGCCCGCGCCATAAGGCGCCGGTTCCGCTGCTCGTCGCGCGGGCAGAATCGTTCGTCGCAAATCGCTGGCCCGCACGCCTGCCGTGCGGGACGACGGGCCCCGACCGACAAGGTCGGGGAGACGAGACGACTGCGTTCGGGGTTGTGATGACGATTGATGTTTCGGGCAGGCGACTGCTCGCCGTGACGACAAGTGCGCTGATGCTGGCCGGGTGCGTCGGCAGCAGCATGATTCCGCCCGCGCCGCAGGCGGGGACGGCGCCGCGCGCGGCGGCGCGCCCGGCAACGGTGCCGATCGGCACCCCGGTTCGCACCGTTCCGCCGCCGGCCCCGGCGAATGTCGTCGATCCGGGTTTCCAGCGCCCGCCGGCGGGGCTTGAGGCGCGCATCCACAGCCTGTGGCAAAGCTTTCCCGGCAAGACCGGCATCGCCGTCCAGCGGATCGACGGCGACTGGGCCTTTTCGGAGCGCGGCGACCAGCTATTTCCCCAGCAAAGCGTGTCGAAACTGTGGGTGACGCTGACGGTGCTCGACGCGATCGACCGCGGCGAGTTGAGCTTTGACCGCAAGGTGGAGATCGGACCCGAGGATCTGACGCTGTTCCACCAGCCGCTCGCGGCGCGGGTGCGCAGCCAGGGTGCGGTGACGATGACGGTGCGCGACCTTATCGAAACCGCGATCACGCACAGCGACAACACCGCCAACGACAGCCTGCTGCGCACCGTCGGCGGACCGGAGGCCGTGCGCAGCTTCATCGCGCGCAAGGATCTGGGATCGATCCGTTTCGGACCGGGCGAGCGGCTGTTGCAGAGCGGTACCGCGGGACTGAAGTGGCAGCAGGCCTATTCCTCGGGCTATGCCTTTCAAAAGGCGCGCGCCGAACTGCCCGACTGGGTCCGGCAAAAGGCGATGGATTCCTACCTTGCCGATCCGCCCGATGGCGCGAGCCCCGCGGCGATCGCCCGCGCGCTGACGCGGCTGGCGCGCGGCGAATTGCTCTCGGCCGAATCGACCAAATATGTGCTCGGCGTGATGAGCCGGACCCACAGCGGGCCAAAACGGCTGAAGGCCGGGCTGCCCGGGGGCTGGGCGTTCATGCACAAGACCGGTACCGGACAGGATTACAAGGGCATGACCGCGGGCTATAACGACATCGGCATTGCGACCGCTCCCGACGGCACGCGCTATGCCATCGTCGTATTGCTGGGCACCACCACATCGACCATCCCGAAACGCATGGCGCTGATGCAGGCGGTTTCGGGCGCGGTCGCCGAATTCCACGGACGATAGGATCGCGATATGCAGCGCGCGGCGCTCTTGCTCTTTCTGGTGCCGCTGGCGCTTGCCGGCTGCGCGACCCCGGAGACGCGGCTGCGCAACGGCCTGGCGGAGGCGGGCCTGTCCGATGCGATGGCGTCGTGCATGGCCGAACGGATGGTCGACCGGCTTTCGCTGGTGCAGCTTCGCCGCATCGCCTCGCTCGGCAGCTTGAAGGATCGGCGGATCGCCGATCTGACGCTGACGCAGTTCCTGCACAAGGTTCGCGCGTTGAAGGACCCTGAAATCCTGGCGGTTTCGACGAGTTCGGCGGCGGTCTGCGCGCTGCATTAGGGGCGTCAGTCGCCGCGATGCCTGATCCAGCTGAAGGCCATCGCATTGAAGATGGTATAGAGGCCATAGAGCATCAGGCCGGTGAACCAGTTTTTCGTGGCGATCGCCATCGCGCCGACGAGGAGCAGATATTCGAAGACATAGGTGATGTGCGGCCCGACCCGTTCGGCCAGCGGCCTGACCATCTGCTGTACCAGCGGGTCGTCGCTCTCCATGAAAGCCCGGTGCATCGCGAAATTGCCGACTCCAGCGCAAAAAATGGCAAAAAGGGCGATCAGCATAGGTTTGCACATGGGGGGTTAAGGGTGGAAATGCCAGTGGCTTTGCGCCTATGACCGGTGCCGGGGGGAGGCGAAGCCCCTCTATCCGATCGAAAATCCTCACCTCCTCCCCGGCGAAGGACCCGTTCGATGAATAAATTTGTGCGCCTGTCGGCTCTCACGCTCCCTCTCGTGGCGGGGGCCTCGCCCCTGTGGGCGCAGGGCGCGGCGCCGACCGTGTCGCCGATGCTGATCCCGGCGGTCGTCCCGTCGCTGGTTCCCGAAATCGTTCCCCGGCCGCTTCCCAACCCCGTCCGCGCGATGATCGCGGCGGCGCTCGAGGGCGGCAAGAAGAGCGAGGTCGAAACGGTGGTATCGCTCGCCAAGGCGACCAATCCGCGCTCGATCGGCGACATCGATGCGATGCTTGCCGCCGACGAAGCAAAACGGAACGGCGGGTTACAGGCCGATCCCGACCCGGTCCGCGATATGCTGGCCGCCGCGATGGTGAGCAAGAAGGACGGCGATGTCGAGGCGGTGGGCAAGCTCGCAAAGAAGGCGACCCCCGACAAGAGCGCCGAGATCGACGCGCTGCTGACCGACTATCGCCAGAAGCGCGCCGCGGAAAAGCGCGCCGCCGCCGCCGCCGAGCGCGAACGGCTTGCCCGCGCGAAATTCTGGGAGAATTGGAAGGGCGAGGGACAGATCGGCGCGTCGCAGGCGACCGGGAACACCGACTCGGTCGGGCTCAGCCTGGGGGTCGCGCTGACGCGCAAGGGGCTCAACTGGAACAACCGGGTGATGGCGCAGGCCGATTACCAGCGCACCAACGGCAAGACGACCACCGAGAAATTCATCGGCGAATATGAACCGCAATACCGGCTCAACGACCGCACCTTCGTCTATGGTCTCGGCCGCTGGGAGCGCGACCGGATGCAGGGTTTCGATGCGCGCTGGAATCTGTCGGGCGGGCTCGGCTACAAGGTGATCGACGGCAAGGCGATGACGCTGAACCTGAAGGCCGGACCGGCCTGGCGCCGGACGAACTTCGTCGTCGAACCCGACGACAGCGAACTGACCGGACTGGCGGGCGTCGACTTTGGCTGGCAATTGTCGCCGGCGCTGAAGCTGACGTCGACCGCATCGACGATCGTCGGCGAAACGACGACGTCGACCAGCTCGCTGACCGCGCTCAATGCCAAGCTGTCGGGCGCGCTCACCGCCCGCATCGCCTATCTGGCGGCCTATGACACGCACCCGGCGCCGGGGGTCGAAAAGCTCGACACGCTGACGCGCTTCACCCTCGTCTATGGCTTTTAGTCGAAGACGTCGGCGCCGCCGATCTCCTGTCCTTCGGCGAGCAGGCCGGCGCCGGGGACGTGGTTGAATTCGATGCGGATGCCGTCGGGATCCTCGAACAGGATCGAATAATAGCCGGGCGCCCACGGCTCCTCCTGCGGTCCGTGGACGAAGGCGATGTCGCCCCGATCCTTCAAAAAGGCATAGAGGCGATCGACCGCGTCGCGATCGCGCATCCGGAAGCAGGCATGGTGCAATCCCGGCGCGCCCTGGTCGAAGCGTTTGCCGGCGTTGTCCGGACTGCCGGTGCGGATGCCGATCGCCGTGCGCCCACCGACGCCGTAAAGCATTGCATCGCTGTCGAGCACCAGCTTGAGCCCGAGGTAGCGGATGACGTCGCGCCAGAAGGTCGTCGAACGCCGAAAATCGCCGGCGGTCAGGATGACGTGCGCGACGCCGTTCAAGTCCGACATGGGCGTTTCCTCCTTCTGGTGCGTCATTCCTGCCCGATCGCCGGACGCGCGTCGAGTTCGTGCTTCAGGAAGGCCAGGATGCGGTCGCCGTCCCCGCTCTGGTCAGGGGTCAGGCGAAAGACGAGAGCGCCGATCGCCATCATCAGGATCGGGATACCGGCGAACGCCATGCCGAACATCAACATGTTCGGCACCGCCGCCGCGACGGCGATGCCGACGACGACGAAGACCGACAGGAAACCGAACCAGAGAAGCGGGAAATATTTGGCCATCGCCGGTGCGCCCACTGCGCCGGTGATCCTGGTGCCGCCGCGACAGGCCGTCATGTCGGCGGTCAGCACCGGCGACAGGCTGCTGCGGAAGTTTCGCCGGACGTACCGCAGCATCATCTTATACTGCGTGCCGCCGCCATAGACGCGGGCCTTCGCGTCCGTCATCGGGTCGTCCATGATCGCCTTGAGCTTGCGGGCGATCGCCTCGGGCGGAAGCGGGGAGTAAAGGTCCACCGGTTGCTTCATCGATAACGCCTTGTCCTTTCGCGCGTCATCCCGCCTCGGACATTCCGGACCGCGCGGGTAACAGAAGGAGTCGCACAGCGACGTCGCCGGATATCACGCCCTTTCCAGCAGCCCCTCGTCCTTGATCCGCTTTTGCCAGATTTTCGGCGCGTTGACGTGGACATTCTGGCCTTCGCTGTCGACCGCGACGGTGACGGGGAAATCCTTGACCTCGAATTCGTAGATCGCTTCCATGCCGAGGTCGGCGAAGCCGACGACCTTGCTGCCCTTGATCGCGCGCGCGACGAGATAGGCGGCGCCCCCGACCGCCATCAGATAGGCGCTCTTGTGCTTGGCGATCGCCTGCGTCGCGGCGGGGCCGCGTTCGGCCTTGCCGACACAGGCGAGCAGGCCCTGTTCGAGCATCATGTCCATGAACTTGTCCATGCGCGTCGCGGTGGTGGGGCCGGCGGGACCGACGATTTCCTCGCCGACCGGGTCGACCGGACCGACATAGTAGATCACCCGGCCCTTGAACTCGACCGGCAGTTCTTCACCCTTGGCGAGCATGTCGGCGATGCGCTTGTGCGCGGCGTCGCGGCCGGTGAGCATCTTGCCATTGAGGAGGATACGGTCGCCCTGTTTCCAGCTCGCGACGACCTCGGGCGTCAACGTGTCGAGGTCGACGCGCTTCGCGGCGCTGTCGGGCGCCCAGTCGATCTGCGGATAGTCGGCGAGCACCGGCGGCTCTAGGAAGGCGGGGCCGCTGCCGTCGAGCGTGACATGCGCGTGGCGCGTCGCGGCGCAATTGGGGATCATCGCGACGGGTTTCGACGCGGCGTGGGTCGGCCAGTCCTTGATCTTGATGTCGAGCACGGTGGCGAGGCCGCCGAGCCCCTGCGCCCCGATGCCGAGCGCGTTGACCTTTTCATACAGCTCGATGCGCAGCTCCTCGAGCGGCGAGGCCGGGCCGCGCGCCAGCAGTTCGGTCATGTCGATCGGATCCATCAGCGATTGCTTGGCGAGCAGCATCGCCTTTTCGGCGGTGCCGCCGATACCGATGCCCAGCATTCCCGGCGGGCACCAGCCGGCGCCCATCTGCGGCACCATGTCGAGGACCCAGTCGACGATCGAGTCCGACGGATTGAGCATCTTGAACTTCGACTTGTTTTCGCTGCCGCCGCCCTTGGCCGCGACGTCGATATGCACCTTGTCGCCGGGCACCATCTCGACGTTGAGTACCGACGGGGTGTTGTCCTTTGTGTTGACGCGGCTGAACGCCGGGTCGGCGAGGATCGAGGCGCGCAGCTTGTTGTCGGGGTGCAGATAGGCCTTGCGCACGCCTTCATCGACGACCTGTTGCAGGCTGCGCGGACTGTCGAGGCGGCAGTCCATGCCCCATTTGACGAAGACGGTGACGATGCCCGTGTCCTGGCAGATCGGGCGGTGCCCCTCGGCGCATAGGCGGCTGTTCGACAGGATTTGCGCCATCGCGTCCTTCGCGGCGGGCGACACTTCGCGCTCATACGCTGCGCCGAGCGCGCGGATATAGTCCATCGGGTGAAAATAGCTGATGTACTGGAGCGCGTCGGCGACCGTTTCGATCAGGTCGTCCTCGCGAATGATGACGGTGTTCATATGCAGCCCTCTTGCCCGTGTTTCGGATTCGGGGCTTCCCCTAGACCCGCTGGGGGGCCACGAAAAGGGGGCTTGCCGGGCGGCGGGCCGGTCCGTGCGTCGCTATTGGCACTCGGCGCATTTGCCGCGCACTTCGATCACCGGGCGTTCGGCCGAAAAGCCGGTCGCTTCGGCCGCGGCGCGCACCCCGCCGGCGAGCGTGTCGTCGTCGACATGCACGGCGCTGCCGCAGCTGTCGCAGATCAGGAAGATACAGTCGTGCAGGCAGCCGGGGTGGCTGTTCGCAACGAAGGCGTTGGCGCTCTCGACCCGGCGGACGAGGTTGTTGGCGACGAACAGGTCGAGGATGCGATAGACGCTGTTCGGGGCGACCCGCTTGCCACGCTTCTGCGATACGATGTCGGCGATTTCATAGGCGCTCGCGGGCTTGCCGATTTCGGCGACCGCGTCGAAGATTTCGGCGCGCATGCCGGTCCAGGCCTCGCCCGCCTTTTCCAGCGTATCCTGGGCCGCGCGCGCGAGCGACGCGCCGCTGGCTTCGACATGCTGGTGCTGGTGCTTGCCCATTGGCCTGTCCTCTGTGCGCCGGACCCGAACGGCCGACGCGGGCATAATGTAGGCTTTCCTGTTCGGCGCCGCAAGGCGCGGGGGCGACGCTCAGTGCGTCGCGCGGCGGTTGAGGTCGTGGCCGAGCGCGACCACCGCGACGCCGATCATCGTCGCGATCACTTCGCTGCCGTCGTGCGGCCGCGCCAGCGCGCCGGCCATGATGCCGAGCCCGAAGCTGCCCACCGCAAAGGGCATCATGTAGCCGTGGCTCAAGACGCCGGCGAGCAGCGTCACCAGCGCAAAGCCGATCGCGATGACCAGGCCGACCTCGTGGAACAGGGGATTGTGCAGCGCCCCGCCGAGCGAGGCGACCGATGCGAAAAAGATCGTGCTCGCAAGACAGTGGACAAGGCACAGCCCCGACAGTCCCATCGCGAGTTGATCGCCGGAAAGGGCGGTGAGCGGCCGCGAATCGCGCGCAGCCCGAACGATCGCGCCGAGGCGCGTCGGGGCAGGGGCGGGGATGGCGACGTCGGTCACCCGATTCTCCGTTGGCCGTTGGACGGCGACGATATGGCATAACATGAAGAAGGTTACAACATAACATTGCATCTTCGGTGGCCCCGGCTGCGCGCGCGCCGCGCGGGCCGCCCATACTGTTCGGACAGGGTCCTCCCCGGCATATTGACATTTGCAACAATGTTTATTGATATTGACATCAATGTGAACATCGGCCAGCTTCGGATCAGGAGAATGCTCCGGCCGGTATCGGCACATAACAGGGGAGAGGATATGCGGACTGTCGGGTTTGCGCGTGCGCCGCGCATGATCAGCCTTTTTGCCTTGGGGACCGCGCTGGCGACGCCGGCAATGGCGCAGGACGGTGGCGAGGCAACGCCGCGCGGCGCCGCCGACGACGACAATGTCATCATCGTTACCGCGCAAAAGCGCGAAGAGGCGATCATCGACGTGCCGATCGCGATGACCGCGCTGTCGGCGCAGGCCCTCGACGATCGCAAGATAGAGGGCGGTTCGGAACTGCTGCGGGCGATCCCGAACGTCAATTTCTCGAAAAGCAACTTCAGCATGTATAATTTCTCGATCCGCGGGATCGGGACCAAGGCGATTTCCGCATCGAGCGACCCGGCGGTGGCGGTGAGCTTCAACAACACACCGCTCGTGCGCAACCGCCTGTTCGAATCGGAATTTTTCGATCTCGAACGGGTCGAAGTGCTGCGCGGACCCCAGGGAACGCTGTACGGTCGCAATGCGACGGCCGGGGTCGTCAACGTGATTCCGGCGCTGCCCAAGTCCGAATTCGAGGCAATGGCCAAGGGCGAGGTCGGCAGCTTCGATACCAGGCGGCTGAGCGGAATGCTGAACCTGCCGCTTGGCGAGACGCTGGGCGTGCGCGTGGCGGGCGCGTGGACGAAGCGCGACGGCTTCGACTATAATTCCTTCACCCAAAAGCGCGTCAATGGCCGCGACCTGTGGTCGACCCGCGCGACCGTGCAATGGGAACCCAGCGATCGGTTCCGCGCGAATGTGATATGGCAGCATTTCGAAGAGGACGACAATCGCTCGCGTACCGGCAAGCAGCTTTGCACCAACGACCCGGGCCCATCGATGATCGGCGACATCGAGGTGACCGATCCGGTGCTGCGCGGGCGCATGAGTCAGGGGTGCCTGCCCGGCTCGCTCTATGACGACGCCGCCTATGGCGTCCCGAACGGCGGCAGCCTGGTCTATCTGACGATCCCCAGCGGTATTTCGCTAGGCTATGAGCCGCTTCCGGGGGGACGGCGGGGGCCGGTCGTCAATGTGACCAATACCAACGATCCCTATCAGGGGCTGACCCAGTCGCGCGATCTGCGGGAAATCTCGACCAGCTACGACCCGCGGTTCCGCGCCAAAAACGACGTGGTTCAGCTGAACCTCGAATTCCAGCCGTCGGACGGGCTGACCTTCGTGTCGCAAACCGCCTACGCGCGCGACCGCTATTTCTCGACCCAGGATTATAGCCGGTTCGTTTCGGTGCCGCTGTTCAACGATTCGACCCAGCCGCTGGTCGACGTCCGCGGCAATCCGCTCGATACCGATACCTATCCGGGACCGACCCCCGGCGGGGTCTTCTGCGATCCTCAGCTCGGATGTTCGGACCGCATGGTGTCCGCCGACCTCAGCCAGTCGCGTAATCGGCAATGGTCGCAGGAAATTCGCCTCCAGTCCGATTTCGAAGGGCCGGTGAATTTCAACGTCGGCGCCAATTATCTCGACTTCAAATCGCAAGATAATTACTATGTTTTCAATAACATGTTCACGCTCATCGCCGACTGGTTCTACAGCAAGGTGCCCTCGGCGGGCTATCCGGAATCGGGGCAGAATGCGACGTTGCCGTGCGAGCTTGGTTATGAAGGGCGCGAATGCGTCTATGTCGATCCCAACCCGATCGGCAGCCTGAACGACCAGGGGCATAATTATTTCCTCAGCCAGAACGGGGTGCGGATCAAAAGCTGGGCCGCGTTCGGGGAGGTCTATTGGAATATCGGCGACACTCTGAAGCTGACGCTCGGCGGCCGCTACACCCGGGACAAGAAGGTGTCGGACCAGATCCCCAGCCAGCTTTTGCTCGGTGGCGGGACCGAGACCGACATACCCGGCGGGATCACCGGCGGCCGCGTCAACAGCGGCTATCCCGCGCTCGCCGACATCCGGCAGAAATGGAGCAAATTTACCGGCCGCGCGGTGCTCGACTGGAAACCCGATCTGGCCTTCACCGACGATACGCTCGTCTATCTGTCGGCATCGCGCGGATACAAGGGCGGCGGCACCAATCCGCCACGCGTCGATTTCAATCCCGACGTCGTGCAATATCAGTTCCTGCCGCAGACCTTTCGGCCCGAATATCTGAACGCGTTCGAGATCGGCACCAAGAACAGCTTCGATGGCGGGCGCTTCATCCTGAATGCCAACGCCTTCTTCTACGACTACAAGGATTACCAGGTATCGCAGATCGTCGACCGCATCGCGTTCAACGAGAATTTCGACGCGACGAGCTGGGGACTTGAATTCGAGGCCGCATGGCGCCCTTCGCGTGCCTTCCGTCTCGACGCCAACGTCGGCTATCTGCGCACGCGGCTTGCGAAGGGATCGCAGTCGATCGACGTGATGAACCGGACCCAGGGCAATGACGACTGGGTCGTGCTGCGTCCGTGGCTCCAGGTGCCGTCGAACTGTATCGCGCCGCGCGCGTTCGTCGAAAAGGTGCTGCAGGGTTTCGCCGGCTTGCAGCCGCTGGCGCTCTCGGCGCTGTGCGCGGGGTCGAACCGCATCGGCAATTTCGATCCGACGGCGACCCCGGGACAGGTTCCTTTCTGGGCCTTTTACGGTTTTACCTACGATCCGCTCGCCCCGTATAATCCCGAAACGGTGGGGCTGAACATCGAGGATGGCGGAAGCGGGGCCCCCAATGGAGGGCGCGGCTTTTATGCCGATCTTGGCGGGAACGAACTGCCCAACGCGCCGCGCTGGACGGTCAATGTCGGGGCCCAATATACATTTTTCATCGAGGACGGGGATTGGGAACTGACGCTGCGCGGCGATTATTATCGCCAGGCGAAAAGCTATGCGCGCATCTATAATACCGCTTACGACCGGCTGAAGGCCTGGGACAATGTCAATCTCGCGGTGACCCTGACGCGTCCGGAATCCGAGCTCGCATTCCAGCTCTATGTGAAGAATCTGTTCGACGATGCGCCGATCACCGACTTCTTCACCAACAGCGACGACACCGGTCTGACAACCAATGTCTTCACGCTCGACCCCCGGATTATCGGGTTCAGCGTCACCAAGAGCTTTTGACGAGCCGCATCTGCCATGGGGACGCCCGGGGATTCCTCTCACTCCGGCGATGGCGGGCACCCGGACTCCTCCATAACGGAGGAGTCCGGGAAATGTGCCGAATAACCCTTTGATTAACATCCGGTTAGGTTTGAATGTCAATTGACATTGACATCAATGTCATAAAAGTTGGGCGGGTCGGGCAACAGGGTCCGGCTTCACCAAAATATCGAACCGGGAGACAAGAGATGAAAAAGGCAATTGCATATCTGGCCGGGTCGGTCGCGCTGGTCGCGTCACAGGCCGCCGCCGCCGCCGACTATATCACCCCCGAGGCGCCCTATGTGTTCGAAGGCGTCGTCGCGGTCAGCAAGGGCATTTCGCTCGACTGCGATACGACGCTGACGGTCAGCGGACCGAACGATTCGGCCGATACCAGTCCGGCGTTCGATCATACCGACGTCGCGAACACGAGCGCCAATATCTCGCTTGCCGGCGGTACGCTCGGGCTTTGCGCCTCGGTGAACGTCGCCTCGATTTCGGCGGGCGACATCACCTATGACAGCTCCGGGCTGTCGGGCGGCACCTTCACGCTTCACGACGTTTTCGTGACCACGATCACGCCCGGAAATTGCGAGGGCGACATCACCGGAACGTGGGATGAATCGGCGCAAACGCTGACCGTGTCGGGCACGTTGCCCGCGGTAAGCGGATCGGACTGCACGATGAACGGTACGCTCGATCTGGTTTCGCCGTCGTCGGTCGACGTCAACGACTCGCTCGATTCGGATCATAATCCCAATCACTGAGCGGGGCCGCGGCCAGCCTTGCCATGTCCGCTTCGGATGAATGGCAAGCCGGGGACGGGCGCACGGTATCGTGCGTCCGTCTCCTCGCATTTCACACGCGCTCGAAAATGGGTGAACGGCGACGGGGACCGGGATGCCGTGCCCCGTCGCGCTTTGACACCCAACGGACAATCCCTTGGACCGAAACCGCGCTCCTCCAGACGATGCCAATCCGGCCCGGTCGCGGCTGTCGTGCCGTTTGCTGGCGCCTTGCATCCTCCTGATCTGCTGGCCCGGCGCGGCCGGGGCGTGGAGCGGGAACGAAGGCGAGAAGGCAGCTGTCGCGGCGTCGCCGGCGCCGCGCGAGGACGGCCCGCGGCGGGACGATATCGTGGTGACAGCGCCCGAGTTCGGCAGCGCCGAGGTCGCTGCCGAAACGGCGTTCGGCGAAGACGAGATTGCGGGCTATGGCGCCGACAGCATCGGCGAACTCGTCTCCCGCTTGGGACCGCTGCTCGGCGGCGACGAAGAGGGGCCCGTCATCCTGGTGAACGGGGTCGAGATCGGATATGATCGGTCGATACTCAATTATCCCGCGGAAGCGCTCCATCGCCTCGATCTCTTGCGACCTGAGGCCGCGGCGCAATATGGCCAGCCGGCGGGTCGGCGGGTCGTAAACCTCGTGCTCAAGAAATCCTTCGTCAGTCGCCAGGCCGAGGTCGCGATGAACGGCGCGACCGCTGGTGGTCAATATGGCGGCGAACTGACGATCGGCCAGACGGCGATTGCGGGCACGACCCGTTGGAATATTCAGGCGCGGATCAGGGCCGACAGCGCCTTGCTGAAGAGCGCGCGGCGAGTGCCGCAGGACGCGGAGCCGGTCGATCTGGCCGGGCATGTCGCCGGGTTCGACGGCCGGGAGATCGACCCGGCGCTCAGCGCGGCGGCGGGCCGGGTCGTGACCGCTGCGGCGATTCCCCATGCGGCATTGCAGGGCATGCCGACGCTCGCCGATTTCGCCGCCACCGCTCCCGTCGAGCACGGCCGCGATCCGGGCGACTTCGAAACCCTGCGGCCCAGCCGGCGTACCTTGTCGGCGACGCTCGGGGTCAGCCGGCCGCTCGGCCCTTTCACCGCCTCGTTCAGCCTCGATGCCACCGCGAACCGCCGTGCCAGCCTGCGCGGTGTTCCGATGCAATCGTTCGTGTTGCCCGGGGCGAGCCCCTGGTCGCCTTTCGCCGATGACGTGCTGCTCGTGCGCCCCGCGGCGGGCGGGGCGCCGCTGCGAAACGAGAGCGGGTCCGATTCGCTGGGCTTGTCGCTGACCCTGTCGGGGCGCTTCCACGGCTGGCGGGTCAATATGTCGGGCAATTATGCGCGGACCTGGGCGCGGAACCGGCTCGATCGGGAAGACGGCAGCGACGCCGCGCAGGCGTTGATCGGGGCGGGAGACCCGTCGTTCAACCCCTATGAAGACTGGGGCGATCGCTTCCGGCGCAGGCAGCGCAGCCGCTCGAACAGCGAAAGTGCCGGTCTGCGGTTCAATGTGCTGCGATCGCTCGTCACGCTCCCGGCCGGGGATGCGACGGCCAATATGTCGTTCAATGCCAGCCAGAGCCGAACCGACTACCGGACATTCGACGAATCGGCCGACGCGGTCGACGCGGACCGGCGCCGGCGCAGGGAGGCCGGAGGCCGCCTGGCGTTCAGCCTGCCCGTATCGCGCCGCGGCAAGGCCGGGCTCGCGCCGCTGGGCGACCTTGTGCTCGAAGTATCAGCGGGGGGGCAGCTGTCGTCGGGCACGCGGCTTCGTACACGCTATGGCGGCAGCCTGACCTGGTCCCCGGTCGACGCGGTGGAGTTTCGCGGCTCGTTCGAGCAGGAACAGGTCGTTGCATCTGCCGAACAACTTGGCGCCCCGCGCGTCGAAACGGTCAATCGCATCTATGATTTCGGGCGTCGGGAGGTGGCCGAGCCGATCTGGATTACCGGCGGGAACCCGCGGCTTCGCGACGGCAGTCGGCGCACGCTTTCGCTTGGGCTGCAATTGCGTCCGCTTGCCGACCGTTCGCTGATTTTCAACGTCGCGTATCGCGCGCATCGGGGGAGGGACGGCATTGCGCCGTTTCCGGAGCTGACGCCGGCGATCGAAGCGGCGTTCCCGGATCGGGTGACGCGCGATGGGGCGGGGCGGCTCGTTGCGGTCGACGCGCGTGCGATCAACCTGGCGTCGACCCGCGATGCCGAACTTGCCTCGAGCATCATCCTGCGTCTGCCAGGTAGCCGGCAGCCGCGCGGTCGGGGCGCGGCGCGCGAGCGGCGGCGTCCGCCGCTTCGCGTTTCGCTGTCGCTCAATCATAGCTGGCGGCTCGAGAACAGCGTACGGACCCGCGCCGGGGCGCCGTCGATCGACCGGCTCTCCGACACCGGTCAGGCGCGTCATTTCCTGTCGTTTCAAGCCACGGTCGGCAGAAAGGGCATGGGCGCGGAGATCAAGGGAAGCTGGAGCAGCCCGGCGCGCGTCAGGGGCCCGGACGAAGCCACGTCCTATCGCTATCGTGCGCCGCTTCTCGTCTCGGTGGGCCTGTTCGTCGAGCCCGAGCATATTTGGGACAGCGCCGGGCGATCGGCGTGGCTCAGGGACGTGAAAGTGTCGCTCGATATCGACAATGTTCTCGACGATTACCGCCGCGCAACCCTATCGAACGGAGAAACCGCACCCGGATACAGTCGCGACGAGGTCGATCCGCTTGGGCGTACGATCGAGTTGACCTTGCGCAAACGCTTCTAGAGGCCCGGCTCCGATAGCGGCGATCGATCAGGCAGCGGCCGGTGGAATGCCCGACGGAATCAGGAACAGCGGCAGGATGCGGGCGATCAGGTCGCGCATCGCATCCTCGTCCTGGCCCAGCATATCGCGGATATAGGGGCCGATCACCGCATCCCCGAATGCGCTGACCGCCATTATCAGGACGGCGGACCGGACGCGTTCGGGCGCGGCCTCGTCGTTCGACTGGCCGACGATCGCGTCGACGAGGTCGGCGACGGCCTTGCGAACCGGTTCGAGATGCTTGACGTCACCCGACAGGATGATCCACGCGGCAAGGGGCCCCGCGCCGCCCTTGTCGAAGGCGTCGAACACCCGATCGGCGACGACGCGCGGCGCGGCCGCGTCGGTCTTGAGCATCTCGACGACATGGTCGAGCGCGACCGTCAGGTCGTTGATCATCGATCCCATCAAGGCCGACTGCAGGCTCGCCGCCGACCCGAAATGGTGCAGCACATTGGCGTGCGACATGCCGATTTCGTCGCCGATATTCGCAAGCGTCACCGCCCCCGGCCCGCCCTTCAGCAGCAGCCGTCGGGCCGCGGCGAGTCCCTCTTCGCGTACTTCGGCGCCCAGTCGCTTGCGGCGCTTCGGGCGCGGTGGCGCGTCCTTGTCCATAATCCGTCCTCGCGGCTGTCCCACCCCACATGGGTCCGTCGTCATGGCCCTTAGCGCAAAGCGCCGCCTTGTCACAATTATCTCTGCATCCGGCTCGTCGCGCCACGCGGTCGAAAGCAACGGAAAACGAACGCTTGCATGCGCCGCTCTCTGCTTATATATACATTGATGTCAATGTAATTTCGTAAGGAGGAGATAGCCGATGTCCGCCGTGCAGACACCGCGCGACCTGACAATCGAAAAGCGCGATATGAAATTCGGTCGCACACATGCCACTCCGCGCTGGTGGCATGGGGGCGATCCCGGCCGGACGGCGTTCTTCAACGCCCTGTCGTCGACCTTTCCGGTGGGCGAAAAATTCTTCATGACCGCGGTGCGGCATTACCGCGGGGGAACGTCGGAGCCGCTGCGCGGCCAGATCGACGACTTCCTGTATCAGGAGTCCATGCATTCGCGTGAGCATGTGGTGTTCAACCGTCATGCGCAAGACGCCGGCTACGACATCGCCCCCCTCGAGGAGCGTGCCCGGCGGACGATCGCATGGGTCAAGCGCCGCGCGCCGCTGCAACAGCTTGCGGCGACGTGCGCGCTCGAACATTTCACAGCGACGCTCGCGCACGATGCCCTGGCCGATCCCGAGCATCTCGCCGGTGCCACCGAAGAGGCGGCCCGGTTGTGGCGCTGGCATGCGATCGAGGAAATCGAGCACAAGGCGGTGGCGTTCGATACCTGGCTGCACGCGACCCGCCATATCTCGCCCTTTCGGCGGTGGTTGAAGCGCAGTCTGGTCATGTGCGTGACGACGATGCGCTTCCATTACGTTATCTTTCGCAACACCGCCGATCTGCTCCGCCAGGACGGTCGCAACGATTTTGCGACCTGGCGCAAATTGCTCGCCTATCTTTATGGCCGACCGGGAACGATGCGGCTCCTGCTGCGCGGCGTCTTTGTCTATATGCGTCCGGGTTTTCACCCCTGGCAGGTGGACGACCGCGCGCTCGTCGAGCATTCGCTGGCGGCGCTCGACGCGGCCCAGGCGGGGGTCGCAGCATGATCCGCCGCGTCGCATCGGCCCTGTCGGTCGCCGCGCTTTTCGGTCTGTCGGTACCCGCGCATGCGTCCGACATCACGGGCCTGTGGGCCACGGGCAGCGAAGGCGGCCGCGTTCAAATCTATCGCTGCGGCGGCGAACTGTGCGGGAAGGTCGTCGATGCGGCGCGGCTGCGCGGCAATCCGGACTTGCGCGACCTGCGCAATTCGAACCCCGAACTGCGCCAGCGGCGCATCAAGGGGCTCGTCGTGCTGCGGGGCTTCACGGGCGGTCCGCGCGAATGGAGGGGCGGACCGGTGTACGATCCCGAAACCGGCGACGGAGCCTCGCGCGGCTATCTGAAGCTGCTGCCGGGGGGCAAGCTCGAACTCAAGGGATGCGTCGCCTTCTTCTGCCGTACCAAGGTCTGGACGCGCGTGAGCGGCTAGGGTCAGAGCTCGATCAGGCGGTCGGGCAATTCGTTCGGATTGCCCGCGCTCTTGGGGAAATGCTCGGCGAGGACGACGCCCATGCGCGTCACCGCTTCGGCCATGCCGGCGCCGGGTTCACCCGCCCGGATGCGGTCGATCAACGCTTCCATCGCCTCGCCCCATACCGCGGCCGACACCTTGGACGCGATCGCCTCGTCGGCGACGATATCGGCGCGATGTTCCTTCAGACTGACATAGAGCAGCACCCCGGTGCGGCCCATCGTCTTGGCCTCGGCGCCCACCTTGAACAGGTCGATCGCGCGGGCGCGGACGCGGCCCGCCTTGATCGCACGGGGCGTAAGGGCAAGCCGCAGCGGGCGCCACAACAGGATCAGCCAAACGCCGATCCATTTGAGCACGCCAAAGGCGACCACCGTTCCGAGCCACTCGTTCGCCGTCGGGGCATGGCCCCAGCTGCCGGTCAGCCGGTCGTAGAGTCCCTGGTAGAAGTCGGGGAACAGCGCGACCACCGACATGGCGAGAAAGGCCGCGATGCTCGCCCATACGAGCGCGACATCGTCATAGTCGTTCGATTGCCGCGCGACCACCGTGACGATCTCGCCATCGGTGCCCTTTTCGGCCGCCGCGACCGCGTCGGTCACGCGGCGGTGGTCGGCGTCGCTGACGTGGCTGACTTTCCTGAGTGCCATGCGCTTGCTCCCTACCAGCCGCCCGACGCGCCGCCGCCGCCGAAGCTGCCGCCGCCGCCCGAAAAACCGCCGAAGCCGCCGCCACCGCCGCCGCCCCAGCCACCGCCGCCCCAGGACGATCCCCCGCCGCTGCCGCCGCCCCAATGGTCGTCGCCCCAGATGATGATCGGTGCGCCGCCCCACGGGCGATGCCTGCGGTGCCGCTTTCCGCGCCGACCAAAGGCGGTGAGCATCGGCAGGATGAAGAAGAAAAAGACGATGAAGCCCAGGAAGAACAGCCCGCCGATATTGCCGTCGTCGGCGCGGTCGCGCGCTTCGGCGTCGGCTGCCTGCGCCCGCGCTGCGGCTTGCTCCGGCGGAAGCTGGATCTGCTCGGCAATCGCGTCGACCCCGGCCTGAATGCCGCCGGGATAGTCGCCCGCCTTGAATTTCGGGGTCACGTCGTTGCGGATGATTCGCCCCGACAGCGCGTCGGTCAGCACCGGTTCGAGGCCATAGCCGACCGAGATGTTCATCCGCCGCTCGTTCGGCGCGATCAGGAAGACGACGCCATCGTTTTCCGCCTTGCCGCCGATCCCCCATGCGCGGCCCAGCTTGTACCCATAGTCGCCGATGTCGTTGCCATCGAGGCTGGTCACCGTCGCGACGACAAGCTGGTGCCCGCTGGTCTTTTCCAACTGGGCAAGCTGGGCGGTCAGGCTGGCTTCCTTGTCGGCGGGAATGATGTCCGCCTGATCGACGACGCGGCCGGTGAGCTTGGGGAAATCCTGCGCCGCTGCGGGAGCCGCGATGGCGGCGATACCTAGGGCCCAGCCAAACAGCAGCGCCTTCATGGCGCTTCTCCGGTCTGTGCCGCGATTGCTTCGATGCCTTCGGACAGGCCCCCCGCATAATCGCGGCTTGCGAAGTGTGGCGTCATTTTATGCACAATTTCCAGGGCCTTGTCGTCGGTCAAAATCTTCTCCATCCCAAGGCCTGTCGCGATCCGCATCTTTCGTTCTGAAGGGGCGATCAGGATGACGATCCCATCGTCATGACCTTTGCGACCAATTCCCCACCGGTCGCCGAGACACGTGCCGAAATTATCGACCGACGTTCCGTTGAGGCTTGGCGTCGTCGCAATAACCATCTGATGCTTCGTTACTCCCTCATAGCGTGCAAGCCGATCCGCCAAACGCGCCCTTGCAGTTTCATCAAGAATATCGGCTGCGTCCGTGACGCGGCCTTTGAGTGCCATTTGCGGGACGCCATCGCAGGCGGCGCTTTCACGCACCGGTTCCGCCTTGCACCCGCTTGCGATCAGCAGGATCGCGAGCGGCGCTACAAGGGCGAGGCGCTTCACCCTATTGTCCGAAGTCGACCTTGGGCGCCTCGTTGGCGTTGGGGCTGGTCGCCTTGTACGGGGTCATCGGCTTCGCGCCGTGGACGATCTTCGCGCCGATGATGTCGGGGAAGGTGCGGATGGTCGTATTATAATCCTGCACCGCCATGTTGTAATCCTGGATCGACACGTTGATGCGGTTCTCGGTCCCCTCGAGCTGGGTCATCAGGTCGGCGAAGCGCGCCTGGCTCTTGAGGTCGGGATATTTTTCGACCGTGACGAGCAGGCGTCCCAGGGCGCTCGATACATTGCCCTGCGCTTGCTGGAATGCCTGGACCTTTGCCGGGTCTTCGAGGTCGTCGGTCGACAGCTTGATCTGCGTCGCGGATGCGCGCGCCTGGATCACGCCTTCCAGCGTCGATTGTTCGATCTGTGCGGCACCCTTTGCCGTTTCGACCAGATTGGGGATCAGGTCGGCGCGGCGTTGATAGGCGGCTTCGACATTCGCCCATTTCGCCTTCGCGGCTTCTTCCTTGGTGGGGACGCTGTTGATGCCGCAGGCGGACAGCGAAACGGCCGCGACCGGCACGATCATCCAGCGGGCGGAACGAAAGCTCATGTGTCAGTCTCCCTCCAGCGGCGTTTTGCCGCAACAAGACAGTAGATAGGATAGCACTTGCCTTTGCGCAATCGTGACGGCACCACAGGGCCTTCGTCAACCACCGTCCGGGGAGCAGCAAGATGCTGGCAGAGTTCAAGGAATTCATCGCGAAGGGCAATGTCATGGACCTCGCGGTCGGGGTCATCATCGGCGGCGCCTTTGCCACGATCACCAAATCGCTGACCGAAGACATCATCATGCCCATCGTCGGCGCGATCTTTGGCGGGGCCGATTTTTCCAACATGTATATCCGCCTCGGCCCGCTGCCCGATGGGGTCGAGGCCGGCGATTACGCCGCGCTGAAGGAGGCCGGGGTCGCGATGTTCGGCTATGGCGCCTTCATCACCGCGGTGATCAATTTCCTGATTCTTGCCTTCATCGTCTTCCTGATCGTGCGTGCCGTGAACCGGATGACCCGCAAGCAGGAGGCCGAAGAGGTCGCGGCGGCACCTGCCGGGCCGACCGAAGTCGAACTGCTGGCCGAAATTCGCGACGAACTGCGCAGGAAGTAGCCGGCTTTCCGGCCAGCGCCGGATCGAACCGACATCGACAGGCGATAAAAGCCCGCTCGCGCTCTTTCCATGCGCGGGCGGGCTCCCTATATGAAGGGTGCCGGTTTCGGCCGGCTATGAGGATAAATGGTGTCGTGGAATAGACACAGCGGACCCGGGGGCAGTACCCGGCGGCTCCACCACAAACCCGCGTTTTCGAATGAAGACGCGGGGTTCTGACGGGGCCGAACCAGGATCGACGTGTGTTCAAAGACGATGTTTTCTTCCGGGCTGAGTAACCCGTTCAAGGCTCAAACCTATAAGTGCTAACGATAACGAAGCACTCGCTCTTGCTGCCTAACCGATAAGCCTCACGGCCGAAGGTTAGACAAATAGAACGCGGTTCGGACCGAACCGGGCAACAGAATCGGATACCAGCGGCTGGGGACGAGCCGGGCAACAGAATCGTCCCACCTTCCATCCAGAGATATAGGGATCGGGGATGGCCCCGGCCATGCGGTTCGATCGCGCGCGCGGAAAGAAATATATCCGCCTTTGCGCGCCCCGCCCCATATCCGCGACCTCCGTCAAGTCCCTGAAATGCTGCGCTGCGGTATCGCCGCATCGCCCATGTCATCGAAACGACATCGAGGCGTCACGATAATGTCAATCGTGCGACGCCATCGTGTCACCGACCATCCCTAGCGAGCCGGCCATCGACTTTCTCAGGGGGCTTTCATGACCAAAAGATTCGGCATCGCGCGCGGCCTGGCATTGCTACTGGCCGGAACATCCTTCGCCACCCTTGCGCAGGCGGGCGAACTGGCGGGCAATGTCGCCGACGCGTCGGGCACGCGCTCGCTGCAGGCGGCGAACGTCCGCATCGTCGAGCTGGGCCGCGCCACGACGACCGATCGCGACGGCAGCTACAGCTTCGGCGATGTCCCCGCGGGCACCTATACGCTTGAGACCACCTATGTCGGCGCCGACCCGGTGCGCCAGAGTGTCGAGGTTCCCGAAACCGGGCGCGTCACGGTCAACGTCGCGCTGTCGGGTGCCGGCGGCGGCGACGAGATCCTGGTCATCGGACAGGCGGCGAACCAGGCGAGCGCGCTGTCGCGCCAGCGCGCCGCGGACGGCGTATCCTCGGTGCTGACGCGCGACGCGATCGGCCAGTTCCCCGACCAGAATGTCGCCGAATCGCTGCGCCGCGTCCCCGGCGTCAACATCCTCGACGACCAGGGCGAGGGGCGCTTCGTGTCGGTTCGCGGGCTCGACCCCGAACTCAACGCCGCGTCGGTCAACGGCGTGCGCCTTCCGGCACCCGAAAGCGATGTTCGGTCGGTGGCGCTCGACGTCATCAGCAGCGACATCATCGAATCGATCGAGATCAAGAAGTCGCTGACCCCCGACATGGACGCCGATACGATCGGCGCCTCGATCGAGATCAACACGGTGAGCGCCTTCGACCGCAAGAAGGACCTGCTCGCCGCGAAGATCGAGGGCAGCTACAACGATCTGACCGAAAGCCTGTCGCCCAAGGGCAGCTTCGATTTCTCGAAAAAGCTCAGCGACAATTTCGGCGTTGCCGGCGGGCTCAGCTTCTATCGGCGCAAGTTCGCGACCAACAACCAGGAAGTCGACGGTTGGGACATGACCGACGACGGCCTCGTCTATGCCGACACCGTCGAGTATCGCGACTATGACGTCGAACGGAAGCGGATCAGCGGTTCGCTCTCGTTCGACTTCCGGCCCAGCGATTCGACGACGCTCTATGCGCGGGGTCTGTACAGCCAGTTCGACGACCAGGAATATCGCCGCCGCCTGACCTTCGAGATGGAGGAAGGCCCGAGCGGCGGGACCGCCGATGCGGTCGCTTTCTCGTCGGAGGACGAGGATCAGGAAATTTCGGTCCAGCGCGACCTGAAGGACCGGTTCGAGCGCCAGCGCATCCGCAGCATCACGCTGGGCGGCAAGACCGAAACCGAGCTGTGGAAGGTCGATTATTCGGCAAGCTGGGCGAAATCGAGCGAGACCGAGCATGGTTCGATCGATCCGGTGAAATTCGAGCGCGTGTTCGAGAATGGCGACGATTTCGGCGTCTCGTTCAACTATGCGCGCGACAAGCTGGTTCCCTATACGATCACCGGCGGACAGGCCGCTTTCCTCGATCCGAACGAATATGAATTCGACAAGGTCGAGCGGACGACGCTGTCGAATTCGCAGGATCGCGAATATGCGTTGAAAGTCGATGTAGCACGCAGCTTCCCGGCGGCGAACGGCGAGTTTACCGTCCAGGCCGGCGGCAAGGCGCGGTGGCGCAAGAAGAGCTACGATGCCGACATCGACGTGTTCGAACTGGCCGACGGCGTCGATTTTACGCTCGGCATGCACGATCTGCTTGGACCGCAGGACTATGACCTTGCGATCATCGAGCCGGCGCTCGCCAAAAAATCCTTCCGCAAATATTTCGCGGGCAACCTCGGAGATTTCGAACTCGACGACGGCGACACGTTCGAATCGTCGAACGTTTCCGACTACAGCGTCCGTGAGGACGTCACCGCCGGCTATCTGCTCGGGCGATGGGACAGCGCGCAGGTGCGCGTGATCGGCGGCGTGCGGATGGAGCACACCAGGAACGACATCCGCGGCAACGAGGTGATCCTCGAGGACGAGACGGTCGCGCCACTCCGGTTCAAGCGCAGTTACACCGACTGGCTGCCCAGCCTGACCGTCCGCTACGAACCCATCCACAATCTGGTGTTCCGCGCCGCGGGCTCGCGCAGCCTGGTGCGGCCCAAATTGTCCAAGCTCGCACCGAATGTGGTAATCGACGACGACGAGGGCGAGATCGGCAATCCGTTCCTGAAGCCGTACAAGGCATGGAACGTCGACCTGTCGGCCGAATATTATTTCGCGGGCAACGGCGCGATTTCGGGCGGCGTCTTCTGGAAGGACGTGAAGGACTATATCGTCGACATCACCCAGTTCGACACCAGTTACAACGGCATCGACCTTGACGAGCTGACGACCGCGACGAATGGCGAAAGTGCGAAGATCAAAGGGATAGAACTGAGCTATAGCCAGATTTTCAGCATGTTGCCGGCGCCGTTCGACGGGCTGCTGCTCCAGCTTAACTATACCTATACCGATGCCAGCGGAAAGCTCGTTAGCTATGACGAGGACGATAATCCCTATCTGCGGACCATCGGCCTGCCGGCATCGTCGAAGCACACGTTCAACACGGTGATCGGCTATGAAAAGGGGCCGCTGTCGCTGCGGGCGGCGGGCACCTATCGCAGCAAATATCTCGACGAAGCGGGTGGCGCGGCAGAGGAAGACCGGATCGTCGCCGACCAGTTCAAGCTCGACCTGTCGGCCAAATATCGCATCACGCCGGGGGTCCGCGTCTTCGCCGAATGGATCAACGTCACCGACGCGCCCTATTTTGCCTATCAGCAGTACGAGGGTCGCCGTCGCCTGCTGCAATATGAGGATTACAGCTGGACCGCGAAGTTCGGCATCTCGGCCAATTTCTGATCGCTCCCCCTCCCGAGCGTTTCTGGACGGTCGCCGCAGTCCCTTGCGGCGGCCGTCCTTTTTTCGGGGCCGCGTTCAGTAAGCGGGCGGATCGCTGGCGGGGAAGGATTCGTCACTGGCTTCGTCGACCGTGTCCCAGTCGCGCGGTTCGCCGTCGCGCATGCCTTCGGGACCCGACGAGCGCGTCTGGATGAAATTTTCGGGATCGGTCTCTCGCGCCGCAAAGGCCGCGCCATGATCGCCGCCCGGATCGCGACGGCGCCGGCGCCACAGCGCGAGCAAACCGGTGCCTGCGGCGGCCGCGGCCGCGAGCGCGGGAAGGGCGAGGGGGAAACGGCGAAGGCGGTGCGGCATGATCATGTCCCTTTCGCTGATGAAACGGCGAAGGCCCGTCATGGGTTCCGCGCGATCGACGGACCCGTGCGGCGTCAGTTGCGCCCCGCCGTCAGTCCGCGCGCGATCACCTGTGCCTGGATTTCGGCCGCGCCCTCGAAGATGTTGAGGATGCGCGCGTCGCACAGGATGCGGCTGATTTCATATTCGAGCGCATAGCCGTTGCCGCCGTGGATCTGGAGCGCGGCGTCGGCGTTGGACCAGGCGGCGCGCGCGCCGAGCAGCTTCGCCATGCCGGCCTCGATATCGCAGCGCTTGCCCTTATCTTTGGCCCGCGCGGCGGCGTAGGAGAGTTCGCGCGCCGTGACGAAATCGACAAGGCTCATCGCGAGCTTGTCGGCGACGCGCGGGAAATGGACGATCGCCTTTCCGAACTGCCTGCGGGCCAGCGCATAATCGAGCCCGAGTTCGAGTGCGCGGCGCGCGACGCCGACGGCGCGCGCGGCGGTCTGGATTCGCGCTCCCTCGAAGGTGCGCATGAGCTGCTTGAAGCCTTGTCCTTCCTCCCCGCCGAGCAACGCGTCGGCAGGCGCGGTCATGCCATCGAATTGCAACGCATATTCGCGCATCCCGCGATAGCCGAGAACCTCGATCTCGCTGCCGCTCATGCCGGCGGCGGGAAACGGCGTGCCGTCGGTTCCGCGCGGCTTGGGGACAAGCAGCATCGACAGTCCGGCATACCCCTTTGCGTCGGGCAGCGTCCGGGCAAGCAAGGTCATCAGGTCCGACCGGCTGGCGTGGGTGATCCAGGTCTTTGCACCGTCGATCGTCCAGTGATCGCCGTCGCGCCGGGCGCGGGTCTGGAGCGAGCCGAGGTCCGATCCGACATCGGGTTCGGTAAAGACCGCCGTGGGCAGGATCTCGCCGCTCGCTATTTTCGGCAGCCATTCGGCCTTTTGCGCGTCGGTGCCGCCCATCGCGATCAACTCTCCGGCGATTTCCGACCGGGTGCCGAGCGACCCTGCGCCGATCCAGCCGCGCGACAGTTCCTCGGTAACGATGCACATCACGAGCTTGCCGAGCCCGAGCCCGCCATAGGCTTCGGGAATGCACACGCCGAAGGTGCCAAGTTCGGCCATCGCCGCCACGGTCGCGTCGGGGATCAGCGCATTGGCGAGGTGCCAGCCGTGCGCGTCGGGAACGATCGCGGCGTCGGTGAAGCGGCGATATTGCGCGCGGATCGCGTCGAGGTCGGCGTCGTGCAGCGTCTCGCTCGGCCACTGGCCGTCGGCGAGCGCAGCGGCGACCGCGGCGCGGGTGGCGGCGTGGTCGGTGTCGAGCAGGCCGGAGCAGGCATCGCCCAGCGTGCGGGCGGCGGCGGTCAGGCCGAGATCGGCGGGGCGGAATATCTCGTTCTGCCCCATCGGGAGGCCACCGGTGAGCTGGCCGATGCCTTCGGCGAAGGCGAGGGTGGCGATCTTCGCGTCGAGCGGATTGGCGCCTTGCTCTGCGTCGAGCCAGTCGAGCGTCGCTTCGAGCGCGGCGACGGTCGTCGCGACCCACGCGAAGCCATGTGCCGCGCGCTGCTCGCGGTCGATCGGGTTGACCGCCAGTCGTTCGGCAAGCGCGGCTTGCGCGGCGGCGCGATAGGCCTGTGCGGCGGTGAGTGCGTTGCTCAGATCGGCGCGCATTTCTGACAATCCGTTCGTGCTGAGCGTGTCGAAGCACCGTCTTTCTTGAGCGGCACTAAACAGCAGGACGGCCCTTCGACAAGCTCAGGGCGAACGGCTTTTTCTTGAGAGGCCGATCCGATGTTCATCGGTCGCATGTCCCTCAAACCGCACGCTCGAAAATCGCCGCGATCCCCTGGCCACCGCCGATGCACATCGTCTCGAGGCCGTAGCGCCCGTCCCTGCGGACGAGTTCGCGCGTCAGATTGGCAAGGATGCGCCCGCCGGTCGCGCCGATCGGATGGCCGAGCGAAATACCCGAGCCGTTGACGTTGAGGATGTCATTGCGGCTGTCGTCGTCGGACCAGCCCCAACCCTTGAGCACCGCGAGCACCTGCGGCGCGAAGGCTTCGTTGAGTTCGACGAGGTCGATATCGCCCCAGCCGAGGCCATTGCGCGCGAAGAGGCGTTCGACCGCGGGGACGGGACCGATGCCCATGCGGCTCGGATCGCAGCCCGCGGCGGCCGAGCTGTGATACCAGGCGATCGGGGTGAGACCGAGTTCGTCCAATTTGTCTTCGGCGACGACGAGGCACGCCGCGGCGGCGTCATTCTGCTGGCTCGCATTGCCCGCGGTGACGACTCCGCCTTCGAGCGCGCGCAGCTTGCCAAGCGATTCCATCGTCGCGTCGGCACGATAACCCTCGTCATGGGCGAAGACGATCGGATCGCCCTTGCGCTGTGGCACGTTGACCGGGACGAGTTCGTCGTCGAACAGCCCCTTCTCCCACGCCGCGGCGGCGCGCTGGTGGCTGCGCACCGCATAGGCGTCGGCGGCCTCGCGGGTGATGCCATAATCCTTCGCCAGATTCTCGGCGGTCTCGATCATGCCCGAAATGACGCCGAAGCGTTCGACTGGCTGAGACATCAGCCGTCCCCGCGTCAGTCGGTCGTGGAGCGTCAGATTGCCGGCGCGGACGCCCTTGCGGATGTCGGTCGAATAATGCTCGACGTTCGACATCGATTCGACGCCGCCGGCGACGACGACGTCGGACATTCCAGTCTGCACCATCATCGCCGCATTGACGACCGCTTGCAGCCCCGACCCGCAGCGCCGGTCGAGCTGGTATCCGGGCACTTCGAGCGGCAGGCCGGCGGCGAGCCACGACCAGTGGCCGATCGCGGGCGCCTCGCCATTGCCATAGCCCTGCGAAAAGACGACGTCATCGACGCACGCGGGGTCGATCTGCGTGCGCTCGACCAGCGCTTTCAGGATCACCGCGCCCAGCTCGCCGGCGGTGAGCGGCGACAGGGTGCCGCCGAACTTGCCGACGGCGGTACGGATCGGGGCGACGATGGCGGCGCGGCGAAGGGTCATGTCATTCTCCAACATTTGTCAGTCATAAGCTTGTGTGCCCCCGCGAAGGCGGGGGCCCATCATCCGACCCTCGTGTTCCAAACCAACGACTAGGGAGCGGCGAGAGCGCCGGTGATGGACCCCCGCCTTCGCGGGGGCACACGGAGAGACGAAGGGCAATTTAGCCGACACCGACGACCCCCGCGTCGATCAGGCGGGCGATCTCGCCCGACGGCAGCGCGAGCCTTTCGCTGAGCACTTCCTCGCTGTGCTGGCCGTTGCGCGGCGCGGGGCGGGGGGCCTGGCGCTCCATCTGCGGCACGGTCGCAAAGGCGCCCGCGGCGGGGTAGGCAAAGCCGCTCGGATTGTCGGCGGCGCCGAAGATCGGATTGTCCGCGACGAGCGCCGGGTCGTTCGCCGCGTCGAGCATTGTGCGATAGGGCGAGTGGACGATCCCGCCTGCGTCGAACGCGGCGGCGAGATCGGCATGGTCGCGCGCCGCGATCGCCTGCTCGAACAAGGGATAGAGCGCGTCGCGATGGTCAAAGCGCAGCCCGTCGTCCTTCGCGAAGCTGACGCCGCGCGAGGCCTCGATGCTGGTGATCGAGTCACCGAGATTAAGCGCGGCGATCAAGTTCGCCCACTGGCGCGGGGTCACGACGACGATCATCGTCCGCACCCCGTCGCGCGTCACGAAATCGCGCCCGAACAGGCCGTAGACGGCGTTGCCGAGCCGCGGCCGGTTCTCGCCCGTATAGAGCACTTCGGCGATCCCGCCCATGTTGGCGACGGTGCCGATCGCGACGTCGGAAAGCGGCAGGCGAACCTCGCCGCCTTCGCCTGTCGCGCTGCGCCGCTGGACCGCCGCGAGCAGCGCAAAGGCAGCATAGGCGCCGGTGAGCAGGTCCCACGCGGGGAGAACATGGTTGACCGGTTCGGGACCGGGTCCGGTGAGCATCGGATAGCCCACCGAATTGTTCACCGTATAGTCGAGCGCGGGCGACCCGTCGGCCCAGCCCATCACGCGCACGGTGATCAGGTCGGGGCACCCTTCGGCCAATGTCTCGTGCGACAGGAAGCCGCCGACCGGGAAGTTGGTGACAAACTGTCCGGTCGCGCGCACGAGCGCCTGCAACAGTTCGCGCCCCTCGGGCCGCGAGAGATCGAGCGCGACCGACTTTTTCGCGCGGTTGAGATTTTCCCAATAGAGCGAGTTGTCCTCCGCGGTGACCGGCCAGCGCCGGAAATCGGGGCCGCCGCCGATCTGATCGACGCGGATCACCTCGGCGCCGAACTGCGCGAGATAGAGCCCGGCGGTGGGCGAGGCGACGAAGGACGACGCTTCGATGACGGAGAGGCCTGAGAGGAGCTTATACATCGAACCCAAGCCCCCCGTTCGTCATCCCGGCGAAGGCCGGGATCTCGCCGGTGCATTCAAACGCTACGGCGAGATCCCGGCCTTCGCCGGGAGGACGATAAATGGGAAAGTGGGCTTCCATCCTCAGTTCGCAGCCGCAAACTCGCGCAGCATGTGCTTCGCGATCTGGAGCTGCAGGATCTGGGTCGTGCCTTCGTAGATGCGATAGATGCGCGCATCGCGAAAGAAACGCTCGGCGTCATATTCGGCGAGATAGCCCGCGCCGCCATAGACCTGGACGCAGGCGTCGACGACGCGGCCGCACATTTCGCTGGCGAAGACCTTGAACGCCGCGGCTTTGCGCAGGACAGTCTCGCCCGCGTCGGCGCGGCGCGTGACGTCCTCCATCATGCATTCGGCGGCGTAGATGTCGATCTCGCTCTGCGCGAGCATCTGCTGGATGAGCTGGAAATTGGCGATCGGTTCGCCGAACGCCTTGCGCTCGGTCGCGTAGCGCACGGCGCTGTCGAGCGCGCGGCGGGCATAGGCGGTCGCGGCGGCTCCCACCGACATGCGGCCATTGTCGAGGCTCATCATCGCATAGGCGAACCCCTTGCCGAGTTCGCCACCGAGCAGCGCCTCGCCCCCGACGCGGACGTCGTCCATCACCACGTCGGCGATGTGGCTGCCCGACTGGCCCATCTTCTTGTCCGACTTGCCGATCGACACGCCGGGGGCATCCATCGGCACGATGAAGGCCGAGACATGGGCGTTCTTCGGCAGATTCTCCTTGCTCGTCCGCGCCATGATCAGACCGACCTTCGCGAAGGGCGAGTTGGTGATGTAGCGTTTGGTGCCGCTCAGCACCCAGCCATTGTCGGTCTGCGTGGCGGTGGTCTGGAGCCCCGCCGAATCCGATCCCGATCCGGGCTCGGTCAGCCCGAAGCAGGCGATCTCGCCCGCCGCGACGCGGGGCAGCCACTCGGCCTTCTGCGCCTCGGTCCCGCCATTCTTGAGCGCGGATGTGAACATGCCGATGTTGATCGAGATGATCGATCGGAACGCCGGCATCGCATAGCTGAGCGTATGGATCGTCTTGATATACTGGCTGACATTCATCCCCGCGCCGCCATATTCCTCCGGGATCGTCAGGCCGAACAGGCCCATGTCGCGCATTTCGGACAGGATATCGTCGGGAATCGCGTCGCTTTCGATGATCTCCTTCTCGGCGGGGAGAAGGCGCTCGCGCACATAGCGTTCGAGCTGCTCGATGAACTGGTCGAAGACGTCGGCGTCCATGCCGGGGTTGCTCATGGCCTGTTCCTCAAATCGGATCGTAGGGAAAGACATGCGCCGACACCTCGTCGGCGCGCGCGAAGGCGGGGCGGAAGGCGGGGATCAGCTCGTCGGCGATCGCCTCGGCGGTCCAGCCTTCGAGCTTCGCCATCGAGCGGACGGGACGCGGTTTCGAGAAGAGCAGGATCTCGTTCTTGCGGACGCTGAAGATCTGGTTCGTCACATCCTGCGACAGGTCGGAGGCGAGATAGGCGACGAGCGGCGCGATCTTGTCTGCCGACATTTCCTGGAGCCGTTTGACGCGCTCCTGCTCGGCGGGGGTCGTCGCGGGGATCGAGCTGGTCATGCGGCTCCAGGCGAAGGGCGCGATGCAGTTCGAGCGTACCCCGACGCGCGCCATGTCGAGCGCGATCGACTGCGACAGCGCTACGACGCCCAGCTTCGCGGCCGAATAATTGGCCTGGCCGATATTGCCGATCAGCCCGCTGGTCGAGGTGAAGTGGATGAAGCTGCCCGACTGCTGCTCGCGAAAATAGGGTGTCGCGGCTTTCGAAACGTTGAAGACGCCGGTCAGGTTGACCTCGATAACGCTCTTCCAGTCTTCATAGCTCATCTTGTGCCAGATGGTGTCGCGCAGGATGCCGGCATTGTTCACCACCGCATCGATACGGCCGAACTTGGCCACCGCATCCTCGATGATGCTCGCCGCCTCTTTCGGATCGGCGACATTGCCGAAATTGGCGATCGCCTTGCCGCCTGCCGCGATGATGTCGCTGGCAGTCGTCTCGGCCGGGGCCGCATCGCCGCCGTCGCCGGCCTGCGCCACCCCGGGGTCGTTGACCACCACCGCCGCGCCTTCGGCGGCGCAATGCAGCGCGAGTTCGCGTCCGATTCCGCGTCCTGCGCCGGTGATCGCGACCACCTTGCCGTCCAGACATTTGCCCATGGGCACTCTCCCGTCGAATCAATCGATAGCGCGATAGGAGGAGCTCCGCATCATTTCAACATTGAGAATTGATTTTTCACATATATGAAAATAGGGGAGGCGTATGACTGGTCCCGTCCGCTCCGTGTCCCAGGCTTTCGCCATTCTCCGCGTGCTCGGCGATGCGGGTCCGCTGTCGCTGTCGGACGTCGCGCGGATCGTGGGGCTCAGCCCATCGAGCTGCCTCAACCTGCTCAGAACGCTGGTGGGCGAGGGCGCGCTCGAACGCGAGGCCGGGTCGAAAGCATACAGGCTCGCGCCCGCCTGGCAGGAGGCCGCCCTGTGGCGCGGGGACGGCACGGCGCGACTGGTCGCGCGCGCGCGGCCGTCGATGGCGCGCTTTGCACAGCAGTCGGAGGCGGCGGTGGGGCTGTGGAAAATCGTTTCGCGCGAGCGGATGCAGCTCGCCGCGCACGCCGAAAGCGACGCCGGGATGCGGCTGCGTCTCGCCGACGACCAGCGCCAGCCGCTTGGCGGCGGAGCCGCCGGGCGCGCGATCGCTGCGGCGCAAGCGGTCGACGACCTCGAACTCGCGCGGCGCTTTGCACCGGTGCGCTGGCAGGCACAGCTCGCCTTCGACACCTATGCGCGGCAGGTAAAGGACGCGTCGTCGCGTGGCTTCGCCATCGACGAAGGCTTTGCGCATCGCGGCGTCGTCACCGTGGCGACCGGGCTTGTCGACATCGATCCGGGCTTCTGCCTGTCGGCGTCGATCGTCGCGGGGTCGCGCAGCGCCGACGAGATCGACCGGCTGGGGGCCGACCTGATCCGCCTGCGCGGCGCGCTATCCGAAAGCGACCGGCTCTAGCGGTGCGCGGCCTTCCAGGCGCGCACCGCCGCCATCGTCTTTTCGATATGCGCCTGCGGTTTGCGGTCGGTATAGCTCAACAGGATCGTCCCGTCGGGCGCGATCACGAAGGATGTCCGGTCGGACAACATGCGGTTGCCCGCGCCCTGCATGACCGTATCATATTTGACGGCGACCTTTGCGCCCGGGTCGGCGGCGACGGCGAACTTGTCGCGGCATTCGGACTTTGAAAATTCGGCGACGCGGTCGATGTTGCCGGCGGTGACGCCGATGACGCGCGCACCCAGCTTGTTAAAGTCGCTGGTCGCTTCGGCAAACAGATGCGCCTCGATCGTGCAGCCGGGCGTAAAGGCGGCCGGGAAGAAATAGAGGACGACCGGCCCCTTGCCCAGCACCTGTTTCAGCGACAGGCTGAACGGCTTTCCGCCCTGCGCGGCGTTTAGCGTGAAGTCCGGTGCCTTGGCGCCCTGTTGCAAAGCCGCCATGCCCTGCATCGGGACCGATGCCAGCAACAGGCCGAGGCCGAGCGATAATCCAATCTTTTTCCGGTTCGTCATCTGCCATCCTTTCAGCCCGGGCCGATCGCGGGCGCCGCGCACGATATCCTAACACCGATTATTCGCGGTTGCGGCGAAAAAGTTGCACGTAACGAACGGGCTGGCGAAAAATTCCGTAGCAGCCGTGCTCGTCCCTTCTGCCCGCGCCGGTTCGTCGTATCGGCAGGGCCTGTCAGCCTTTGTCATCATTAGGACGATCATCGTCAAACGACAAAGGCACGTCGCCGGCCATAGATCGATTGTGACGCAATGATCGATGGGTGGGGCATGACGAAACGATTTTGGAGCAGCGGCGCGGCGATTGCACTGGGACTGGCGGCGTCGCTCGGCGCCACCGACGGGCAGGCGCAAGAACAGTCCGGCGCTGCGGGCTATGACCAGCTTGCCGCACAAACCGGCGAGCGCGCGGGCGATCCCGACTTCGACTATCGCCTGGGCATCGCCGCGCTCGATGCCGGTCATTATGGCGAAGCGGTCCTCGCCTTTCAGCGGGTGCTGGCGGTCCAGCCGGACAATGCCCCGGCGCGGGCCGAGCTCGCCCGCGCCTATGCGCTCGCCGGCGATATCGATACCGCGCGGCAGGAGTTCGCGACGGTCGTCGACGACCCCAGCCTGCCCGATCCGGTGCGCCAGCGCTTCACCGGCTTCGTACGCCAGTTCGA
Organism: Sphingopyxis sp. CR5; assembly: GCF_059693785.1. NCBI lineage: Bacteria > Pseudomonadati > Pseudomonadota > Alphaproteobacteria > Sphingomonadales > Sphingopyxidaceae > Sphingopyxis > Sphingopyxis sp. CR5. The sequence goes on along the minus strand of NZ_JCATIE010000002.1, from coordinate 346,322 downwards.
TAAACAGATCGCGGGTGGCGGGTCCGATATCTCGGGTTTCGTCGACGCCCGCATCGGGCACGACAGCAATGTCAACGCGGCGACGGACCTGACCACGATCGTCATTCCGCTGTTCAGCTTTCTCGGCCCTGGTACGCTCGGTCCGGGCGCGGTTGCACAGGATGACGAATTTTACGAGATCCAGGGCGGCGTTTCGGCCGTGACCGCAATCGGACGGCAGGACCGCCTGTTCGCCAGCGCGCTCGCCAACTGGCGTGACAATTTCGACAGCCGCGCCTTCGACCAGGCCGCGCTCACCGGCACCGCCGGCTATGCCCACAGCTTTGCGGACCGCGACGTGCTGTCCCTGTCGGGGCAGGTCCAGAAATTCTGGCTTGGCCACGATGGGTATCGCACCTCCTATGGCGCGATCGCACAATATACGCGGACGCTGGACGGCGGGCGCGCGTTGACGCTGTCGGCGCAGTGGAGCCGGCTCGACTATGACGGCGCGCCGCTGCGCGATGCCGATCGTTATGCCGTGGGTATCGGATATGTCACGCGATCGGTCGCGGCGAACCTGACCGGCGGCAAGGAGGAAACCCGCCGGCAGGCCGGCGATGCCGAATCCAACTGGTTTGCGGGGGCCAATGTCGGCGGCGAATTTCCGGTCGCCGGCCGCGTGGCGATCGTTGCCGGGGCGGCCTTCGATCTGCGTCGGTACGACCAGCCCGATCCCCTGTTCCTGACGAAGCGTCACGATGAACGCATCGACCTGACGGCGGGGGTGAAGGTCGCGCTGACCGACAACCTCTTCTTTCAGCCGCGCGCGACCTGGACGCGTAACTGGAGCAACATCGCGCTCTACGACTATGATCGCTGGACCGTTTCGGCCGGCCTTCGCCTCGAATTCTGATCCGCCTGATCCCTGGGGAGAGACCACGCCATGACCGTCAATCACAAACTTCGCCTCGGCACCGCGCTGATGGTCAGCGCCTCGAGCGTGTCGCTCGCAATGCCTGCGCTCGCCGCCGACGTGCTGTTCTCGTCGAAAGGCGACCGGGCGCTCTCGATCGGAGAGCGGGTCCATCAACTCGATGGGCTCAGGCAGGTGCGGCTCGATAGCGGAGCGACGGTGTCGGTGCTCGACGCGGCGGATTACCGGATCAACGCCGATGGCTCGGTCGATCTTTATGCCGGAGCCCTGACCGTCGCGGGTGGTGAGGATGAAACGACGGTGCGAATGCCCGATGGCGTCGAAGGACGCGTCACGGGACGCGGATCGGCGGCGAGTTTCAGCGTCGCGGCGGACGGCACCGGCCGTGGCCATGTGATGACCGGACGGGCGACTGTCGGGCGCGCCGGCGAAGCGCGCCGGTTCGATGCCGGCGAAATGTTCGCTTTTGCGCCCGGCAAGCGCCCCGAACAGACGGTCGCCAACGGCGCCCAGCCGACGCCCGGCGCGTCGCGGGGGGACGTCGCGGCGATGGCCGAAGGCGGACCGGCCGCTGCGGCGGCGAACGGTCTGCCCGTGACGCTCGGCAATGCGCTCGCGGCGGCGGGCGCGTCGAGCGACATATTGGCGGCGGCGCGCCGCGTCGATGCGGCAGCGGCCAATCCGGCGATCGAAACCTTCCCGAGCGGCGATCTGGCGCTGCTGGTCGCGAACGCGGGCGGCGTGGCGCAGGCCTTTGGCGGCGCGCCTTTCCCCGAAGCCCAGGCCGACATCGTGCGAACCTATCTGGCGTGGCTTGCCGGGGGCGGATCGGGGGCCGGCTTCCTGTCCGCCTATGCCGGCTTCCTGACCGATTATCTCGACCTGCTGCGCTCGGGCGCGGCGCCGTCGAGCTTCGGCGATGCGCGCTTGGGCGATATCGCGGCCTTCCTGGCCTATAGCGAGCGGACGGGCGCGCTCGCCCGGCTCGGCACCAGCGATCGCCTGTTGGCCGACGCCTATCTGGCCTTTCTGAAGGACGGCGGGAATCCCGACCTGTTCGCCGGTCGCTTCGTGGACCTGGCCCGGGCCTATTTCGCGTTCGTTCGCGCCGGCGGCGATCCCGCCGATTTCACCGGGGCGAGAGCCGACACGATCGGGCGCTACGTCGCGTTCCTCGCCGACAGCGGCCTGGCACAGCAGCTCGGCGCGAGCGATCGCGCCCTGCTCGACGCCTATCTGGCAAGCGGCGGCCTGGCCTTTGCCGGGCAATATCGCGCGGCCCTTGGCGACTATTACGCCTGGCTCGCAAGCGGCCGGCTGCCCGGCGACTACGGCGCGCTCGATGCCGCGACGCTGCGGGCGTATCTCGAAACCCTGTCGCGTACCGGCTTGCTCGCCACGGTCGCCGGCGATCAAGCGGCCTTCTTCACCGCCTATCTCGACTGGTTGCGCGGCGGCGGCGCGCCCGACGCGTTCGCCGGCCTGCCCGCGAATGTGTTTGCCGGCTATGCGGGCAGGCTCGACGCCTATTTCGCATGGCTGGCCGCAGGCAATCTGCCCTCGGCCTATGACGGCGCCGACATCGCGCAGTTGCAGGGCTTCATCGCGCAACTCCAGTCGGCGGGCGCACTCGACCGCTTCCTCGGCGAGCGGGCCGATTTCTTTGCGGCCTATCTTGCGTTCGTCCAGGGCGGAGGACAGGCCGACGCCTTTGCGGGCCTCAATGCCAATATTTTCGCGGGCTATGCCCAGGCGCTCTCGGCCTATTACGACTATCTGGAAAACGGCGGGGTGCCGTCGGCCTATGGTGCGCTGACCCAGGCGCAGGTGCGCGCCTATCTCGCCGCGCTCGACCGCGCGGGGGCCAGCGCGTCCTTCCTCGCGGATCTTTCCGACTTCTATGCCGGATATTTCGCCTTCGTCGCGGGCGGCGGCAATCCCGATCAATATGCCGGGCTGCCGGTCCCGCCCGATTATCCCGCCTTTGCCGCGGCGCTCAACGCCTATGCCGCCTTCCTCGCGGGTGGCGGATTGCCCGCCGATTACGATGCGCAGACACTGGCGACGCTCCAGATCTATATCGACGCGATCGCCGCGTCGGGACAGCTTGCCGATCTGCTCGGCGACAATGCCGACCTGCTCGATGCCTATTTCGCGTGGATTGCCGGGGGCGGATCGCCCAACGGGTTCAGCGGCCTGCCGGTCTATGCCGATTATGTTTCTGCCCTGAACGCCTATTATGCGTTTCTCGCCAGCGGCGGCCTGCCGGCGGATTACGGTGCGCTGACCCCCGCGCAGGTTCGCGCCTATCTCGCCGCGCTCAACACCGCCGGCGGCCTGGCGGCCTTCGCCGATCTCGACGGATTCTTCGCGCCCTATTACGCCTATTTGGCGGGCGGCGGCGACCCGGCGAGCTACGCCGAGCTGCCGGTGTACGACGGCTATGTCGCGGCGTTGAACGCCTATTACGCCTATCTCGCCGGCGGCGGGCTCCCCGGTGCCTATGGCGCGTTGACGCAGGAACAGGTCGCGGCCTATCTCGCCGCCCTGAACGCTGCCGGCGGCTTTGCGGCGCATGGCGATCTCGATGCCTTTTTCGGCGATTATTACGCCTTCCTCGCGAGCGGCGGCGATCCAGCGGATTATGCCCGGCTGCCGGTCTATGCCGGTTGGCTACAGGCGGTGCAGGCCTATTACGCCTTCCTGCTCGGCGGCGGCGTTCCGTCCGAATATGGCGCGCTGACCCCCGAACAGGTCAAAACCTATCTGGCTGCGCTCGACCGGACGGGCATTCTCGACGACCGGCTTTCCGGCGCGACGCTCCAGTTCCTGACCGACTATCTCGCCTGGCTCGAAACGGGGAGCGATCCCGACCAGTTCGCCGGACTGCCCGGCAATAGCGGCGGGCCGGACACGCCGGATAATCCGGCCTATGCGGGCGGTTTCCCCAGCGGCGTCAGCGGCGCGCGGGCCTATGCCGTCAACGCCGGCGTATCCTATCAGGCCTCGGCAACGCCGCAGCTCGATGCGAACGGGGTGCTGACCGATGCCGGCGACCTTGCCATCGGCACCGCGCAGGCGGTCGATGTCGGCGGCGATGCCGCGGTGGTTGTCGGTCGCTATGTCGACGGCGCGGCGCGATTCCGGGGCGGCACCGTCAACGCCGCACCCGGCGGCGGCGTGCCGTGGGTCGTGACGGCGCCCGTCGCCGCGCCGCTGCCGACCAGCGGCACGATCGATTATGAGGTGCTCGCGGCGACCAGACCGGTCTTTTCGTCGGGCCGTGCGGCGCCGGGCAGTTTCGATGCCAATCTGACGATCGGCTTCGGTCCCTCATCGCTCGCCTATGGGTTCGACGGCACGATCGTCATGCCCGAAGACGGCGGCGACGTCCGCTATGATTTCGCCTCGGAAGGGCGCGATACCGGCGCGCTGGTCGACACGTTCACCATCAACCCCGTGTTCAACATGAATGGCAAGATGACCGGCAGCGGCGACGCCTGTTCGAGCGACAATTGCCTGATCCTCTTCTACGGCGGCTTCGGCGGTTCGGAAGAGCGGCTCGGCATGACGTATCAGACCGTCGACAATCCCAATTTCCGGTCCGCCGAACGCATCCAGGGCACCGTGGCCTTCGCCGCCACCGGAGAAGCGGGGAGCGGGAATGGCGACGGTGGCGATCCGGTTCTGGCCGCCAGCGACGGCGTGGCGCCGACCGGGGCCGCGGGCAATGTGTTCGCGTTCCAGGGCGCGGGTGGTGGTGGTCAGGGGAGCGCGACGAGCATGACCGTGACCGACGGCCTGCTCACCGACGCGACCGCTTCGTTCGCGGCCGTGGCCTACACGCCAAATTCGGCAAGTACCGTCGAAAAGGGAGGCGATCAGGGCCGCATCGGCTGGTCGCGGATCGCTAATGTTCCCGTCGGCTATCGCGGCGGGACGGGCCAATCCTTCACCGCGACCGCCTATCCCGGCCAGTCCTGGCATACATTCTGGGGCGCGCCGGCGGTCAACCTTCCGGTCAGCGGGCTCGTCACCTACGATCTGATCGGTGCCACCACCCCGACGCAGTCCAATGCGCGGCCCGGCACCGGCAGCTTTGCGGGCAATTTCGCCGTCGATTTTGCGACGCTGGAGGCCGGGCTGGAAGGGCGTCTGTCGTTCGAGGGCGAGACGTATAGCTTTGCGAGCAGCGGCGGTGTCGCGGATCCGTCGATGGCAATCCGTGACGACGGGGCCGGGGGCATGCGCTTCAACGAAAATCTGGCGACCAGCACGAGCGCGGGGGCGAGTGTCGCGCGCGGCACCTATGTGCAGGGTTTCCTGGCGGGTGACGGCGCAACGCACGCTGGCATCACCTATTCGGTGCGGGTCGCGTCGAGCAACGCGATACAGGGCGCCGCGACCTTCCGCGCGCAGCCGACGGTGAACAACAATCCCTATGCGACGGCGCCTGGCGCGCTGATCGCTTCGTCCGGGGAAGGCGGCGAATGGGGACGGTGGTCCGTGCCGGTGCCGGGCGACGCCCCGACCGACGGAATGCCGATGGCCTCCGCTCCGGCAAGCGCGGTGCGCGGCGGAATCGACCGCGACGCCCAGCGGCTGAAAGCCGAAGCCCTGCTCGGCGGGCTCGTCACCTTTCCGCAAAAATAGGGGCGGGAGGCGTCCCTAACGGGCTTTGTCATCTCGATGACGGGCTTGGTGTGTGGGCCGGGGCGAGCGGGCACGGCATGGTCATTCCCGGCACAGACATGGGAGGGCCACATGAACAAGTCGATTATTGCGCTGACCACGACCGCGCTTTTCGCCGGCATCGCGACACCCGCCGTCGCGGCGGAAAAGGACGAGGTCACGCTCAACAAATGCGATCGCAGCTATGGAACGATCGCGGTAGTGGAAGGCGATACGCAGGGCTGGTCGGACTATGGTCTGGGCTCGCCGCGCGAGCTGATCAATTCGCTCGCGATCGAATCGGGATGCTTCACGCCGCACAACGCGGCAGCCGGCACGCCCGCCGACTTCCTGATGAATGTCGTGGCCGGCGATTCCGAAGAGGTCGACAAATCGGTCGAGATGGCGAAATCGGCCGCTGTCGAGGGGCTGGTCCGCTCGGGCGCGGCGGGAAGCATCGTGTCCAAGGTTCCGGTCGGCGGCGCCCTGCTCGGCATGTTCGGCGGTCTGGGCGGCAAGAAGAAGCGCGTCGCGGCCGGGATCAAGCTGTTGAGCCCGGCGACCGGCCAGGCGGTCGTTACCGGCACCGGCGAGGTGCGCAAGACGTCGATCAGCTTCGGCGGCAACGATGGATGGACCGCCGGTGCGAACGCGGCAGGCTATGGCGCGAGCAAGGATGGCAAGATGCTCGTCGAAGCCTTTGTCAAGGCGTTCAACGCGGTGTCGGCGCAGGGCGCCACGCTTGCATCGTTGCCGGTCGCCCGGGCCGCGGCGCCGGCGGCATCTGCCACGCCCGAGGCAACCGTTGCGATCGACACGGTGATGCGGGCGACCCCCGCCGCCGATGGCGCGTCGGTTCGTTCGCTGCGCGCCGGGACAGATGTGGTTCCGACCGGAAATCGCAACGGCCTGTTCATCGAAGTGAAGGACGGCTACGGGACCCAGGGTTGGGTGTCGGTCGAAGACCTTGGCTGAGAACCCGGCTTGCCCCGGCCCGGCGGCTATGCCACAAGGGCCGGGGTCGCATATCCGGGGGGATGATTGCGCCAACATCATGGAAACGCTGAAAATCCTTTATGTCGAGGATGATCAACGCGCCGCGAGCGAGGTCCAGGAAATGGCCGCGGGGCGCGGCGATATCGTCGTGTGGGAAAACAGCGGGTCGGGCGGCCTGCTGCGCGCGGGGATGGAGAAATTCGACGTCATCATCCTCGACCGCATGCTCGGCGACCTCGACGGGCTGACGATCCTGAAGCGGCTGCGCGAAAGCGGGGTCGGGACCCCGGTCCTGATGCTTTCGGCGCTCGGCCGGACCACCGACCGCGCCGAAGGTCTCGACGCCGGCGCCGACGATTATCTCGCCAAGCCTTTCGAGGCGCAGGAACTGCTCGCGCGGCTGCGCGCGCTACACCGCCGCGCGGTGGGCCGCGAACATAGCGCCGTCATCCTCTATGGTGCCTTCGAATGCCATGTGAAGGCGCGCACGGCATTCCGCGACAACCGTCACCTGTCGCTCAGCCCGCGCGAATTCGAACTGTTTCGCTATTTCATGGAAAATGCGGGCGAGGTCGTGACGCGCGAGATGCTGTTGCAGGATGTCTGGAACATGTCCTTCGACCCGCAAACCAACGTCGTCGACGTCAATGTGGGTCGGATGCGGCGCAAGCTGGAGGACGGGTTCAAATCTCCGGCGCTCGAAACCATCTGGGGCTCGGGCTATCGCCTGCTGGACGGGAGGTAGCGATCGCTTCGCGCCGCTCCATCTTTTCCCGCCTCGTCGCCGTCGCGATCCTGTTTTCGATCGCGCTGGTCGTGGGGCTGTGGGCGATGACCGACCAGACGATCCGGTCGACGCTTGACGCATCGGCGCGCAAGGCGGTGGATGTCGATCTTGCCGGGCTGGCGGACATCCATGCGACGAGCGGCCCCGACGAACTCAAGCGTCGGATCGCCGACAGGCTTGCGATCACCCCGCGCGATGGCAGCGCGCCGCATTATATGCTCACCGATGCCGGCGGCGCCGTGCTGGCGGGCGATATCCGTCGCTGGCCCGAACTCGACCCTTCGGTTTCGGAAAGCGGGGCGATCACGGTCGGCGAAGGCACGAGCGCCTATGCGCGGGCGACCCGGCTCGCGCCCGATCTCCAGTTGCTCGTGGCCCGGGAAACCGCGGACAATGGCGCGCTGCGCCAGCATGTCGCCATCGTGTTTCTGGGCGGCGGGGCGCTGTTCGTTCTTATTGTCGGCGCTCTCGGCAAGCTGGCCGCCGGGCGGTTGCACTGGCGGATTCAGCGGATCAACGATGCCTTTCGCGAATCCGACGACGACCGCCTGATCGCGATGCGGCCCCGCGGACGTAGCGACGAAATCGACGAACTGACCGGCCATAGCGCAGCGGCGCTGGCGCGGCAGAAACGGTTGGTGGAGGCCTATCGCGATACGTCGGACCAGATCGCGCACGAAATCCGCACCCCGCTGATGCATCTCGACGGCCGCTTGACCAAGGCGCTGGCGGCCGATCCGGGAGAAGGGGTCGCCACGCGGCTGCTCGACGGCCGTGCCGACATCAAGCGGCTCGTCGCGATGCTCGAATCGCTGCTCGACATAGCGGCGAGCAAGGCGCGGCAAGGCGACCGTCATGGGCTGAAACGGTTCGATCTCAGCGAAATGGCAACCCGGATATGCGAGCTTTATGCCGACAGCGCCGAGGAATCGGGCCATTTGTTTACCTGGGACATCGCCCCCGGCATCCGCTTCGATGGAGAGGAGATGCAGCTTACCCAGCTTGTCACCAACCTGCTCGACAATGCGTTCAAATATGTGCCGAGCGGCGGTTCGGTACACCTCTCGCTTGCCGCCGGGCCGGTGCTGACCGTCGCCGACGACGGGCCGGGGATAAGCGAAGTCGATCGCGAGAAGGTCTTTCGCCGCTTCTATCGCAGTCCGGGCGATGCCGCCGGTTCCCCCGGCAGCGGGCTGGGCCTCGCCCTCGCAAAGGCGATCGCCGAACGCCACGATCTGTCCATCGCCGTGGCGCCGTCCGAACGGGGCGCGACATTCGTCGTGAGGGCAAGGGAGGCATGATGAAGGACACGGCTTCGCTCGGTCTGGGGCTATCGCTGATGCTGCTTGCGGGCTGCGCGGTGCCGCGCGCTACGGAAGTGACTCCCGCGCCAGCCTCTCTTGCGAGCGGGCTGGCGCGGGACATGGCGGCGGCCGACGCGGCATTCGAGGCACGCGACACCGACGCGCTCGCCAAAGCCCTGCACCGGATCGATCGCCGCAACCCCCGCGCCATCGACGATCAAGCGGCCGATCCGGTGGCGCGCTGGCGAAGCGCGGTGCCCGACATCGATCCGCCGGTTCGGGGCCGGGCTCTAGGTCCCGGATATGTCCGCGGCACGCTTGCGCCCGGCGCGGCAAGGAGTCTGGACCAGCTGTTCCTGTCGGGCGAGGCGGCGACGGTCGCGGCCACATCGCGTCCGCAGAAGAATTTGCGGCTGAAAATCTTTGACGGTGCGGGCCAGGTGGTTTGCGATCGATCGCCGGCGCATGTCGGCGACTGTCGCTTCACCCCCGTTTTCACGCAGCGCTACCGGATCGAACTCGTCAACGGCGGGGGCGGCATGGCGCAATATTATCTGGTGGTCGACTAGGGTTCCGGCTTTGGGAGGGGCGAATGATGAAGAGGGCATCGTACCGCGCGGCGCGGGCAGGGCTGTTGGCGGCGGCGCTGTCGTGCAGCGCCGTCTGTCACGCCCAGCAGGCGCCGGTCGACCGCACGCGACTCGACGATCTGATCGCGCAGTTCGACGCGGCCGAACCCGACGCCGATCCGGCAGGCTATCGCGCGCTTGCCGACCGGGCGTTCGCCGAAGCGCGACGCCTGTATCCGCCGCGCCATCCGGAAATCGCGGCCCGCGAACTCTATGTCGGGATGGCGCTGGCGGTGGCAGGCGACATGGACGCCGCGCTCGGTATCGTCGACCGCGTCCTTCCGGTTCTGGAGAGCGAGGCCGCCTATCGCGGCAGCTGGCGCAACGCGTTGAGCACCCGCGCCTATATCCTCAATTTCAAGGGGGAGCATGACGCGGCGCTCGCGATCAACGAGCGGCTGATTGCCGACTATGAGGCCTATCCGAACGGACGGAACGAGCGCGACTATGCGACCAACCTGTCCAACCTTGCGGCCTCCTATCTCGAGCATGGGCGGCTCGACGACGCGCTGGCGCGCAACGGCCAGGCGATCGATATCGCCCTGACGCTCGATCCCGTTCCGTCGGACGTTGCGATCTGGAATGCCAATCGCGTCGTCTATCTCTATTCGGCCGGCCGTACCGAAGAGGCGGTTGCCAACGCGCGCGATGCGATCGCCCGCGTTGGCGGCGCGATTGGCGCCGACCATCCGATGATGGCCAATCTCTATGCCAATCTCGGCGCAATCCTGCTGCGCGTGAACCGCCCGCACGACGCGATGCCGATGATCCGCCGTGCCTATGAGCTGACCGAACGGGCGAACGGCGGACCCAACCAGAACAGCGCGGCGATGCGCGTTCAGTTCGCGCAGGCCCTGATCCGCGCGGGGCGCGATGCCGATGCCATCGCTTTCCTCGATGCCGCGACTCCGATCATCGACGCCCAACTCGGCGCACAGAGCGATCGCGCGCTGGTCGCCCGCGACACGCGGCTGATCGCCTTGTTGAACAGCGGCCGGGCTGCGGAAGCGGAGCCGTTGGCCCGCGATCTGCTCGAGATTCGCGATGCGCGCCTGCCCGAAGGGCATCGCGACCGCGCCAATGCCCGCGACAACCTGGCAAAGGCGGCGTTTGCCAACGCCGACTGGCCCGTCGCCGAAAGCGCGGCGGGACAGGCGGTCTCGCTGCGCAATCGGATGCTGCCGCCCGACCATCCCGACCTGTTGCTGGCCCGCGCGATGCTGTTGCGGGTGCAGGACCGCGCCGGCACGGTCGCTGAACCGGACCTGATCGCGCGGGCGCGCGACCTGTTCAGATCGCTGACGCTAAACGCCAATCTCGCGCGCGGATCGGCGCAAGCCGAGCGTCAGCGGCCTGCCTATGGCTGGCTCGCCGAGCTGTTAGCCCGGCACGGCGCCATCGGGGATGCCTTCGAGGCGCAGCAATGGGCCGCGCGAACCAGCCTCGACGACGCGCTCGCGATCGTCGAAAGCGAACGAGCCGCCGCGTCCGAGCCGGCCTTTGCCGAAGCCGTTGGCAAGCGCCGCCAACTGCTTGCGGAACGGCAGGGGATCGAGGCGCGGCTCGACGCCAATCTGATGCGTCCCGATGGCGCCTTCGACCTGTCCGCCGTCACCCGCGATCTCGACGCCAATCGCCGGGCGATCGCGGTGCTTGACGCCTCGCTGCGCGCCGACCAGCGGGCACGGCTGTTTTTCGCGCCGTCGACCCTGGCGCAGTTCACTGAAGCGACCCCGCCGGCTACCGCGTCGGCGATGTTTACCGATATTGGCGATGCGTGGCTGGCGACGCTGGCGAGCGGCGCGCGGGCAATGCAATATCTGGTCGCCGACGGTGCGGGCGTGGATGGGCTTGTGGCCCGGTTGCGCGCCGCGATCGACGGTGGGGACGATTTCGACGCCGCTGCGGCCAAGGCGCTGTACGAGCGATTGTTCCCGGGCGACGCCACCGCTTCGTTGCACGGGATGAAGACGCTGGCCGTGGTTGCCAACGGCTCGCTCGACGCCTTGCCGTTCGGAATGCTTATGCCTGGTGGTCCGGCAGGCGAGTTCCTGATCGACCGCATGGCGATCGAGCGGATGATTCGGGCGCCCAATGGGGCAAGCCGCGAAGGCGCCAGCGACGCGGCCGGCGCGCTCGTCGCGCTTGGCGGGGTCGAGGGCCGGCGCGTCGGAACGGCACTCGCGATGCGCTCCGGCAGCGCCGCGCGCGCGATCGACGACCTGCCCGACCTGCCCGATGCGGAGCGCGAACTGGGCGCGCTTGCAAAGGCATTGGGCAGCGAAGGCGCGCATCTGCTGATCGGCGATCGCGCGACCAAAGCGGGCCTTCGGGCCGCGCGAGTCCAACCCGGATCGATCCTCGCGTTCGCGACTCATGGTTTGTTGCCCGGCGAATTCGACGGGCTCGACGAGCCAGCGCTGCTGCTGACGCCGAAGGACGGCGACGACGGGCTCCTGAAACCCAGCGAGATCGGCGCGCTGAGCCTGCCGGCGCAACTGGTGATCCTGTCGGCGTGCAATAGCGCCGGAGCGTCCGGGGCCGACCGGCCGCAGCTTTCGGGCCTTGTCCAGGGTTTTTTCCTGGCCGGCAGCGGCCAGGTGATGGCGAGCCACTGGGTCGTTCGCGATGACGTCGCGCGCCGGCTGTCCGTCGGTACGGTGAGGGGGCTGCGCATCGGCAAGGCGCCGGCCGACGCGCTGCGCGATGCGATCATGTCCGTACGCAAGGGATCGGACGGCGAGCCAGGGATCGACCAGCCGGCGCTGTGGGCGCCGTTCGAGCTCTTCTCGGGCTAGGATCGGAAACCCCGCACCGGTTCTACCGGGACCGGGAGGGTGGATCCGCCGGCGTTGCCGTGCGGAACGATCGACAGGGATCGTTCGTTCAAAGCCATGCCGGGTGCAGGAGCATCGACGATGCCCCTCCGCGCCCGGCGACTTGAAAGGAAAACGCCATGTTCAAATGGGCATTGATATTTGCCGCCATCGCCCTTGTTGCGGCGATCCTGGGATTTTCGGGCGTCGCCGGCGCCGCCGCCGGTATCGCGAAGATTCTGTTCTTCGTCGGCTTGGCCCTCGTCGTCCTGTTTCTGGTTCTCGGCTCCGCGGCGGCCAAAAAACTGAGCTGATCGCATCGGCGGCGCGACGCACGCCGTTCCGATACGGCGATGCGGCGCTGCCGACCCCGGAATATAATTTCCGTTCCGAGCTGTGGACCGAAGCTTGCGGGAACGTCGTTTCGATTGGGCGGTTGATGGACTGTCTGAAACCAAACGGGAGCTTGAGATGAAGAGTCTGTACCTGATGTCCGCTGCTGCGTCGCTGCTGCTCGCCGGTTGCGGTTCGCCGGACGCCGCAAACGACGATGTGGCCGCTTCGCAATCGGCTGACACCACGACAATGGGCACGATGCCGGCGGAGGCCGGCGCGACTCAGAGCGCGGTCGCGATGTTGCAGACCGCCGACGGCAAGCCCGCGGGCCGGGCCACGGCGACCGCCGCCGACGGAGGCGTCGCGGTGTCCCTTGCCGTAGAGGGCCTGCCCGCCGGAAAGCATGGCGCGCATGTGCATACGACTGGAAAATGCGACGCACCGAAGTTCGAAACCGCCGGCGGTCACTGGAACCCGACTCAGGCGAAACACGGTCTCGAAGACCCCGCCGGGCAGCATGCCGGCGATATGCCGAACCTCGTCGTGGGCGAGGATGGACGCGGCACGCTTTCCTATCAGCTGGAGGGCGCGACCTTCGCAGGCCTGCTCGACAGCGACGGGTCGGCGATCGTCATTCATGCCGGGGCCGACGACCAGAAGACCGACCCGTCGGGCGACAGCGGTGCGCGCATCGCGTGCGGTGTGTTCAAGGCGGAATAGGTCGGCCGGCTGGCGCCCGCCGCATCGTCGCGGCGTGTGCCCCCGGGGCACGCCTTCCCTAATTGCAAAGCCTGTCCGGCCTACCTGCCGGACATCGGGAGACCCATGTTCAAAAGCTTCGTGCGAAATTACCCCTATATCCATCTTGGACTTGGCCTTGTCGGCAACATGCTGTTCTTCGTCGGCTCCATCCTGTTCCTCGACCGCTTTTCCGCCTGGCACCACGCCGCGATCCTGATGTTCATCGTCGGGTCGGCGGGCATGCTGTTGGGCGCGATCGGGAAGGCGGTGACCGAACTCGAAGCGGCTAGGCGGGATCGGGGGTCAGCCTACCGCGGCAGCGCAGACCCCCCGCGCAGCCACGCCCCCGGCGGATGATCTGCGTAAAGTTGGAGCAAAAGCCGGGCGTGGCGGAACAGCGCGGAGGCGCGGCGCGTACTGTCGCCATGATGCCGCAGAATCCTGCCTTTGCCCTATCGGTCATGCCGCTGCTTCTGCTCGCGGCCTGCCATGAACCGGACGAGCAACAGGCACCGCGGCATGTTGCGGAGCAGCGCGTCAACGGGGCGGGGAAAGGCCCGCTTGCTCGATCCTCCCCGACTTCGGCGGCGACCGGTCAAGAGGCGCGCGCCGCCGGGCGCGGCGGCGCCGCTGATCCGTCGCCGCGGTCCTGTGCTGCCGAGCGTGGGGCAAACAGCGTCGACCGTCTCGTCCAGGCGTGCCTTCGCGTATCGCCGGCAACGCGGCCGCCCTGCAATGCCGCCAACAGCTGCGCGATGATCGAGGACGAGATTGCGCGAAGCTGCGCGCTCCTTGGCGACGATGCGGGGCACGTCGAGGCATGCCGGGTTCGGGCGGGCAGCCGTCAGGCGGCGCTCGATGTCATCGGGCGATATTATGCCGCGCTCGATGCGCGGGATTTCGGGACGGCCTGGGCACAATGGGGTGCCGACGGCAGGCCCGGCCAGAGCTTTGAAGAATTCCGCGCCGGGTTTGCGAAGACGCGGTCCACACGGGTCTCGATCGGTCAGGCGGGGGATGCCGAAGGCGCGGCGGGCTCGCTCTATATCGAGGTGCCGGTTACGGTCGACGCAACGCTTGCATCAGGGCGACGCCAGCGTTTCAGGGGCCATTATGTATTGCGGCGCGTGAACGGCGTCGATGGCGCCAGCGCCGAGCAATTGCGGTGGCATATCGACGCTGCACGACTGCAAGCGGTGCTCGTCGAATAGCCGGCGGGGTCGCCGCGCCGCTCGTCGATTTTCCTTCGATGTTGCTGGAAGGCAATGGTGCGGGCGGGTATCGCGCATGGCTGATGCCGTGGCCCGACGGGACGCTCGCCAGAAAGACGGGGCCGTTCACGACGCCGTGGCGCACCGTCCTCGTGGGCGACAGCCCCGCCGCGCTCGCCGACAGCCGTATCACGCTGAACCTCAACGAACCGAGTAGGCTTCCCGACGTTGCGCGGTGGTTCAAGCCGGGGAAATATGTCGGGATCTGGTGGGAAATGCACCTTGAAAAATCGACGTGGGGCAGCGGGCCGAAACATGGCGCGAATACCGCCAATGTGAAGAGATACATCGATTTCGCGGCCAAATACGGCTTCGACGGCGTGCTCGTCGAAGGCTGGAACGAGGGGTGGGACGGCGACTGGATTGCGAACGGCGACAAGTTCAGTTTTACCAAGGCCTATCCCGATTTCGACATGGACGAAGTGGCCCGTTACGACAGGTCTAAAGGCGTGAGGCTGATCGGCCACAATGAAACCGGCGGAGCCATCGAGAATTACGAGCGTCAACTCGATGCGGCGTTGAAGCTTTATGACGAACATGATGTGCGGATCATCAAGACGGGATATGTCAAACCGAGCGGGACAATCGTCGACGCTCGCGGCGGCCAGCAATGGTTCGCCGGCCAATACGCCGTCCGCCACCATCTCGATGTCGTCAAGCGCGCGGCCAAGCATCATATCGCGATCGACACGCATGAGCCTGTCAAGGACACGGGGCTGCGCCGCACGTGGCCGAACTGGGTCAGCCGCGAAGGCGCGCGCGGACAGGAATTCAACGCCTGGGGCGACCCGACGAACCCTCCCGATCATATGACGATCCTGCCCTTTACGCGGCTGCTCGCCGGGCCGATGGACTTCACCCCGGGGATTTTCGATATAGCGCGTGGCGACAAGCCGCTGGCGCGCCGGGTTCAGTCGACGCTGGCGACGCAACTGGCCGAATATGTGGTGGTCTATTCGCCGATCCAGATGGCGGCCGACCTGCCCGAAAACTATGAGGCGCGACCCGATGCCTTCCGGTTCATCCGGGATGTGCCGACCGACTGGGAGACCTCCCGGACGCTGCAAGGCGCGATCGGCGACTATGTCGTCGTCGCCCGGCAGCAGCGCGGCCAGGGGGACTGGTATCTGGGGGCTATCACGGATGAGGAAGCCCGCACGCTCGATTAGCCGCTCCGTTTCCTGACGCCGGGCAAACGCTATGAAGCGACGATCTATGCCGATGGGCCGGGCGCCGACTATCGCACGAACCCGGCGGCCTTGGCGATCGAAACGCGCTCGGTGACCAGCGCCGACGACCTGACGCTGAAACTGGCCCCCGGCGGCGGCGTGGCGATCCGCTTCCGCCTGCTCCCAGCGAAATGATTCCGGTGCCGCCGCCCCGCCGGCTTGGTTCGCCGGGCGCTGGAATTGTTCCGGGCGATGCTGAAACGCCCCTCCCCTGAAGGGGAGGGGCTTGAAAATGCATCGATCAAAACCGGAAAAACTCTAAGGAATATAGGCGATCGGGGGGACGCCGTGGCGATAGGGGGCGTACCAATTGTGGGCGCCCGGCCATTTCGTCTGGTATTTCTTGAACTGTGGCCCGGTCGGCAGGCTGTCTTCGTTGCGGATCGTCCACATCAGCAATTCGGCCATGAGCGCGGCCTGCTCGGTCGCGACTTCGGGCCTGCCGAACAAATTGTCGAGCTCGCAGGGGTCGCGAGCAAGGTCATAGAGCTGGCCATATCCCATCATGTCATAGATCAGCTTCCACCGGTCCATCCGCACCATCTTCTGATTGCCGCTTTGGGTCACCATGTTGAGTTCATCGAACCCGTCATCCTTGCGCCCCGCCACGTCGGGCGGAATCGCATCGCCCGCTTCATAATAGAGCCCGCCCAGCCCGGCTTCGGCATAGATGCTGCGAAACTCGACCTCTGGATAGGGTTGCCCTTCCAATAGGGGGCGCAGGCTTCGTCCCTGGACGCCGTGCGGGATCGGGGCGCCCATGAATTCGCACAGCGTCGGCATCAGGTCGGCCATCGATACGAACGGCTTTTCCCCGATACCGGGCGTCGCCTCGATGCCGGCGCCATGCCAGACCATGGGAATGTGGACGAGGGTTTCGGGCAGGCCGACACCTTTGCGGCCGAGACCATATTTCATCAGATAGTCGCCGTGATCGGACACGCGCACGATGATCGTGTCGCGCATCAGGTCCCTGGCCTCCAGATGATCGACGAGACGTTTCACCTGGTCGTCGATCAATTTCAGCTGCCCCAGATAGTTGGAAATATAGCGCCGGGTCAGCCTGTCGGTATCGGGTTCGCCGAACAGTTCGAGCTGGTGGAGCCATTTGGCGCGAAAGCCAAGGCGATCGAGCGCCTCGAGCCCGGCGCAAGGCTCGGGCAGCGCATCGGGCGGGAACATGTCCCAATAGGGGGCGGGCACCTGTTCGGGGTTATGCGGTTCCGCGATCGAGACCTGCATGAAGAACGGGGACGCCGCCGCCTGGTCGATGAACTCCATCGCGTCGGTGACGATGCGATAGGGAAATTGCGCCTCGACGGGGAAGGGGGTCGCCTCCTGCGCGACATTGAAGCTCAGCGCCTGAATCCATTTTTCATAGGCGGCGAGCATCGCCTTGTCGCCGTTGGTCTTGTCGCCCTTTTCATGGTTGTAGAAGCGCCAGAAATCGACCTTGGGGCCCGGCTTCATATAGGTGTGGTTCTTGCCGACCAGCGCAGTGCGATAGCCGCGCGCCTTTGCGACGTCATAGAGGTCTTGTTCGTAAAAGGCGGCGTCGGCCTGGAAATTCATGCGGACGCGGTGGGCGCCAGGCCAGCGGCCCGTCAGCATCGACGTGCGGCTGGGTGTGCAGGCGGGCATCGTGCAATAGGCGCGCTGAAAATCGACCCCGCCGGCAGCAAGACGGTCCATCGTCGGCATCGTATCGAACGGATAGCCCGACCGCTTGGTGAGGCCCGCCGGGTTCTGGTCGGTGATCAACAGGATGATGTTCGGCGGACGCCCGCCGCGCGCGGCGGCCCCGCCTGGCCGGCCTTCGGCCGCGGCGGCCGGCGCCGCCATCAGTTCGCGGCCGCCGATCGCTGCGACGATCGCGCCGCTTGATGCGTGACGCAGGAAATCGCGCCGCTGGATCTGTTCGCGATCGTCTGTCCCGGCCATGCGCGTTGTTCCTCTCTGCCTGATCGACGCCGGATCGGTTCCCGACAAGGGACTTGCGTATTGGCGCCTATATTATAGGATAAATATGTGTTATTGGGTCGAGGAGCGAAGTTCAAGTGATAGTTGGAAACATTCTGCAACGGCAGACGAGGTGCGCGCGCGCGCTCGCTTTCATCGGCGCGGCCTTGGCGATGAGCGCATGCGTGGGGGCGCAAGGGGGCGCAGCGAATTCGGCGGCCGCAGCCGATGGCGCGAGCGACAGCTTTACCAATCCCCTCCTGCCCTCGGGCCCCGATCCGTGGGTCACGCAGGTCGACGGGATCTATTATTACACCAACACGCTTCGCAACCGCATCGCGCTCTGGCGCACCGACAATATCGGGCATCTGGCGAGCGCCGAGCATCGCACGGTGTGGACGCCGCCCGCAACGGGGCCGAACGCCCACCTGATTTGGGCGCCCGAACTGCATCGGATCGACGGTAAATGGTTCATCTATTATTCGGCCACCGCGAGCGGGTTCAACGACGACAAGCATCGCAGCGTTTTCGTGCTCGAGAATGACGGCGACGATCCGTTGACCGGGGAATGGATCGACCGCGGGCGCGTCAACACCGCCCACAGCGGCATCGACGGCACGGTCTTTTCCTATGGCGGCAAACGCTATTTCGCCTATTCGCCCTATCTGGGGCCGATCAGCGGGCTCGCGATCGCCGAGATGGCGAATCCGTGGACGCTGAAAGGCGAGGAGCGCGTGATCGCGCGCGCCGACCGTCCGTGGGAGATGCAGGGCGGTCGGAGCATCGTCGAGGGTCCCGAATTTCTTTTGGGCCCCAAGGGCGATCTCTTTCTTACCTATTCGGCAAGCGCCTGCTGGTCGGACGACTATGCGCTCGGCATGCTCCATGCCGCACCGGGGGCGGACCCGCTCGACCCTGCGGCCTGGACCAAGCTGCCGCAACCGGTCTTCAAACGCGGCAACGGCGTTTATGCCACGGGCCACAATGGATTTTTCAAATCCCCCGATGGCAAGGAAGACTGGATCATCTATCACGCCAACCCCGAACCGGGCATGAAATGCACGCTGAAACGTGCGCCGCATATCCAGCGCTTTGGCTGGACCGCACAGGGCTGGCCCCAATTCGGCGCGCCGGTGGGCGAGGGGATGCCGCTGCCCGTGCCGTCCGAATAGGGGCGCACATCAGAAAGGCCGCGGAGACGCCCGCGGCCTTTCCATCTTCCGCCTCCTGGGCGTCAGAAGTTGAAACGCAGTCCGACGCGATAGACGCTTTCCAGAAAGCGCGTCTGGAACGGATAGATATCGCCCTCGGCATTGAACTGACGGTGATTGGTCGCGGCCGTGCCCAATATGTTGGACGCGTTGAAGCTGACCGAGAAATTCCGGGTCGGATGCAGCGTCGCCGCGAAATCGAGCGTACCGCGTCCGTCCTCGATCAGGGGCAGCACGGGACCCAGCCCGCCGATCCCGGGATCGTTGAGCTGCTGATAATTCACGATGAACTTCGAGCGGTAATTATAGGCGAGGCGGAGCGAAAGCCCCTTGGTTTCATAGAAGCCGACGAGGTTGTAGATATGGCTCGATACGCCTGCGATCTTCTGTTGCCCGGGAAGGGACGCGGCATATTCCTCGGGCAGCTCGGACGAGTGATCGATATAGGTGTAATTGGCCTGGACGCCGAAATCGTGCAGCCAGGTCGGCAGCCACCGCGCATCGAGCAATGTCGTGACGGCGGCCTCGACGCCCTGGATCTTTCCCTTGCCGCCATTGTCGGGGCGCGTGATGCGCAGCCGGCGATATTCGGGATCGTCGACCTCGACCGTGAAGTTGGAGATAAAGCCCTTTACGTCGCGGCGGAACAGTCCGACCGTCAGCGCGGTCGAACGGGCGGGAAAATATTCGAACGAGACGTCATAGTTGGTCGATTCGATCGGATCGAGGTCGGCGTTGCCGCCTGACGCCGTGCGGACGCAGTCCGGATTGTCGGGGCCGTTTTCGGGAAATGCCGGGTCGACCACGCAGGAGGATGGCGGCAGCCCGATCGTCAGGGTCGGGTTCAACTGTCCGAACCCCGGGCGCGTGCGCGTCTTGGTAAAGGCGAGGCGAAGCTGGAAATCGCGCGCCGGACGCAGCCGCGCACTGACATTCGGCAGGAAATCGGTGTAGCCGTTCGACCGCGAGATCGGGGTTTCGGTGACGATATCGTCGCCGCCATCGGGATCGGGCAGCGTCTCGCGCGCATAGCCGCTGATGCGGTCTTCGGTGCGCACCGCGCGTACCCCGACAAGACCGTCGACCGGAAAGCCGACGTCGAAGGCGTAGCGCGCCTGGATATAGCCCGCATAATCCTTTTCATTGGCCTGATAGGTAGGCTCGCCGAACTCGGGCGTCGACAGCGTCGTCAGCTCGCGCAGATAATCGAGATTGTCGATGAGCGACTTGCGCGTGGGAACCAGGAAGACGCGCAGCGATTCGGCGTCGTCATTGCGAAAGCCCGGCGTCAGCGTCTGATATTCGAGCGGCAGGGCGGTGTAGAAGGTGCCCGGCGGTGCGATATGGTTCTGGTCGTAATTATACCGGAATGCGTCGTGGTCGCTGAAGCGCAGGCCGAATTGCAGCTTGTCGATCAGCGGGCTCGACAGCTGATACTCGCCGTCGATACGCGCCTGGATGCCATGCCGGCCCGACTTCGACCCCGTCTCGGCAAGGCCGACCATCCGATAGTTGGCCGGATCGAACAGGTCGAAGTTGGACAGGGTGACGGTCGGACCGCCTTCGCCGTCGTCGGTGTCGAAATCGAAATGCTTGTCCGGGGCGCCGCGCAGCATGAAATTGAGGCGGCTGTTGGTCAAGGTATAGGTCGAGTCGGTGTAGGCAAGGTCGCCGGATAGCGACAGCGCCGCTTGCTTCCACTTGAATCCGCCACCGATTTGATAGGTGTTCGTATCGGCATCGACGACGAGCTGGCCGCCGGTGGGAAAGGCGCCTCCGCGCGTATCCATGCTCTTTACGAGATCGGAGTCGGGATGGAATTCGACGTTGGGGATTCCCGCCGCGCCGCCGACGGTCACCTGCAAGTTGCGGCCCTCGCCACGGTTGCGGAAGCCCTGCCAGATGCCGTCGACATAAAGCTCGAGATCCCGGTTCGGCCGCCATTGGACAGCGAAGTTCGCCGACGGCCGGGTGCGCTTCGCCACCGCATAGTTGGTATTGACGAAATTGGGATATCGAATGGGGTCGGGATAGGCCGCGAGCTGGCGGCTTCCGATCGCCAGCGCATTGTTGCGCGTCGAATCGATATAGCTGGCCTGCGCATAGGAGCCGTTCACCAGGACGCCGATCTCGCCGATCGACGTGTCCCACCGCTTGCTGATCAACAGATGGCCCTCGGCGGTCAGATCCTGCGACTGGTACCAGTGCACTCCAGAAATGCCGCCGAAAATCCGATCGCGCTTGAAGTCGAGCGGCTTGCGCGAGCGCACATCGACGAGCCCCGCTATGCCCGGTTCGATCAGGTTGGCGGTCGACGATTTATAGACGTCGAGCCGCGAGATGCTGCCCGACGGAAATATCTGAAGGTTCATCGAGCGCCCGTCGGCGATGAAGATATCGCGCCCGTTGAAGGTCGTCGAGAAATCGGGAAGGCCGCGAATGCGAACCCCGGCCGCTTCGCCCTGCGCGCGATCGACCTGCAGGCCGGTGATGCGCGCGGCCGATTCCGCGGCGGTGATATCGGGGAGCTTTCCGATGTCCTCTGCGACGATCGAATCGACGATCGCATCCGAATTGCGCTTGATCGACTGGGCGCTTGCCAGGCTGCGCCGAATGGCGGTGACGACGATTTCGTCGGTGCCCGGCTCCGCGACGACCGCGTCGTCGTTGCGAGCCTGATTCTGCGCCATCGCCGGCGCCGATGCCATGATTCCACAGCCGAGCACCGACACGGTACCCAGCAACCAAATCTTTTGCATGATCTCCCCCCATCTGCTTTGCTATTAAATAGCATTTATCAGATTTATAGAGGTTTGCAACCCGCTGGCCGGAAAAAGGGCCGATATCTGCGGGAAAATTCTCTTTTAACAGCTATTTGCGGACCACGCATCGGAACCCGATATGGCTCGTCGCGCTGTCGATCTGTTGCGCATGACGGGCCGCGGGGCGGTAACGCTGGCAATAATTGGGGGCGCATAGATGCGATCCGCCCTTCAGTACCTTGCGGCCGATTCGGACGTTCGGCATCGCCGCGTCGTAACTTTGCGCGCGGGTGGCGCCGCGCGGATTGGGAATCGCGCAACATGGCGATTTCGCTTTTGCCGCCTGCGGGGCCGCATACCAGTCGCGCGTCCACTCCCAGACATTGCCGATCATGTCGGACAGGCCATATCCGTTGGCAGGAAAGCTGCCTGTCGGGGTGGTACGATACCGGCCGTCGGCTTTCGTCGTCGAGACCGGGAACATGCCCTGCCAATAGTTGGCCAGGATCGCGCCGCCCGGTGCGAGTTCGTCCCCCCAGGCATAATCCTGCCCGTCGACGCCGCCGCGCGCGGCATATTCCCATTCGGCCTCGGTCGGCAGCGCCTTGCCCGCCCACTTCGCATAGGCTTCCGCATCGCCATAGGCGACGTGGACGACGGGATGGTCCTCGATCCCGTCGATCGAACTGTCCGGCCCGGTGGGATGGCGCCAGTATGCGCCTTCGACGAACTCCCACCACCAGGAAGGATCGTCGAGCGGAACGAGCGTCGACGTCGGCTGGAAGACGAGCGATCCCGGTGCAACGCCGTCGAGGTCGGCGTCGGGGTAAAGCGCCGGATCGGGTGGCAGTTCGGCGAGGGTGCGATATCCCGTTGCATCGACGAATGCCGCGAAGTCGGCATTCGTCACCGGTCGCTCGTCGATCCGGAAACTGTCGACCTTGATCCGGCGCACCGGGGCTTCCTCAGGATAGAAATGGTCCGACCCCATCGCAAAGCTGCCCCCCTCGATGCGCCGCATATCCGCGAAAGACGGCGCGGCGTCGGGGGACGGTCGATGCGAGGGGGCGGGCATGTCGGGTCAGTCCTTGTCGGGAAACAGCGGCGCGGCCATCGCCTTCCATTCGGCCGGCGGCAGCTTCGATACGGCGCGGTCATAGGTCAGCAGGCCGTTCAGTTCACCCTCGACGTCGCTGGTCTGGGTATAGACCGCCGCGGCGAGGCCGTCCTGCCGGTATTGCCGGACGATCTCGTCGAACTTCGTGCGATAGCGCGAGCGGAAATCCGCGGTGTCGGTCGCGATCTGATAAAGGCGCTGATCCCGGTCCGGGAACCACAAATGCCCCGGCTCGGCCAGGCCGATGCCGCCATATTCGCCGATCACCCGCACGCGCGCGCCGCTGTCCCTGGGGACCAGCGGGATTTCGTCATACGTATGGATGTCGTACACGTCCGACACGCCGCCTGCGACATCGTACCAGCCGCTCGTCGCATCGACCAGGCGGCTGGGATCCATCGCCTTGGCAAGCCCGGCGACGGTGCGCGCGCCATATTGTCCCCAACCCTCGTTGTTGGTGACCCACATCACGATCGAGGGGAAGGACCGCAGCGCGCCGATGACCTCTGCCATTTCGAGCTGGTACTGGGCCATCGCGCGCGACGTGAACACCGCCTCGCGGTCGCTGGGGCGGCGCACCGCCTGGTCCTCGAAACCGCCCGAGGGCATGTCCTGCCAGATCAGCATGCCGAGGCGGTCGGCGTCGTAATAATAGCGCGCCGGTTCGACCTTGATATGTTTCCGCAGCATGTTGAACCCGGCCTTTTTCAGGAACACCATGTCGCTCTTCGCCGCATCCTCCGACGGTGGGGTCAACAGGCCGTCGGGCCACCAGCCCTGATCGAGAACGCCGTTCTGGAACAGCGGCTTGTTGTTCAGCAGCAACGCCGGATGCCCGGTAGCGGCGTTCTTGCCGACCGAGATTTTGCGCATTCCGAAATAGCTTTTGACGATATCGCCGCCTTGCGCCGCCGGCGTTGCCGCCGCATAGGCAGCGCGTTCCTTGGGCGACAGCGGCGCGGGGCGCGGTTTGGGCGCTGCAACGCTCACGATCTCGGCGGTCAGGTCATACAGGAACGGATCGTCGGGCGACCACAAGCGCGCGTCGGGGATGGCCAGTTCGGCGCTGCGATTGCCGCGAATGATCGTCGATGCGACCGGCTTGCCGTCCTTTAGCGCGGTCACCCGCACCGCATCGGTGGGCCGCGTTTCGGCGCTCAGCGCCACATCGACCCTGACCGTCCCGCGATCGATGTCCGGCGTCGCGCGCACCTCCTTGATATAGAGATCGGGCACGGGCTCCAGCCACACGGTCTGCCAGATGCCGCTGACCGCGGTATACCAGATGCCGTGCGGGTCTAGCCGCTGTTTGCCGCGCGGCTGATCGCCGGTCGAGGTGGGGTCGGCGACCTGCACGACCAGCTCGTTCGCGCCCGCGTGCAGATAGTCCGTGACATCGAAATCGAACGGGTCGGAGCCGCCGCGGTGGCTGCCGACGAGCGCACCGTTGACCCAGATCGTCGCCTCGAAATCGACCGCGCCGAAATGAAGCAGCGTCCGCTTGCCCGACCAGTCGGCGGGGACGGTGAAATCGCGCCGGTACCAGATACGATCGTCGGGGGTGACGGTGCGCGCGACCCCCGACAGCCGCGATTCGACCGCGAAGGGCACCAGGATCTTGCCGTCCATCTGCTTGGGCTGCGGTGCGGTCGCCTTGACGATGGCATAGTCCCACAGCCCGTTCAGATTCTGCCATGCGTCCCGCGTCATCTGTGGCCGAGGATAGCTGCGCCAGGCGTTTTCGGGTGTGACCTTGCGACCCCATTCGGTGATGATCGGGCCGACATAGGCACGGCCTTCATCGCTCTGCGACGGGCCTGCCGCCGTCCCGGATGTCTGGGCAAGGGACGCTGGTGCTTGCAGGGCCATGCAGAGCGCCGTCATGCCGGTAAGTAAGCCGATCCTGTTCACAAAAAATCCTCCCGCTGGTTGCGCGGCCTGTTCTGCGCGCGTCGATATGGTTCCCAATAATGCCGCGCTGCGGTCCCGCCCCGTTCAACGGGGCAGGCTGGCGAGCCAGGCCTTGAGTTTCGCAAGCATCCGGTCCCGTCGCGCCGGCTCGCGCTCGGCAAGATCGGTCGCTTCGACCGGATCGCGCGCGACGTTGTAAAGCTCCGCATCGGCGCCGCCGTCGTTCGCGAGCAGCTTCCAGTCGCCGTCGCGTATCGCGAAGCGCGGCGAGACGTCGCGCGGCGCGTGCGGCCTGGCGACGACGGGATATCCCTCGCGGCCGAAGGCCCAGAAAAGCGGCGGGCGCGCGGCAATCGGGGTCCCGGCCAGCGCCGGCGACAGATCGATGCCGACGCTCCCTGCCGGGACA
Organism: Sphingopyxis sp. CR5; assembly: GCF_059693785.1. Classification (NCBI taxonomy): domain Bacteria; kingdom Pseudomonadati; phylum Pseudomonadota; class Alphaproteobacteria; order Sphingomonadales; family Sphingopyxidaceae; genus Sphingopyxis; species Sphingopyxis sp. CR5. The sequence continues at coordinate 321,257 of NZ_JCATIE010000002.1, read as the reverse complement.
TCGGCACCGACGATCGCGGCAATGGTGGGCAGCAGGTCGACCCCCTGCGCGACCGTGGTCGCATCGCGGGCCCCGGCTTTGACATGGCCGCGCCAATAGGCGATCAGCGGCTGGCGGATGCCGCCTTCGTACAGGCTGAACTTGCGGCCGCGCAGTCCGGTGGTGCTGCCCGGCGCCGTTTCGCCGCGTTCATAATAGCGCGACAGCGAGGACGGGCCATTGTCCGAGGTGACGAGGACCAGCGTGTTGTCGAGCTCGCCCATCTGGTCGAGGCGGTCGAAAAGCCGTCCCAGGGTGCGGTCCATCTTCACAAGCGATGCGAGCATCCGGTCGTCGTCGGAGGATTCGCCCTGGCCCATCACGTCCGAAAGGCTTTCGTCGTCGGGCGCCCAGGGATCGTGAATGTCGTTGAGCCACAGGTTGACGAACCAGGGCTCGTCCGAATGCTGGGCGACGAAGTCGACCGTCATGTCGCAATAGAGGCCGGTGAGCTTCGTCTTGATCTCCCAGAACCGCGGGCCGTTGCCGAGCGCGTCCGACTGCTCGGCGAGGAAGCGTTCCTGATCGGAGACGAGGACGCGCGGGCCAAGACCTTCGAACGTCGTGAAGCTCCGGTCGAAACCATAAGCGGTGGGCCGCGGCGCGTCGCCGATGTCGCGGCCGCCGCCCAAATGCCATTTGCCGATATGCGCGGTCGCATAGCCGGAATGGTCGAGCAGCCGCGCGATCGTCGGCAATTTCGGATCGAGCCAGTCGGCCTGCCCCAGCTCGGCGTTGCGCTTGCGATTTGCAGTGATCGCAACAAAGCCCGCACTAGCCGGGTACCGCCCCGTCAAAAGGCCGGCCCGCGACGACGAACAGATCGGAGCGGGGTCATAGAATTGGGTGAACAGCACGCCTTCGCGCGCGATCCGGTCGAGGTTCGGCGTCTGGACCTTCCTGTTCCCCATCACCGACAGGTCGCCGAACCCCATGTCGTCGACGAGCACGAACAGGATGTTCGGACGGCGTTCCGCCGGAGCAGGGGAGGACGCCGGAGACGTCGGCGAGAGCGCGGCGGCGGGCGGGACGACGGCGACGGCTGCGAGCGTCATCGCGGCGGCGGTCATCAGGGTGCGGACGAGCGGGCGCGCGGTCATCGGTCGGTTTTCTCGCGACATTTCGGGATCAGCCGTGCCACGCTTGCACAAAGTCGGCGGCCCGTACGCCGACGTCGGCAGCACCGAGGCCCGGTTGGTAGAGAGCCGATCCGAGCCCGAATCCGGCAGCGCCGGCCGCGCGCCACGGCTGCATCGTGTCGGGGGCGATCCCGCCGACCGGCAGGAGCCGCGTCCCCGACGGGAGGACGGCGTGCATCGCCTTGACGACGGCGGGATGCGAGGCTTCGGCGGGGAATAGTTTAAGCGCGGTCGCGCCGGCTTCGAGCGCGGCAAAAGCCTCGCTCGGCGTCGCGATGCCGGGAAGCGAGACGAGGTTGCGCGTCGCGGTTTCGGCGACGACGGCGGGGTTCATGTTCGGCGAAATGATCATGCGTCCGCCCGCGGCCTCGACCGCGACGACATCGTCGATGCTCAGCACTGTGCCGGCGCCGACGACGGCGCGCCCGGCGCAAGCCTTGGCGAGCCGCGCGATGCTGTCGAGCGGGTCGGGCGAGTTGAGCGGAACCTCTATGAGCGTAAATCCCGCGCCGACCAGCGCTTCGCCGATATCAGTCACTTCGTCGGGCTTTACTCCGCGCAGGATCGCGATCAGCGGGCAGCGCGCGAAGGCCGCATCAAAATCCGTGACGGGCTGAACCATGCGAATCCCTCTCTTGTGACCGTAGACCGGCAAGGCAATAAGATAAGATTGATATGATCAATGTTGCAATCGAAATATTTTACGTTACGCCTTTGGCCTTGCGAAGGTCCGCCAACGCGGCGGCGCAATTGGGAGACGAGGATATGGCAAGCCGCAACCCGGGTCGATTGATGCTGCGCGTCGGCGGCATGGCGTCCGCATGGGCGCTGGCGCTGGTTCCCTTGGCACCGGGGCTGGCGCAGGCCCCGGGCGCCCAGCCGGCGCCCGCAGCGAAGCCACGCCCGACCCGGCCCAATATTGTCGTCATCCTGCTCGACGATGTCGGCTTTTCGGATATCGGGGCCTTTGGCAGCGAAATTCCGACGCCCAACATCGACGCCCTTGCGAAGAACGGGCTGGCTTTCACGCAATTCTATAACACGGCGCGGTGCAGTCCCTCGCGTGCGTCGCTGCTTACCGGAACCTATCCGCATCAGGCGGGTCTCGGCCATCTCGAGGGGGTCGAGGTGCCGGGATCGCAGGGGCTGAAGAGCCGGCTGATGGACCGCGTCGTCACGCTGGCCGAGGTGGCTAAGTCGGCGGGCTATTACACTGCGATGGCGGGAAAATGGCATGTCGGCATCTCGCGCGGGGTCGGGCCGTGGAACCGCGGCTTCGATCATTCCTTCACCTCGCCCTTCGGTGCGATCTATTACCGCGACCAGCCACAGCGCAACGCGACCTATGTATATATCGACGGCCGCAAGGTGAGTTCGACCTCGCCGGAGGTGGGGCAGGGCAATTGGTATTCGTCGGACCTTTTCGTCGATTGGCAGACCAAATTCTTTCATCAGGCCGAGAGCGAGCAAAAACCCTTTTTCCTCTATATGCCCTTCGTCGCCGCGCATTTCCCGCTGATGGCGCCCCAGGCCGAGGTCGCGAAGTTTAAGGGGCGCTATCGCGACGGATGGGACGCGGTGCGGCGAGCGCGGTTCGAACGCCAGAAGGCGCTTGGTATCATCGCCCCGGATACTGAATTGCCCCCGCCGCTCGTGAACACATACGACTGGAACAGGTTGACCGAAGCGGACAAGGATCGGTTCGATACGATCATGGCGGTTTATGCCGCGACCGTCAGCCGCGCCGACCGCGCGATCGGTACGCTGGTCGACCGGCTTCGGCAGGCGGGCGAACTCGACAACACGCTGATCCTCTTCATGAGCGACAACGGCGGCAATGCCGAAAGCGGCCCCGACGGGCGGCTCGAAGGGAAGGGACGGCCCGGCGGGTCGAAATCGGTGGTGTGGGCCGGCATGAACTGGGCGACGCTGCAGAACACGCCCTTCCAATATTTCAAACATTTCACCGAGGAAGGCGGCATTGCGACGCCGCTGATCGCGCATTGGCCACGCGGCATCGATCCGGCGCTGCGCGGGACGCTGGTCCGCGATCCGGGGCATTTGATCGACATAATGCCGACGCTGGTGGACGTCAGCGGCGCAACCTATCCGACGACATTCAACGGGCACGACATCATCCCGATGCAGGGCCGTTCGATGGTTCCCGCCTTTTCGGGCGAGGCACTTCATCGGTCCCAGCCGATCTTCTGGGAACATGAGGGCAATCGCGCGGTGCGCGACGGTAAGTGGAAGCTCGTCGCGCGGTTTCAAAAGCCGTGGCAACTCTTCGACATGACGACCGACCGCACCGAGATGCACGATCTTGCCGCCAGCCAGCCCGGACGGGTCGAGGCGATGGCCCGCCAATGGGACGAATGGGCGTCGCGCAGCTATGTCGATCCGTGGAAGAACGCCTACGACCGCAATCTCAAAGGGCGCGAGCGTCGGAATTGGGGCGGCGCCAACGCGGTCGACCGGCCTTATGCCTCGCGACCCTGAGCGCCACCGCATTCGCAGGGGCTGACCGGACGCTCAGCCCTTGCGCCGACGCTGGAAAAAGGAAGCCCGGCCGGTCCGCATCGGAGCGCAGACCGGCCGGGCTCTTACATGGCGGCCCGTCCTAGAATTTGATCCGCGCGCCGATGGTGTAGACGGTCTCGTCTCCGTTGAGCTGGAACACCACCTTTTCATTGCCCCAATAGCTCGACGTTTTGTTGCGCAGGATGTTGGTGCCGCCGATGTCGAGCCTCAGCGCCTCCGTCACGTCATATCCGATGCTGAAGTCGAGCCGTCCGGCAGGACGGATGTACGACAGGAAGACCGGCAAATAGGCTTCGTCGACGCGGTCGGCATCATAGGGACGAACCGCGACGCCGCCCGTGTTGTCGGCGTTGATATATTTGGAGCGATAGGTCCAGATCAGCCGGCCACTGAGGCCCGCCTTGTCGTAGAGCAGGCCTGCCGTGTAATTATATTTGGACACCCCGACGAGCGGATTGCCCGACAGGCGATCCTCGCCCTTTACCTCGGAATCGGCGAGCGTGAACGCTCCCTGCACGCCGAAACCGGACAGCGCGCCGGGCAGGAAGTCGAAGAAATATTGCGCACTGACTTCAATGCCTTTCAGGTCGACCGAACCGACGTTGCGCGGGCTGGATATCAGGTAATTGTCGCCGTTGATCAGTTCCTGGGTGTTGGAGGTGACGACGCGATCCTTGATCGAGCGATAATAGCCGGTGACCGCGACATAGCCGCTGTCGAAATAATATTCGGCGGTCAGGTCGATGCTGTCCGATTTTTGTGGCCTCAGATCGGGATTGCCGCGACTGCCGTTGTTGATCAGGAACACATTGCCGACGACGGTCAGGGACTCGGTCGGGTTGAGCGAACCGAAATCGGGCCTCCGCATCGAGCGCGAATAGGTCAGGCGAGTCTGGAAGGATCCCGGAAATTTGAGCCGCGCAGTCGCTGCGGGCAGGATGTCGACATCGGATCTCTTGGCAATCACGGGGCTATAGGTGTCGCTGTTGCCGACCCGTTCGAAGCCCGAGATCGTGCGATCGGTCTTTACGACGCGCGTACCCACCACCCCGTCGAGGGTCAGCGCCCCGATCGGGATTTCGTAGCTTCCTTCCAGATAGGCGGCGTACGTCTCTTCGCTGGCGTTGAACTCCTTGGTCGGATCATAGGCGGGCTGTTCTAGCGGCAAGCCGAACAGGTCGCGCAGTTCGTTGCGACCGCGTTCCGAACGCAGATAGGCCGGATTGACGCCCAGAAACGCCTGGCCGCCATTGAGACGCGGCGCGACGCCTATGATTCCCAAAAAGTCGGGGGACAGCGGCAGCGAGGATATCAGCCTGGCATTCGCTTCGCTGGGCGTGCCGATATTGCCGAAGCCGATCGACTGAACGGTATTGGTCTGGCGAACCTCCTGGAATCGGGCCTTGCGCCGCGCATAGCGGACGCCTCCGCGCAGCTTGGTCAGCAGTCCGTCCAGTTCATATTCGCTGTCGACGCGCGCCTGGAACAGGCTGCCCTGTCCCGCCGAAAAATTCTGGTTGATCGAATTGCGCAGCGAGACATTGTCCGAACTGAGCGGAATCGACGGATCGATCGTGAAGGACGGGCCGTTGTCGTCGTCGAGCACGACGAAGATCGATGGCACGCGCTGTCCGACTTCGGCGTTGAAATTCTCCGTGACAGAGCGCGACGTCTGATAGGCGACGTCCAACTTGATGTGGCCGCGATCCTGTTCGAAATCGAATCCGCCCGCGATCATCTTGTTGCGCTGCGTCACCTCCTCCGAAGACGAATTCTGATTGATCACGACATTGTTGAAGCGCGCGCTCTTGAGCTCGCACATATGCTGGACCGTGAAGGGCTGAAGCGTGACACTGCCGTCGGAATCGGTGACGAGCTGCGGATTGGTGCCGTTGGCGTTCACCCGGGCATCGATGCAATAGTCACCCACCGTGACGTCCGAGATCTGCGAATTGTTGGTAAAGGGCTGCGGGTTGAATCCCGCAAAGCCCGTCGTGCTGTTGAAATAGGTATAGAGGCCGTCGGCATAGAATTGCAGCGACGGTGTCGCCTGCCACTGGAGCGCCGCATTGATCTGCGCGCGTTCGACATCGCCGACGTCGGGCATGTTGCGCAGGACCTGGGGCACCATGATTCCCGTCGTAGCGAGCGGATTGCCGCCAGCGTAGCGGCGCTCGCCCAGATTGGTCACGCTGCGAAGGTTTTTCGACTGCGACCATGTCGCGTTGATCAGCGCGCCGATTTCGCCGATCGACGTGTCGGTCTTGCCCGCGGCAAGGATGCCGAGTTGGGGGTTGGCGGCTCCGACGACCGTTGCGTAATTCTGTCGCGCGGTCAGGACCAGCGTCGGATCGCGGAATTGAAAGGGGCGGTTGAGACGCAGGTCGAGCGCGCCGGCGACGCCGCCTTCGATCTGGTCCGCGGTCTGCGACTTGAAGGCGTCGATCCGCGCGAGCGCTTCGGCGGGGACATCTTTCAGATCGAAGCCGCGGCCCGTCGTCGTGATGACCTCGCGGCCGTTCACGGTCGTCAGAATGTCGGTCAGGCCGCGAATACGCACCGTCGAGAGTTCGTTGTTGCGATCATTCTGGACCTGGATGCCGGGAACGCGTTGCAGCGCGGCGGCGACGGTCGGATCGGGCAGCTTTCCGATATCGGTCGCGACGATCGAGTCGACCACCTGCACCGCATCGCGCTTTACCTCGGCTGCGCGTTCGAGCGACTGGCGCACGCCGGTAACGATGATTTCGTCGGGTCCGGCCTCCGCAGCCGGTGCGGCTTCGGGTCCCGGCGTCGCGACCTCTTGTGCCGCTACCGGCAATGACACGAACAATGCCGTCGTCGATACGGCGCCGAGCAATGCAAAACGCATGATCCTCTCCTCCCTTGTTGCTTTACACGGCTGTTCCGCGCCGAGTCATAACATAAATATTATAAAACTGAGAAATGGCAATGATTATTGCTTGGCGCGCGATGGGGTGCGCCGCCAGCGGGGCAGGCGGCGGATCGATGCATTTGGATGGAAGCGGTCGACCGTCGCCCGCCGCTATGGCGAGCCGCGGTGGTCGAAAGTCCGGTCAGCCGAGGCGCCGTGCGACGGCGATAATTCCAGCGACGAAGGCGGCGTGGCTGTCGACGATCGTGGCAGACCGGCCCTGCGCCTCGACGGCGGCGCCATAAAGGCTGCCGAGCATCGGGTCGGCGAGGATGTGGATGGCGCGGTGTGCGTTTTCGTGAAGACGCACGGCGACATCGTTGCCGATCAGCACGCCACTGGCATAGGAAGCGGCGTCGGCATCGTCGCGCAAGCCGAGCATCTTCGCGGCGCGAATGCTGAACAAGGTCGCGGTCAGATCGCGGCGAGCGCCCTCCGCAAGTCCTTCGCGAAAGGCCTGGCCCAGTTCGACTTCGCCGCCAAGCTGCGCGGCGAGCAGTCCGTGACGGCGGAGGAGGGCGAACAGTTCGCCGGTCATCGTGGTGACGAATCCGGTTACGCGACCGTCTTCGAGTTGGGCCCATTTGCAATGCGTACCCGGTTGCGCGAGCAGCGCATCGGCAGGAACCAGTCCGCTTTCGGCGGCGCCGAGTAGTTGAACCTCCTCCCCGCGCATCACGTCGGGGCGCCGGTCCGCGATCGTCGACAGGCCGGGCACGATTGCCGTGCGGTCGTCGATGAACAGCAGGGCCTTCGCGACGTCCGCCAATCCAGCCGGAACCGGGACATAAGGCGCCATCTGCCAGCCGATATTCGACCCCGCCATGCCCGCGAGCAACATTGGAAGGTCACCGAGCCGGTTGCGGATCCCGGCAACCTCCGCGGGGAAGTCTTGGGTGGATGTTACGCCGCGATCGTCGCGTTCAGTGTGGACTACGCGACCGCCGTCGATCAGGAAGACGCGCCGGTTCGTCGTCCCCCAGTCGATGGCCAGAAAGGCGCCGGCGAAGCTCACCACCAGGTCGCATAGAGCGCGATCAGGATCAGGACGATGATCGCCGCCGCGATGTTGAAGCCGGTGGTGGTGCGGAAACTGACGCCCTCCATGCTGATGAGGTTGCTTGCGGTGGGCGCGGGGCGGGCCAGCGAGACGACGACTGCGAGCGCGAGCGAGGCGAAGAAGACGATGCTCATCCGGTTCATGAACGGCACGGCATTGAGCGCGGCGGAACCGCCCCAGTCGGCCGGGAACCAGAAGACGAAGCTGAGCAGCACCGATGCGACCGCCCCGGTCAGCGCGCCGGCCTCGGTCGCGCGCTTCCAGAACAGGCCGAGCAGGAAGATCACCGTGATGCCGGGGGTAACGAAGCCCGAAAATTCCTGGATATATTGAAAGGCCTGGTCGAGGCTGCCGAGCAGCGGGCGCGCGGTCGCCATCGCGAGGACGATCGACACCGCGGCGGCGATACGGCCGACGAGCACGAGGTGCCGTTCATGGGCATCGGTGCCCGCCGCGTCTTCCGCACGGCTCTGAACGCCCTTGCGCTTGGCATAGAGGTCGAGGGTGAAGATGGTCGCGATCGAATTGATCTTCGACGCGGTCGACGCGATGATCGCGGCGATCAGCGCGGCGAAGACGAGGCCGAGCAGGCCGGTGGGAAGCAGCGCCATCATCGTCGGATAGGCCTGGTCCGGCTTGGCGAGGTCGGGCGCGAGGACGACCGCCGCGATACCGGGGAGCACGATGATGATCGGCATCACAAGCTTCAGGAAACCGGCGAAGATCACGCCCTTTTGCGCTTCCGGCAGGCTCTTTGCCGCAAGCGCGCGCTGGATGATATACTGGTTGAATCCCCAATAGCTGAGGTTCGCGATCCACATGCCGCCGACCAGCACCGCGATGCCGGGCAAATCCTTGTAATAGGGGCTGTCGGGCGAAAGGATCATGTCGAAATGGTCGGGCGCGCGGCGGGTCAGTTCGGCGAAGCCGCCGAGGACGCCCGCGTCGCCGCCGATCTTGCCGAGCGTCAACCACGCGATCACCAGCCCACCAAGCACGAGCAGGGTGACCTGGACGATGTCGGTGAGCGCAACCGCCTTCAACCCGCCGCGAAGCTGGTAGAGGAGGGCAAAGGCGCCGAGCCCGACAAGCGCGACGTCCTGGTTCACGCCCGCAACCTGCGTCACCGCGATCGAACCGAGCCAGATGATGGAGGTGAGATTGACGAAGATATAGAGCGCGAGCCAGAAGATCGCCATGACCGTGCGGATCGTCGGCCCGAACCGTTGTTCGAGGAACTGCGGCATCGTATAGATTTTGTTGGCGAGGAAGATCGGAAGGAACCATTTGCCGACGATCAGCAACGTCGCCGCCGCCATCCATTCATAGGATGCGATGGCAAGCCCGATCGCATAGCCCGAACCCGACATGCCGACGATTTGTTCGGCCGAAATATTGGCCGCGATCAGCGAGGCGCCGATCGCCCACCAGGGCAGGTTCTTCGAGGCCAGAAAATAATCGCTCGAATCCTTTTGATGTCCGGCTTTCTCGCGGCTGACCCATTGCGCGAGCCCGAAAATGCCGATGGCATAGAGGATCACGACGATCAGATCGATTTGCGACAAATTGGACATCCATTCCCTCCCGGAAGGCCGAGTCATCCCCGGCATCGTGATGTTCGTTTATCTTATTAATTAGACTTGTCTAGTGCATCGTTCAGATTAACAATATCATTCGACTGCGCTATGCGCGTCGTAAAGAAAGGTTTGGTGCCCGTGGAACAATCGCTTTTTGCGCAGGGGGACGCGCCCGCCTCGCTCGGACGAAATCTCACCTATGGCCTGCTCGACAATCTGGGGCGCGCGATCGTCACCGGGCGCTATGACGAGGAGGCCTTTCCGACCGAGGCCGAACTTGCCAAGCGCCACGGCGTCAGCCGGTCGGTGACGCGCGAGGCGGTGAAGATGCTGACCGCGAAGGGACTGCTTAGTGCGCGCCCGCGCCAGGGAACGGTGGTCCAGCCGACTTCGTCGTGGAACCTGTTCGACACCGACGTTCTTCGCTGGCTGCTCGAACGCCAGTTCTCGGTCGAGCTGCTGAAGCAATTCAACCAGCTTCGCGTCGCGATCGAGCCCGAAGCCGCGGCGCTCGCAGCCCAATTCGCGCGGCCCGAGGAGCTTGAGAAGATCAACGAAGGGCTGGAACGGATGGCCGCGGCGGAACGCGGCGCCGACGATACGCTGGAAGCGGACATCGCCTTCCACGTCGCGATCCTGCGCGCGTCGAACAATCCCTTCTATGCCCAGTTTCGCGACGTCGTGAGCACCGCGCTACGGACGTCGATCCGCTTTACGAACCGGATCAAGGGGCGCACGGCGAGCGTGGTCGACCATGCGGCGGTGCGCGACGCGATTGCGGCGCGCGACCCCGAAGCGGCGCGCCGGGCGATGCGCCACATCATCGGCGACGTCTTGACGCTGATCGACGACGCCGAGGCCTGACGCAGAGTCCCTAACGCATCGTCACGGGAACGATCGTGCCGTCGGCGCGATAGGCGATCGGCTGTACCACCACGCGCCGCCGGCCGCTGTACGGACCGGCGCCGCTTTTGCCTTCCCAGCGGTGATAGGCGATGTACCACCGGCCGTCGCGCGGATCGTGCAGGAAGGCATGATGGCCCGGTCCCTTGAAGCGGGCGTCGCTGGCGAGGATGCGGCCGCGCCATGTCCACGGACCGGTCGGCGAGGGCGCGGTCGCATAATGGACCTGGTAGGCGTCGGTGCGAAAGCTGCCCGATGAATAGGACAGGTAATAGGTGCCGCCGCGTTCGTGCATGAACGCGCCTTCGGTGAAGTGCGGTGGCGTATCGACCGGCACTTCGCGATCGATCGTCACCATGTCGGGTTTCAGGGTCCAGACGCGCAACGTCGCGCCCGCACTGCCGCCGGCATAGAGGTAAGCGGTCCCGCTCGCCGGATCGACGAAAACCGCGGGATCGATCGCCTCGAACCCGTTGCCGCCCGTGACGAGCGGACGACCGCTGTCGGTGCACGGCCCCGCCAGCGTGGTGCAGGTCGCGACCCCGATGCGGCTCGGCGTGGGATTCTGGGGCCCCACCGCGAAATAGAGATAATGGTGGCCGCGGGCCGTGACCATGTCGGGCGCCCACAGGGCGTGGCGGGGGGCGCCGTCGTCGTCGATCCAGTCGATCGCGTCGCGCCGGATCAGTTCGGCGCCCTCGGTCCAGTTGCGCAAATCGTCGGAGGTCCAGACGTGCAGGCTGGCGCCGCCATCGGAACCGGTCGGATAGATATAATATCGGTCCTGCGCCGCCTCTATGTCCGGGTCGGCCCCCTCGAACGACAGCGGAGCCGGCGGGACAGCGGTCGCTGCCGCCGTACCCGCCGCCCCGATCAGCGCGGCGACGAGGAGCGAGCGCGCCGTCGGCCCGATCGTCATTCGCTCTTCGCCGGCGGGACGACGCCCTTTGGCGCAGCCGCAAGACGCTTGATCAGGTCGACTTCGGCCTGGCGATAGGGGGTGCCGTCACCGCGGAAGACCTCGTGGAACCAGATCGTCGGCTCGTCCCATGTATAGGGCTTTTTCCAGCTGTCCCACGGCAGGCGGGTCTGCGTCTTGCCGTCGACGAAGCCCCAATTATACATGCCGATATTATATTTCTTGCCGAGCGGCAGCGTCCCATCGAAGGTCGATCCGTTGCCGCGCGCCATATATTCGGTGCAAAGCGCCGGCCGGCCATAGCTCGCAATCTGTCTTGCGCGCTTTTCAAAGGTTTCCGGCCAGCTGTAGTCGTGGAAGCTGTTGATATCGGACTGCCCAAGCTGGGTCCTCTCGACCGCGTCGAGCTTGTCCGCCCGGTCCCAGTGCTGGCCGATCCAGACGCCGGAGGTCAGCGGTTGGCTCGGGTCGACACTGCGCGCCCATTCGTAAACCTGCGGCAGCAGGAGGGCGACATATTTGTTTTTGTCCGGAATATGATCGTAGTTGCCGCCGCCCTTGTTGTTGGGCTCGTTCCACACATCCCAGACGAGGACGCGCGGATCGTCGGCAAACGTGCCGACGATATCCTTCACATAGGCCTCGAGCTTGCCATATTGGCTGGCGTCCTTCAGCCGTGCCTCGCCGGGAGCCTGCACCCAGCGCGAGTTGTGGACGCCGGGGATCGGCGGGGTCTGCGGTCCATAGACGGGGTTGGGGTCCCAGACGCTGTCGAACAGCACGAACATGATCTTGATGTCGTGCTTGTCGGCGATGGCAAGGAACCGGACGATGCGCTTCTTGAAACCCTCGGCGTCCTTTTCCCACACCAGATTGTGCAGGAACACGCGCATCGTGTTCATGCCGATGTCGTGGGCCCAGCCCAGTTCCTTGTCGATCGTCGCGGGATCGAAGCTGTCGGCCTGCCACATCTCCAGCTCGTTGACCGCGGTCGCCGGCGTATAGTTCGCGCCGACGAGCCAGGGCTGCTGTGCATACCAGGCGTTGGCGGCCTCCTTGGTCCATTGATCGCGGGCTTCGGCGGGGGTCGCTGCAACCGCCAGGGCGGCCGCGGCGAGCATGAGCGAGCGGCGGATCATTGCGCTGCCGCCTTCCGGCGCCCGTGCCGCCGCGGCGCGGCGTCGCGCACGGTAAAGCGATAGGTCATCGTGTTGCGATAGGTCTGTCCGGGTTCGAGCTGCGCACTCGGAAATCCCTTTTGATTCGGCGCGTCGGGGAAATTCTGCGGCTCGAGCACGATCGCGTCGCCCATGCGATAGATTTTTTTCGCCTTTCCATAGCTGGTCGCGTCGAAGAAATTGCCCGAATAGAATTGCACCCCCGGCTGGTTCGACCACAATTCGAAGCCGCGGCCCGACCCGGGCGCGTAAACGCGGGCCATCAACTGCTGCTGTTTCGGCGGCGTGCGGCTGACCACCCAATTATGATCGTAGCCGCGGCCGAAGACGATCTGTTCGTCCGACGCGTCGCGCACCCGCTTGCCGACAGGGGTCGGGCGCCGGAAGTCGAAGACGGTGCCTTCGACGGGGCGGAACTCGCCGGTCGGGATCGCGCCGGCGTCGGTCGGCAGATAGGCGTCGGCGGGAATCATCAGCAAATGCCCCATCGCGCCGAGCGACGATCCTTCGCCGAGCAGATCCCAATAGCTGTGGTTGGTGATGTTCACGACGGTCGTCTTGTCGGTCGTCGCGCTATAGTCGATCGTCAGGTTGTTCGCATCGTCGAGCGAATAGGTGGCGAGCACCGTCATCGTCCCGGGATAGCCCTGGTCGCCGTCGCGACTGACATAGCGCAGCGTGACCGAAGCCGCCGGTCCCTCCTTGACCGACACGACCTCCCACAGGACCTTGTCGAACCCCCTGGTGCCCCCGTGCAGCGCGTTCTCGCCATTGTTGACCGGTGTCTGATAGGTTTTGCCGTCGATCGTGAAGCGCCCGCGGGCGAGGCGGTTGGCAAATCGGCCCACGGTGCTGCCGAAATATTGCGGTTTCTGTTCATAGGCGGCGATGGTGTCGTAGCCGAGCGCGACGTCCGCGAGCTGGCCGTCGCGGTCGGGCAGGATCATCGACTGCAAGGTGGCGCCATAAGCGATCACCGTCGCCGACGTCCCCTGATCGTTGCGGAGCGTCACCGCCGGCACTTCGCGGCCGTCGGACAGCGTTCCGAAGCTGGATTGCTTGGCGGTCGCTGCATGGGCTGCGCCCGTTATCAGCGAGGCCGCAAGCGCACCCGACGCCAATATGGTGCGGTTTTTCGACATGATCCTTCTCCCTATCAGCCGCGATACATTGCGGTCGGCCGGCCACGGCAGCCGGGATCGACCTCGAACAAGGCCCCGCCGAGCGGTTCGTCGACATCGACCGCGGCGGAGGTTACGAACATCCGGTCGAGACCGGGGCCCGCGAACGTACAACTCGTGATCTGGCTCGCGGGGAGGGCGATCGACCGTTCGCGCCGCCCTTCGGGGTCGAAGCGCGTCACGCAGCCGGCGCCCCAGCATGCCACCCATAGCCCGCCGTCGGCGTCGAAGGTCATCCCGTCGGGATTGCCCCATCCGGGCTCGAACCGGATGAAGGGTGCGCGCGGCCCCAGGCTGCCGTCGTCGCGGATGTCGAAGCGGAAGATGGTCGCGAGCGCGGTGTCGGTATGGAGCAGGAAGGGCTGAGACGCGTCGATCGCGGGGCCGTTGGCGATGGTGTAGGGCGTGTCGACCCGGACGATGCTGCCGTCGACATCGATGCGGTGGAAACTGCCGCTGGGGCGTTCGCAACCGATGTCCATCGACCCGGCCCAGATGCGACCCTGCGCATCGGCCTTGGCGTCGTTGAGCCGGTTGCCCGGATCGGCGGCATCGACCGTGCCGATCAGTTCGCGGCGCCCCGAGGCAAGGTCGAGCCGCACGACGCTGCGGCCGATGCCCGCGACGAAGCCGCCCGCTTCGCGCTCGAGGATCCACGCCGCGAAATCGGGCTGCGGGTAGCTGGCGATACGCTCGTCGTCGAGGGACAGCCTGTGAATGCGCCGCCCCAGAATGTCGGTCCAGAACAGCGCGTTCTCGCGCGACGACCACAGCGGGCCTTCGCCGAGCCGATCGCGCGCGTCGCGTCCTATCGCCCGGACCTGATCCATCAGTGGCTGTCGCGCGGCAGGCCGCGGGTCTGGGCGATGCGTTGATATTTGACCGCGAGTTCGATCACGGCGCCGCCGCCGAACTGGCCGGTGATGTCGCGATGGATTTCCTGCCAGGGCGTCTGGGCTTCCGGAACATAGTCGGGCGTTCCCGCCAGCGCGGCACGGCGGCGATCGAGTTCGGCGTCGTCGACGAGCATGTCGGCGCTGCGCTTTCCCAGATCGATGCGGATGCGATCGCCGGTCTGCACGAGCGCCAGGCCCCCGCCGACTGCGGCTTCGGGCGCCGCGTTCAGGATCGAAGGGCTGCCGCTCGTTCCCGACTGCCGACCGTCGCCGATACAGGGAAGCGCGTGAACCCCGGTGCGGATCAGCGCCGCGGGGGGACGCATGTTCACCACCTCGGCACCGCCCGGATAGCCGATCGGCCCGGCGCCGCGCATGATCAGGATCGAATTCTGGTCGGCGCCGAGCGCGGGGTCGTCGATGCGCCGGTGATAATCCTCGGGCCCGTCGAAGACGATCGCAACGCCCTCGAACGCGTCGGGATCGTCGGCATTGTTCAGATAGCGCGCGCGGAATTCGGGCGAGATCACGCTCAGCTTCATTACCGCATTGTCAAACAGGTTGCCCGAAAGGACGGTCAGCCCGGCCGCAGGCTTCAGCGGTTCGGCCAGCGGGCGGATCACGTTGCGGTCGAGCGTGTCGGCTTCGCCGATGTTGGCGGCGACGCTCTGTCCGTTCGCGGTCGGCGCCTCGCCGTCGATCAGCCCGGCGCGCAGCAATTGGCCCATCACCGCTGGGACGCCGCCGGCGCGATAGAAATCTTCGGCGAGATAGCTACCCGCGGGCTGGAGGTTTACGATCAGCGGGACGTCGGCGCCATGCCCTTCCCAATCGGCCAGCGTCAGGTCGACGCCGATATGGCGGGCGATCGCGTTGAGGTGGATCGGCGCATTGGTCGATCCGCCGATCGCCGAATTGACGCGGATCGCGTTCAGGAAGGCGGCGCGCGTCAATATGTCGCTCGGCTTGCGGTCGGCGCGGACCATTTCCACGATCTGGAGCCCGGTGCGATAGGCGCATTCCTGGCGGTCGCGATAGGGGGCGGGGATCGCCGCCGACCCAGGGAGCGACAGGCCGAGCGCTTCGGTCAGCGAGTTCATCGTCGTCGCGGTGCCCATCGTGTTGCACCAGCCGGTCGACGGCGCCGACGAGGCGACGAGTTCGATGAACTCCTTATAGTCGATTTCGCCCGCCGCGAGCATCTCGCGGGCTTTCCAGACGATGGTGCCCGATCCGGTCCGCTCGCCCTTGAACCATCCGTTGAGCATCGGCCCGACCGACAGCGCGATCGAGGGAATGTTCACTGTGGCTGCCGCCATCAGACAGGCGGGGGTGGTCTTGTCGCACCCGATGGTCAGCACGACGCCGTCCATCGGATAGCCGTGGATTGCCTCGACAAGGCTCAGATACTGAAGGTTGCGGTCGATCCCGGCGGTCGGGCGTTTGCCGGTTTCCTGAATTGGGTGGGTCGGAAATTCGAGCGCGATGCCGCCCGCATCGCGGATTCCGTCGCGAACGCGTTTCGCGAGTTCCAGGTGATGCCGGTTGCACGGCGTCAGGTCGCTGCCGGTCTGGGCAATCCCGATCACCGGTCGCCCCGACTGAAGTTCGTCGAGGCTGATGCCGTAGTTCAGATACCGCTCGATGTAGAGCGCGGTCATGTCGGGATTGTCGGGATTGTCGAACCAAGCCTGCGACCGGAGCGTGCGCGCGGGTTCCTGTTTGGCGTCCTTCAAGCGTGTCGACCTTTCCCTGCCCGCGCGCGGTTCGTCGGCGCGGCGTTCGTTACTGACTAAAGCCGTTGATAGAATCCATTTTGCCGGATAGAAAGCATATATATCGTATAAAAAGCCGAAAGGGAGAAAATGATCAGGCTCGGACTCGTCGGAATCGGCAAAATTGCGCGCGATCAGCATATCCCGGCGCTGACGTCGGGCGGCGAATTCGAGCTTGCCGCGACCGCAAGCCGGAACGGCCGCGTCGACGGAATCGACGGTTATCCGTCCGTCGAATCGATGCTGGAGGCGCGCGCCGATATCGAAGCGGTCTCGCTCTGCACCCCTCCCGACGGTCGATTCGAACAGGCGATGCACGTGATTCGCGCGGGCCGTCACCTGATGCTCGAAAAGCCGCCGGCCGCGACCGTGTCGGAAGCCGAAACGCTCGCTCGTGCCGCGCGGGAGCACGGGGTCAGCCTGTTCGCGACCTGGCATTCGCGCGAAGCCGCCGAGGTCGATGCCGCTCGCGATTGGCTCGCGACCCGCCGGATCGACGCGATACGCATCCGCTGGATGGAAAACATCCAGCAATGGCATCCCGGACAGGAATGGATCCTGGCGGCGGGCGGCTTTGGCGTTTTCGACCCCGGCATCAATGCGCTGTCGATCGCGACGCATATCCTGCCGCGCCCGATCACCGTGCTGGCCGCTGACCTCGACATTCCCGAAAATCGCGCCTGTCCGATCGCCGCGGCGATCCGTTTCCGCAGCGGCGATGCGACGGGCGATGCGCGGTTCGACTTCCTCCAGACCGGTCGGCAGACCTGGGATATCGAAGTCGACACCGACGCCGGGACGCTCCGCCTCGCGATGGGAGGCAGCATCCTTCATCTGCCGGGCGAGCCGGCGCGCGAGGGCGCGAACGAGGAATATCCACGTCTCTATCGCCGCTTTGCCGAGCTGGTGCAGACGGGGGAGAGCGACGTCGATCTTCGTCCACTGCACCTTGTCGCCGATGCGTTCCTGATCGGCGAGCGCCGGATCGCGGCCCCGTTCGCGTTCTGATTCAGCCTTGCCGCATCGTCCATATTGTTTGTTTGGGGAGCTTTGAAATGTCGAACATCACGCGCCGCATGACGCTTTTCGGATCGGTCGCGCTGGCCGCCTCGGTTGTCGGGTCCCTGCCCGCCGCCGCCCAGGACGGTGGCGATCCGGCGCGGCCGAACATGGTGATCTTCCTGGCCGACGACCTCAGCTATGCCGATGTCGGGGCGAATGGCGATCAAAATGTGCGAACGCCCGCTTTCGATCGCTTGGCCTCGCAGGGGATGAGCTTCGATCGCGCATTCGTCGCCTCGCCCGCCTGCGCGCCGAGCCGCGCGGCGATGCTGACCGGGCTGATGCCTGCGCGCAACGGAGCGGAAGCCAATCACGACCGCGCCAACGCCGCGATCCGCAAATTGCCCTCCTATCTTCAGGAGCAGGGTTATGAAGTCGTCGCCTTTGGCAAGGTCGCGCACTACAAGCACACGGGCACCTATGGGTTCGATTATTATGCCAACGACACGTTTCACGACCACAAGGCGATCCCCGCCGCGGTCGAATGGCTGAAGGCGCGCAAGGACAAGCGGCCGCTCGCCCTGTTCGTCGGCACCAACTGGCCGCACGTCCCCTGGCCGAAGACGACCGAAGACTATGATGCGAAGGGCCTTACGCTACCGCCCAAGACGATCGACACGCCGATCACCCGCGATGCCCGCGCGCGTTTCTATGCCGCGGTGACGCGAATGGACCAGGATCTTGCCGCGACGATGGATGCGGTCGATTCGGTTCTAGGCGACAACACCTTCGTCCTCTATTCGGCCGATCACGGGACCCAGTGGCCGTTCGGCAAATGGAATCTTTATGACAGCGGAACGCGCGTACCGATGGTGGTGCGCTGGAAAGGGCATGTAAAGGCGGGTGGCCGCACCGACGCGATGGTGAGCTGGATCGACATCCTGCCGACGATGGTCCAGCTCGCGGGCGGCAAGACACCCGACGGGATCGATGGCCGATCCTTTTCGAGCCTGTTCGGAGTCGGGCGACAGGACGCCGGGCGGAGCGAAATTTTCACGACGCACAACAACGACGGCCGGGTCAACGTCTATCCGATGCGCAGCATTCGGACCGACCGCTGGAAATATATCGAAAATCTCCATCCCGACTGGACGTACACGACGCATATCGACCTGAAGGTGATGCGGACCGATTCGGGGGCCTATTTCCCGTCCTGGCGCGAGGCGGCGGCAAAGGATCCCAAGGCGAAGGCTATCGTCGACGCCTATTACAAGCGACCGGCCGAGGAACTGTACGATCTGTCGGTCGATCCCGACGAAACGGTCAATCTGGCCGCCGATCCGCGCTATGCCGACACCCTCCGCGACTTGCGCGCCCGGCTGGCGAGCTGGCGCAAGGCGCAAGGCGACAGCGGCAAGGTGCCGGTGGCACCGCGTTTCGAACGCGGGCCGATGGACGGGGAGGGCGACTGACCGGGCGGGCATGGATCAGGCCGGGGACGAACCGCGCGCCTGGGCCATTTCGACCCGGTCGCGGCCGTGGGTCTTGGCGCGCAGCAAGGCAGCGTCGGCGGTGCGGACCAGCCGGTCGAGGGAGCAATGGTCGGGCGCGATCGCGGCGCCGATCGAGACGGTGACGGGCGGCATGTCGAGCGAGACGTGCGAGAAATCGAGCGCCGCCACACGAGCCCGCACCTCCTCGGCGCGATCCTGAACCTGCGTGGCCGACAATTCGGGCAGGAGGATCAGGAATTCCTCGCCGCCATAGCGAAAGGCGAGGCCGTCCTCGCGCGTGATATTGGCGAGCAACTGGCCGATCGCGCGCAGCACCGCATCGCCGGTTTCGTGACCGTGGACGTCGTTCAGGCGCTTGAAGTGGTCGACGTCGAGCATCAGGCAACCGAGCGGGCGGTCGAGCCGCTCGGCCTGCGCGATCTGCTGGTCTAGGATGAACCCCAGCTGGCGGCGATTGGCGAGCCCGGTCAGTGGGTCGGCCATCGCCATATCGCGGAGCGTGTCGCGCAATTGCAGATTGGCGATTGCAAGTCCGATATTCTCTGCGAGCATGTCGAGATAGAGGTCGAGCACCGCGGCGCGTGCCCTTTCGCCGCCGGGAATTTCGAAATAAAGCAGCCCCAGCGTTTCGCGTTGCGCGGTCAGCGGCAGACAAATCGTATCGACGGGGGCATCATCCGCCGCCCGCTCGACATGATCGCACGGAACGTCGACGCTGTCCCCCGCCGGCCGGTGCATCAACCCGCGCCGCAGCGCCCAGCACGACAGCGCGGAAAACTCGGCCGCCGAATGAACCGGCCCCAGCCAGCCGCAGGCCTCGACGACGATATTGCGATCCCTGTCGAGCAGATAGAGGCGGCCGGGAAGGCCGGGCGCGATCTCCGGGACGAAACGCTGCACCACCTCTTTCAGGTCGCGCAGCGTATCGCAGCCCTGCATCCGCTGGGTCATGCGCGACAGCAGGTCGCGCATCGTCCGGTCCGCGTCGCGCTCGGCCTCGAGCCGTTGGCGCTCGAGCCCGTTCTCGCGGAAGATGCGGATCGCTTGGGCCATGTCGCCGATTTCGTCGATATGCTGGATGTCGGGCGGTTCGGCTGCGAAATCCTGCACCGCGAGCCGGTTGACGACATCGCTCAGCTTCACGACCGGATGCAGGACGCGCTGCTTGAAGACGAAATAAAGGACGAAGAGGACGAGGAGCGCGGTGAGCGCAAGCACGACCTCAGAGATGCGCTTCCAGATACGCGCGATGTTCGTGGCACTCGCCAGCTGCGCCTCGATCCGGCCGTCGAGCTGATCCTCGAAGCGCCGCACCTCGATTTCCGAGCGGTCGAGTTGTCGTTCATATTCGGGGCCGAACAGCAGCTGCCGCGCCTTGTCGCCATTGCCCTTCTGATAGGCGGCCAGCGCCTCTTCCTGCTCGTCGTGGAGCAGGTCGGCGAGCGCCATGCCCTGCTTCAGCGCGTCCAGTTCCGATGCGGTCGCCCCGGCGTCGCCGATGTGACGGACCCGAGCCTCGACGTCCTTCAGATCCTTTACCGCGCTGTGATAGGCGGCGAGGTAGATCGGGTCGCCGGTGTTCACATATTGGCGTGCCCGGTCGCTGAGCGCATAGACATCGGCCCCGATTTCGGACGTCGCCCGGTCGAGGACATAGCGTTGTTCGACCGCTTCGCGTTCACGCTCCTGCGCATTCGACGCGAGGATCATCGTGGCGCTCGAAACGAGCGTCAGGACGACCGTGGCGCCATATGCCCAGTTGGTGATGGTTGCGAGGCGCATGCGGAAGCCTAGCTAGCCGATCATTGGGATGAAGTTAACGCGCGTCTTGCCGAAACCTGCTCGCGCCCGGTCAGGCGGGCATCAATATGCCTTCATAGACCCGGTCCTCGAAGGCGACACCCGCACCCATCGCGACGCAGATCAGCGCGTCTTCGGCGACCCGCACCGACAGGCCGGTCGCCTCGGCGATCGCCTGATCCATCCGGCGAAGCAGTGCGCCGCCGCCGGTGAGCGTGATGCCCTCGTCGATGATGTCGGCCGCAAGCTCCGGCGGCGTACGCTCGAGTGCCATGCGCACCGCGCCGATAATCTGCCCGACCGGCTCGGAAAGCGCCTCGGCGACCTCGGCCTCGGACACCTCGACTTCTGACGGGCGGCCGTTCACGAGGTCGCGGCCCTTTACCGCCATGATCGTACCGGTCCCCTGTGGCGGAACCGCGCTGCCGATCGTCAGCTTCACCCGCTCGGCGGTCATTTCGCCGATCATCATATTATGCTTGCGACGAATGTGCGACGCGATCATCTCGTCCATCTTGTCGCCCCCGATACGGATCGAGCCGCTGTAGGCGACCCCACCGAGCGAGAGGACCGCGACCTCGGTCGTTCCGCCGCCGATATCGATGACCATCGCACCGCGCGGTTCGGTCACGGGCAGGCCGGCGCCGATCGCCGCAGCCAGCGGCTCCTCGATCAGCCGTACGCCGAGCGCGCCGGCGTTGGCGGCAGCGTCGCGGATCGCGCGTCGCTCGACCATCGTCGAACTCGACGGGACGCAAACGACGACATTGCTCCGCCGCCGAAGCCGGCTCGAGCCGCCGAGCGCCTTTTCGATGAAATGCTTGAGCATCTGTTCGGCGATCTCGATATCGGCGATCACGCCGTCGCGCAGCGGGCGAAGCGCCTGGATATTGGTCGGCGTCTTGCCCATCATCAGCTTCGCGTCATTGCCGACGACCTTGACATGCCGGACGCCGTCGCGGGTTTCGAGGGCGATGACCGAGGGTTCGTTGAGGACAATGCCTTTGCCGCGGACGTAGATGACGGTGTTCACGGTGCCGAGATCGATGGCGATGTCGTGCGCGCTGGACGCGAAACGGTCGAAGAAGCTCATGGACGAAAGCGGGCTTTCAATTTGCGTTGACGGGGGTGACCTGATGTCCGGCATGTTGGTTGCGGCGTCCGGCGTCAATTACGGCGCAGGCTGGACCGTTGGTTTACCGCGCCTGACCGAGTTTGCGCGGTTTCGGACGTCGGGGCCGGAATCGCGGCCATTTGACGCGGCCGACGTCGCATGTGTCGCTCCGGCCGTCACAAACTGTTGCTATTTAGCCACTAATTTGGCGAAAACGCCGCGAACGCGTCGGGGCTGCGTTGACGCATCGGGCGGCGTCGTTACAGCGGCCGGTTACCGGCCGAGTATCCCCTCCTTAGGCCACAGGGCCAAGCTCGCCGGGTTGGAGAGAGATGATGACCGTGCGCAACATTTTGTTGGGCGCCACGATGCTGTGCGCCGCCACCGCCCCCGCCCATGCCTTTGCCCAGGACGCCGCGCCCGCCGACGATACGGCCGCGCCCGCGACGAACGACTATGGCAATGATATCATCGTGACCGCGTCGAAGCGGTCGCAGACGCTGCAGGATACGCCCGTTGCCGTGTCGGTGACGTCGGCCGCCGACCTGGAGAATGCCCAGATCCGCGACCTGATCGACCTGCAATCGTCGGTGCCCAGCCTGCGCGTCAGCCAGCTTCAGTCGAGTGCGAATACCAATTTCGTCATCCGCGGCTTCGGCAACGGCGCCAACAACGCCGGGATCGAGCCCTCGGTCGGCGTGTTCATCGACGGCGTCTATCGGTCGCGCTCGGCCGCCCAGATCGGCGACCTGCCGAATGTCGAGCGTGTCGAAGTGCTGCGCGGGCCGCAGTCGACGCTGTTCGGCAAGAATGCGTCGGCGGGCGTGATCAGCATCATCACGCAAAAGCCGCAGTTCGACTTCGGCGGTTCGCTCGAGGCGAGCTATGGCAATTACGACGCGATCGTCGTCAAGGGCGACATCACCGGGCCGATCAGCGATACCATCGCCTTTTCGCTCGGCGGCAATTTCAACCGCCGCGACGGCTATGCCCGCGACCTGAACCTGGACACCGACGTCAACGATCGCAACCGCTGGGGCGTGCGCGGCCAGCTGCTCTTTGAACCGAGCGATGCGCTGTCGATCCGCCTGATCGGCGATTACGACAAGATCGACGAAAATTGCTGCATCGCGGGCAATGTCATCGCGGGGCCGACGGTCGCCATCACCGACTTCCTCGTCGGCGGCCCCAGCGTCGACCGGAACAATCCCTTCTCGTACGACGTCTACAACAACTTCCTGTCGTCGAACGAGATCGAGAATTATGGCGGTTCGGCCCAGATCGACTATGACCTGGGCAATATGGCGCTGACGTCGATCACCGCCTATCGTCAGGTTCGTGCGAAAACCAATCAGGACTCGGACTTCACCGCGGCCGACCTGATCGGGGAGAACAGCCAGGACCTCGCGATCGACACCTTTACGCAGGAAGTGCGCCTGGCGTCCGATTTCGACGGTCCGGTCAACTTCCTGATCGGTGGCTATTATTTCAACGAAAAGATCGACCAGAAGAACGCGCTGCTCTTCGGCGACGATTTCCGCGACTATGGCAACGCGCTGATCCAGCAGGCAAGCGGCGGTGCGCTCGACGTTCCGACACTCGAAGGCACGCTCGGTACCCTAGAAGGCGACCCGACCAAATATGTCGACACCTTCTTCCACGCCAGCGACGGCTTCGACGAGGCGTACAAGCTCAAGAACACGAGCTGGTCGATCTTCGGCACCGTCGATTTCGAGATCAGCGACCGGCTGACCTTCACCGCGGGCGCCAACTATACGCAGGACCGCAAGCGCTTCTCGACCGACGTCGTCAGCAGCGATACCTTCTCGGCGATCGACCTCGACGCACCGCAATATGCGCCGTTCCGCAACCAGCTGTTGCTTGGCGGCGCGTTGCAGCAGGCGGGCGTCGATCCGACCAACGTCGCGGCGGTCACCGCGTTCGCGACCAACCCGGCCACCGCGCCGATCTATCAGCAGTTCGTCGCCTATGCGAACGCGAACCAGAACAACCCCGATGCCAACCCGCTCGGCGGCCTGCGCGCGTTCCAGTTCCTGCCGCCGTTCCTCAACGTCCCGAACGCGGTCGAGCCGGGCAAGACGCACGACAAGGATCTCGCGTGGAGCGCGCGCCTCGCGTACGAGCTGACCGATACGGTCAACGTCTATGCGACCTATGCGACGGGCTTCAAGGCCAGCTCGATCAACCTGTCGCGCGACAGCCGTCCGCTCGCATCGGACCTGCCGGCGATCGAGGCGGCGGGGCTGACGACGCCGAACCTCGTCGGCGGCTCGCGCTTCGCCGGACCCGAGGAATCGGAAGTCTATGAAATCGGTCTGAAGGGCCAGTGGTCGGTGGCCGCCGCGAACGTCGCGGTGTTCAAGCAGTCGATCAAGGGGTTCCAGTCGAACATCTTCACCGGCACCGGCTTCGCGCTCGCCAATGCGGGCAAGCAGTCGACCTGGGGTGTCGAATTCGACGGGTCGGTGCGGCCCGTCGAAGGTCTCAACCTGACCCTCGCCGTCACCTGGCTCGATCCGAAATACGACAGCTTCGTCAATTCGTCGTTCGGCGATATTTCGGGCACCAAGCCGTCGACGATCCCCGACCTGTCGGCGTCGATGGGCGCGACCTATACCGCCCAGGTCGGCAACGGAAACCGTGCGATCTTCCACGTCGACTATCTCTATGAAAGCCCGACGCGCCTGGTCGACGGGCTCCAGGGTTTCCCGGCCGGCTTCTCGGACCAGTTCAAGCGCGAAGTGAACCAGCTCAATGCCTCGTTCACCTTCGCTCTCGACAACGGGCTCGAGCTTGGCGTGTGGGGCCGCAACCTGACCAACGCGCAATATCTGACGACGATTTTCCCCGCCGTCGCGCAGTCGGGCAGCATCTCGGGCTATCCCAGCCAGCCGCGGACCTATGGCGTGACCGGCCGCTTCAAATTCTGATCGAAAGGCGCAGGGCGGTAGCGCCCACCGACTTTTGAAATAGGTGTGTCCCCGCGAAGGCGGGGACCCGTTTCCAGCCGATAATATTTCGAACGGACGAGAATGGACTCCCGCCTTCGCGGGAGCACATGGATCTTCGGCGGGAAAGCCAACCTGCGCTCCGGAAAAAGAAAACCCCGGCTTCTCGATCGAGAAGCCGGGGTGTTTTTTGGCGCGAAGCCGGATCGCGTCAGAAACGCACACCCGCCGCGATGCCGTAGCGGCGCGGTTCGAGGGTGAAGATGTTGGTGTAGTTCCCCGACGACTGGTCGGTGATGTAAGCGCCAGTAACGCTGTTCGCATCGAAGATGTTCTGGATGAACCCCTTCACGAACCATTTGTCATCGGCACCATTGAGCTGAATCTGCGCGTTCACCTGAGCATAACCTTTGATCTTGTTGATCGCGCCGTTGAAAATGCTGCCATAGCTGTCGCCGGTGTAGGCGAGGTCGAAGCGCGGGACGAGCGTCATGTCGCTGTTGCCCAGGTGCGCCGTGTACTGCACACCCGCGCTGAACTTGTAGTTCGGCGCTTGCGGCAGCTTGTTGCCCTTCAGGTTTACGGGAATGCCAGCGGAAAGAACCTGAATTCCGTTGGGATCGAATGCAAGCGCGGTCGGCGTGGGGTCCCCCGTTACCGGATCAACCGCCGACGCTGCAAGAACCGAGCAGATGCCGAAAGCGCCGGTCGATGCGATGCCGCCATTTTCGGGGAAGGGTGTCGTGGGTTGCAGTCCGGCACCCGTCGACAGATTAATGCCGTTATTGACCGCATTGACGAAGCCATTGCTGCCCGCCGCATTGCCGGCGGTTCCCGGGGCAACTGCGCAGTTCGCGCCGTTGCTGAGATCCTTGATGATCACGGCGTCAGCCCGTCCGCCGCCGAAGTCGCGCGGATTGCTGGTGAATTTGTCGGTTGTCACCTTGGTATGCAGATAGCTGAAACCGAGATTGATCAGCCAGTCGGGGTCGGGACGCACTACGCCTTCGATTTCGGCGCCATAGATATCGGCGTCCACATTGTCGTTGACGGCGGTACGGGCCACGATCTTGCTGAGCTGCAGATCCTTGTACTTGTAATAGAATGCGGTCAGGTTGAGTTGCAGCTTTCCGTTGTCGAACGCGTTTTTCGAGCCGATTTCGAATGCGTCGACCTGCTCCGGCGCAAAGGATTCCGGGACTTCGAACACGGGTTGGAGCGGTGGGTTGATGCCACCCGATTTATATCCCCGCGAGTAGGACGCGTAGAGGAGATTGTCCTCTGTGACCTTGAAATCGACGACGGCGCGACCGGTCCATTCGCTGAATTTCACGGTGCGCGTCTGGATGATCTGATTGCCGGGTGTGCCCGGATCGGCGTCATAGGTCCCGACGAAGGGTGAATCGAAGGCCGTACCGGTTTGGCCGAAGGGCACGAGGAAGCTCGCCAGCGTCGATCGGGCGAGTACGGTCTTCTTGTCGTTGTTGTAGCGCAGCCCGAGAGTCAGCTTCAGCCGATCGTTCACCTCGAAATAGGTTTCGCCGAAGATGCCGTAGGACTTAATCTTCAGATCGTCGGTGTTGTTGCGAAAGAAGGGCGTCCCAAGAAACGAGGGCGGCAGGCCATTAGCGTAGGCATTGAATGCCCCTAGAATGCCGGTCAGATAGTCGATCGGAAAGGCATTTACATAATAGCTGTTCTCGGTGAGATGATAATCGGCGTAAATCCCGCCAAGCAGGAAGTTGAAGGGACCGTCGAGGTCGCTCGAGAGGATGCTCTCGACCGACCAGCTACTATTGTACTGGTTGGAGCGGTCGAACTGTAGCGATTGATCCGAACAGATGCTGTTGCCTCCGAAGCTGCCGAAGCCGGTTTCTTCGGGCAACGACGTACACAGCTTGCCGTCCGGTCCGTCGGGGATCAACGCCGCCGCGACGGGAGCCAGATAGGTCGAGATGCCCGGAATCGCACCGTCTAGGGCGCCTTCGGCACCCAGCTGCAGGTAGTTCAGCGCACTCTGATAGAGGGATCGATCCCCGATATTGCTGTTATAGTCTTGAGAGGCGTCGACCTTGACCTTTTGATACTGCCCCGAAACTTGCAACGACACGGGGCCGAAATTATGCTCGATCTGCCCCTGAAGGATCAATTCGCTGGTGAAATAGCTCGGTGTATAGGCGGTCGAGATCGAACGCGGGTCGTCGGAAATCGATGTGTTGGCATAGACGTCGGGTCCATAGACGCTGCCGAGCGCAAAGATTTCCGGAATACCCTGGATCGCCAGAAACTCCCGTGACGTCAGCGCCGCGGTGAAGGTCGCATTGCCATTGAACGGCGAATTGTCGAGCCGCGTGTTCAGACAGCCGAGGATGCCGGTCGGGTCGCGCTGACATTGTTGTTTCTGGATGCGGGTGCGCTGGTCCTTCTCGCGGAAATAAGACCCCATCAGGTCGATCGTCGTGTCGGGTGTCGGCTCCCAGCGGAACGAGCCGCGAACCGAATAGAGATCGCGGTCGTCGATACGCGTGCCGAGATAGGTGTTCTTCGTATAGCCGTCGCGATTGAGGTAAATGCCCGCGACGCGGATGCCCGCGGTCTCGCCAAGGGGGATGTTGACCATCGCCTTGCCCTTGATCGAATCATAATTGCCATATTCGGCTTCGGCCGAGGCTTCGAACGCGCCGAGCCTGGGCTTAGCGGTGATGACGTTGACCACGCCCGAGGTCGCGTTGCGGCCGAACAGCGTGCCCTGCGGGCCGCGCAGCACTTCGACGCGTTCGAGGTCGAAGAATTCGGTTTCGAACAGGCGGGTCGAAAACAGCGGATCGCCGTTCAGGTGGATCGCGGTCGCGCTGTCGCAGGTCGTGCCGACGCACAGGTCGCCGATGCCGCGAATGGTGAAGCTCGCGCCGGTGAAGTTGGTCTTGGTAAAGGTGACGTTCGGCAGCGTCAGCTGCAGATCCGACGGGGTCTTGATCTGCTGGGCCTCGAGCGCCTCCGACGAGAAGGCGCTGACCGCGATCGGCACGTCCTGCAGGCGTTCCGACTGGCGCTGCGCGGTGACGACGATTTCGCCACCGAACGCGTCCCGTCCCGTGTCATCGCTGTCCTGCGCGAAAGCCGGCGTCGCCACCGTCATCGCGAGAATCGACGAACCGATCAGAGCGTTGAACTTCATCAATATCCTCCCTGTTTCGACCCCGCGGGTGCGGGGCCGCCCAAATGGTCAATTTGTGGTAAGGGAAGGGGCTTCGACCACGCATGGCAAAGGGCACCGGGCCGAACCGACCGAGTGCCACGGGATATCCCTCTTGCCAGCTGTGCTGGTCATCGTCCTCTCCCACCGGCGTCGGGGAAAACGCCGGCCTCTCCGGATTACGGCCCGCTTGGGCGAGCTCTGTAAGGCCCTAAAGGTGCGCCGAGTTGACGAAAGCGTCAAGTCACTTGTTTCGATAGCGAAGCAGTCAAAAAATCGCGGGAGTCCTAGGGCTGGAAAAGGTCCGATTCCGCAACGTAAACTTGTCGGAGCCATGAAATTTCTTGCCGGCGCGGGCTTGCGCATCGGGCCTTGCGGGCCGAAATGTGCGGCATGAAAGCAACAGTGAAGGCGGGGGACATGACGCAGGATGTCGAAGTGGGACCGGACGGCAAGGTCGTCGTTCCGGATCATGTCGCGGCGGCGGTCCGGACGTTGATCGAATGGGCCGGCGACGATCCGGCGCGCGAAGGGCTGCGCGACACGCCGAAGCGCGTCGCGCGCGCGTGGAAGGAATATTGCCAGGGCTATGGCGAGGACCCGTCGGTGCATCTGTCGCGCACCTTCGAGGAGGTCGGCGGCTATGACGAGGTCGTCCTGCTGCGCGACATTCCGTTCCAGTCGCACTGCGAACATCATATGGCGCCGATCACCGGAAAGGCCTCGATCGCCTATCTGCCCAGGGACCGCGTCGTCGGCATATCGAAGCTCGCCCGCGTCCTGAACGGCTATGCCCGCCGCCTGCAGGTCCAGGAGCGGCTGACGGCGGAGGTCGCCCAGTGCATCTGGGACAATCTCCAGCCCCACGGCGTCGCCGTCGTGATCGACGCGCAGCATGGCTGCATGACCGGTCGCGGCGTCCGCACACCCGGCGTCGGCATGGTCACCAGCCGCCTGCTCGGATGCTTCCTCGAAGACGAACGCAGCCGCAAGGAGGTGCTCAGCCTGATGGGCTATTGAGCGGCGGCTTTCGGCCGGTTGCGGACATATTCTTTATCGTCACCCCGGACTTGATCCGGGGTCCATTAGGTGCAGCGTCGGGGGGAGTGGGTCCCGGATCAAGCCTGTCCTGAGCTTGTCGCAGGGTCCGGGATGTCGAATGCCCGTGAACGACCGGTTGTGGCCGCTTACCAACGTCATCCCGGCGAAGGCCGGGATCTCACCCTAACGGATTTACGCACCGGCGAGATCCCGGCCTTCGCCGGGATGACGGATAGGGGACAGTCCGCTTCCCACCCCGTTTCCGCCATCGAAAAAAACGCTGTCCTACATAGCTCGGCTGTGTCAGCCTTCGTCCCGGCTCTTTCGACAGGTGGATAGAAGCGGTCACGGCCCGGTTTGCGGATGCGGGCGGGAGCCGGCGCGGCGTGGTCGCCGAACGCGGCCCATCGGCGGCTGCACAAGGCTGAACTTTACTGAACTTTGAAACGATGACGCGGACCCGGCCCGCGACACCCGAAGACGGCAAGAGCAACGGGCCACCCCGAAGCCGACATGCAGCCGCGATGCGTCTTCACGTAATGCCGGCGCATAAGAAAAGGCCCCGGAGCATTGCGCCGGGGCCTCTCTTTTCTCTGCAAGCAAGCGAAGTGGCTTACGCCTCTTCGTCTTCCTCGCTCGCCTCGCCCTCGGCGGGAGCCTCTTCGGCAGCGGCTTCCGACGGGGGCGTGCCCTCTTCGAATTCGTCTTCGCTGTCGGGTTCGAGCGCCGCGGCGGCCATGGCCGCCTGTTCTTCCTCGAACATCGCGGCGATGACGTCGATGCCGTCCTTCTGCATCTCGGCCTCGTCGGGCGAACGCGCGACGTTGACGCTGACGGTCACTGCAACCTCGGGGTGCAGCTTGACCTTGACGTCGAACAGGCCGAGCGACTTGATCGGGCGTTCGAGCTCGATCATCGCCTTGGTGACGTTTTCCACGCCATCCTCGGCGAGCGCGTCGACGATGTCGCGCACCGAAACCGAACCGTAAAGCTGGCCGGTGTTCGACGCCTGGCGGATCAGGACGATCTGCTGGCCGTCGAAATCCTTGGCGCGGCCTTCGGCCGAGGTACGGCGTTCGGCGTTGTCGGCCTCGATCTTCGCGCGGTTCGCTTCGAACAGCTTGCGATTGGCTTCGTTCGCGCGCAGCGCCTTGTTGTTGGGCAACAGGAAGTTGCGGGCAAAGCCGTTCTTGACGGTGACGACGTCGCCGATACCGCCCAGTTTCTCGATACGTTCGAGCAGGATGATTTCCATGTCGCTGCCCTCCTTACTTCACGATGTAGGGGAGCAGGCCGATGTGGCGCGCGCGCTTGATCGCGCGGGCCAGCTCACGCTGCTTCTTGGTGGACACCGCGGTGATCCGCGACGGGACGATCTTGCCGCGCTCCGACAGGTAACCCTGGAGCAGGCGGACGTCCTTGTAATCGATGACCGGTGCGTCCTTCGCGCTGAAGGGGCAGGTCTTGCGGCGGCGGAAAAAGGGTCGTGCCATGATTGCTGCTCCTTAATTGTCGCTGTCGCTGTCGCGGCCGCGACCGCCGCGGCGTTCCTGCTTGCGCATCATCACCGACGGACCCTTTTCGAGTTCGTCGACGCGGATCGTCATCCAGCGGATGATGTCTTCGTTGATCGCAGCCTGGCGCTCGATCTCGGCAATGGCTTCGCCCGGCGCTTCGACCGAGACCATCGCATAATGACCCTTGCGGTTCTTCTGGA
The DNA here is from genome assembly GCF_059693785.1 of Sphingopyxis sp. CR5. Lineage (NCBI taxonomy): Bacteria > Pseudomonadati > Pseudomonadota > Alphaproteobacteria > Sphingomonadales > Sphingopyxidaceae > Sphingopyxis > Sphingopyxis sp. CR5. Next base: position 290,761 of record NZ_JCATIE010000002.1, on the reverse strand, counting down.
TCTTGTAGGCGAGCTGCTTGAGGCCCCAGGTTTCGGTCTTGTGGATCGAACCCTTGTGATCGGTGACGATCGTGGCGACATTTTCCGCCAGCGCATCGACCTGAGCCTGGCTCAGGTCCTGACGCGCGATAAAGACATGCTCGTAAAACGGCATGGTTGCGCTTCCTTCATTTGGCCGATCGCTGACCTGCGCCAATCGCAGGCCCCTCCGGCTGTCGTCCCGCTTTGCTTGTTGGTGCAAAGCAAACGGGGCGACAGGCACGTGGCCTCGCCCCGAATGGACCGCGCCTATACAGAGTCGCGCGGCGAAATCAAGCGGAACCGGGCAGTTTTTCCAGCAATTCGCGCCCGAACTCGGTCAGCGTATCGTCGCGCGCGCCGAGGATCAGGATGCGATCGCCCGGCTTTGCCTCGTCGAGCATCGCCGCGCCGCACGCCGCGCGGGTCGTCAGGTGGACGGCGTCGCCGCCGCCGGCGACGATGTCGGCGACCAGCGCCTCGCTGCCGATACTGCGGTCGACGGTGCCGCCGAAATAGACGGGGTCGCACACGAACAGCATGTCGTCGGTGCGCAGCCCCCTGGCAAAGGCTGCTGCGAGTTCCTTGCCCATCTGCCGAAGCGGTCCATAGCCGTGCGGTTGAAAGAAGATCAGCGCACGGCCGGGCAATTCGGCGACCGCGGCGAGCGTCGCGGCAACCTTGTCCGGGTTGTGCGCGAAATCGTCGATCACCGTCACGCCGCCTGCCTGCCCGAGAATTTCATAGCGCCGCGCGAGCCCCGCGAAATCGGCGAGCGCCGCCGCCGAGCGCGCGACCGGGATATTGACCGCGCGCGCCGCGGCGATCGCGGCGAGCGCGTTCATCGCATTGTGGTGCCCCGGCATCCGCAGCCGGACTTCGTGCCGGTCGCCTGCGAAATGAACCGTGAAGCGGCAGCCGTCGGGCAGCGGCTCGAAATCGGTCCCGCGCACCGCGGCGGCGTCCGAGAACCCGAAATGCATCACATTGTCGCCGGCGAGCAGCGGCCTCGATTCGCGGTCGTCGGCGTTGATGATCGCGATCCGCGCCTTGCCGGCGAATTCGCCGAACAGCCGGTGGAGCTCGTCGAGGCTCTTGTGGTCGAGGCTGATGTTGGTGACGACCGCGACATCGGGCTGGTAGAGCGCGATCGAGCCGTCGCTCTCGTCGACCTCGCTGACATAGGTCGCCGCATCGCCGACGAGCGCGCTCGCAAAGGGCATGGCATCGCTCGCGAAATTGCGCATTACCGCACCGTTCATCACGGTCGGCTTGCGTCCGGCACCCTCGAGGATCCATCCGATCATGCCGGTGACGGTCGACTTGCCGCTCGTGCCGCCGATGCCGATCGCCTGCGCCGCGTCGTTGAACAGCGCGGCATTGAGGTCGGCGCGCGTCATGCGCGGCAGATCGAGCGCGTTCGCGGCCGCGACATCGGGCACGCTGTCCTCGACCGCTGCGGATGCGACGAGCGTCTGGCCCGCCGTGAGGCCGCTGCCATCCTGCGGGAAGAGCGCAATGCCGCGCCGTTCGAGCCACTCGAACTTGTCCGCCGAACGTCCCTGGTCGCGGCTGCGATCCGACCCGGCGACCCGCGCGCCCCGCGCCGCGACGATCATCGCCAGCGGCAGCATGCCCGATCCACCGATACCGCAAAAGAAATAGGAATTGTTTTCGGTCATGCCGGCGCGTTATGGGCTTGGCGAAGGGTTTGCAATAAGGGCGGCAAACCCGGAAGGGTGAACGCCGGTTTTCATACATCGTCACCCCGGACTTGATCCGGGGTCCATTCACGCAGCATCGAACGAATGGACCCCGGATCAAGTCCGGGGTGACGGTCAAGGAAGTTAATGATGCGTATCGGAATCGTCGCTCCCTCGACCCCCATCCTGCCCGATGATGCCGAAGCGGTGCGTGCGATCGCCGCGCTCGGCTATCCCGGGGTGGAGCTGGTTTTCGACGAGCAATGTTTCGCGGTTCACGGTCATTTCGCCGGCGAAGAGGGGCATCGCTTCGCGGCGCTCGTCGAAATGGCGAACCGCCCCGACATCGACGCGATCTGGTTCGCGCGCGGCGGCTATGGCGCCTGCCGCATCGCGCAAGAGGCCGTCGCCGCGATGACCGACGTTGCACGGGGCAAGGCGTTTCTCGGCTATTCGGACCAGGGCAATATCCTCGCCTGCCTGTACCGCGAGGGCTTCGATCATGTCGCGCACGGCCCGATGGTCGCCGACGTCCGGCGCGAGGGCGGCGACACGGCGATCGCCCGCGCGCTCGACTGGCTCGTCGCCCGCGATCCCGCGACGTGCGAAGCCGGGCTGGAGCACGGGGCGCGCCATGCGGCGTTCAACCTGATGACGCTGTCGATGCTGCTCGGCACGCCGCTCGAGCCCGATCTGGCCGGCCACATCCTCTTGGTCGAAGAGGTCAGCGAATATCTCTATGCGTTCGACCGCGCCTTTTTCCACATGGCGACCTGCCTCGGTCCGCGCGGATTGACGGGGCTTCGTCTCGGCCGGGTCAGCGCGGTCCCAGAAAACGACCGCCCCTTCGGTATGGACGCCGAAGAGATCGCGCGCGACTGGTGTGCCCGCACCGGCATCGCGTGGCTCGGCCGCGCCGACATCGGGCACGATGCCGCGAACAAGGTCGTGCCCTTCGGCTTGCATCGCGCCGGGTGAGCGAATAGGCGCGAGACCTTTCCGTCGCCCCCGCGAAGGCGGGGGCCGTTGTCGGCTCTGTTCCGGCGATGAAGTCTAAAATTCCAGCGGCCCCCGCCTTCGCGGGGGCGACGATAAGGAACAGGGTTATGCGCGCATTCATCTTTCCGGGTCAGGGCAGCCAGGCGGTCGGCATGGGCAAGGCGCTCGCCGACGCATCGCCGGTCGCGCGCGAGGTTTTCCAGGAGGTCGACGAGGCCTTGGGTCAGCATCTCTTCAAGCTGATGAGTGAGGGCCCCGAAGACCAGCTGATCCTCACTGAAAATGCCCAGCCCGCGATCATGGCGAATGCCGTCGCGACATTGCGCGTGCTGGAAAAGGAGGGCGGCGTGACGCTGGCCGCCAAGGCCGATTATGTCGCGGGCCACAGCCTTGGCGAATATAGTGCGCTGTGCGCCGCCGGCGCCTTCGACCTCGCGACCGCCGCGCGGCTCTTGAAGACGCGTGGACAGGCGATGCAGGCGGCGGTGCCCGTCGGCGTCGGCGCGATGGCGGCGCTGCTCGGCGCCGATATCGACACCGCGCAAAAGCTGGCCGACGCGGCGGCCGAGGGCGAAGTGTGCACGGTCGCAAACGACAATGACCCGTCGCAGGTCGTGATCTCGGGCCACAAGGGCGCGGTCGAGCGCGCGGTCGCAATGGTCAAGGATTATGGAATCAAGCGCGGCGTGCTGCTCCCCGTATCGGCGCCCTTTCACTGCCCGTTGATGCAGGCCGCGGCCGACGCGATGGCCGAGGCGCTGACCGCCAACCCGCCCGCCGCGCCGCTCGTCCCCGTGGTCGCCAATGTGACCGCGGCACCCGTGAGCGACGCCGCCGAAATCCGCGACCTGCTCGTCAGCCAGGTCACCGGCCGCGTCCGCTGGCGCGAGAGCGTCGGCGCGATGGAGCAAATCGGCGTGGCGCAGTTCGTCGAGTTCGGCGGCAAGGTCCTCTCGCCGATGGTCAAGCGCAGCGCGAGCGGCGAGGTCGAAACGGTGAGCCTGATGTCGATGGACGATATCGAGGCGCTGACCGGCGCGCTTTAGAAAATTCGCACCGAGACGTAGATGTCGCAAAAATGGTTCACGCGGAGACGCGGAGACGCGGAGGGATTGTGCGGGATATAGACGTCGTGAGTGGTGACGTGCTCGATTTATCCCTGCGGCTGCATCGGGATTTGGGTCCGGGGCTACTTGAAAGCGTGTATGAGACCGTCCTGGCCGGAAAGCTGGTTGACCTTGGATATCGGGTTGATCGGCAAAAGCCGATCGATATCCTTTTTGAAGGGACTCGATTCGAAGCGGCTTTTCGTATCGATTTGCTGGTCGATAGCCGCCTGCTGGTGGAGATCAAATCGGTCGAACGCCTGAACGCCGCTCACGGCAAACAACTATTGACCTATCTTCGCCTGACCGGGCAATCGGTTGGGCTGCTCGTCAATTTCGGTGGTGCGACGCTAAAGGAAGGCGTGCGCCGTATCGTCAATGACCATAAACCCTCCGCGTCTCCGCGTCTCCGCGTGAACCGGTAAAAATCAGGAGACATTGCATGTTCGACCTCACCGGCATGACCGCCCTCGTTACCGGCGCTTCGGGCGGGATCGGTTCGGCCATCGCGCAGGCGCTCGCGGCGCAGGGGGCGCGGCTCGCGGTTTCGGGTTCCAACGCAGAGAAGCTCGGCGCCTTTCGCGATACGCTCGGCGGCGATCATGTCGCGTTGCCGTGCAATCTCGGCGACGCGGCGGCGGTCGATGCGCTCGTCCCCTCGGCGGTCGAGGCAATGGGCGGCAAGCTCGACATCCTCGTCAATAATGCGGGGGTGACGCGCGACAATCTGATCCTGCGGATGAAGGACGAGGAATGGCTCGACGTCATCCGCATCAACTTGGAGGCCAACTTCCGCCTCGCACGCGCCGCCGCCAAGCCGATGATGAAGGCGCGTTTCGGACGCATCGTCTCGATCACCAGCGTCGTCGGCGCCACGGGCAATCCGGGACAGGCGAACTATGCCGCATCGAAGGCGGGGGTCACCGGCATGACCAAGGCGCTGGCGCAGGAATTGGCGAGCCGCAACGTCACCGTGAACTGCGTCGCGCCCGGCTTTATCGCCACCGCGATGACCGACGTCCTGCCCGACGCGCAAAAGGAGGCGCTGAACCAGCGCATTCCCGCCGGCCGGATGGGCGAGGGTAGCGACATCGCCGCGGCGGTTGTCTATCTGGCATCGAAGGAAGCCGGCTATGTGACCGGACAGACGATCCATGTGAACGGCGGGATGGCGATGCTGTCCTGAGATAATCGATTTTACGGGGGGCAAGATGATGAACAAGGGCTGGATTCTTGGCGCTGCGCTAGCGGCGACTGCCGTGCCGGGGGCGGCGTTCGGACAGGATGGCGCCAAGCTGGATTGTATCCCGGCTGCGGCGGATCGCGATCTGAAGGACCGCATCGGGACAGGGATATCCGACAACCGGGACCCCGAAGCGCAAGAGAGGGCGTTTCGGAAACTCGACCCGATCGTTCGGCGCTGCGCCGCGAAACATGGCGTCGCCGACGCGCTGGCGGAAGATTATTTCAGCTATGGCGTCGCGCGAATCGCCCGCGACTGGCTGATCGCGGAAATCGCGAAGGCCGGCCTTTCGACCGGCCCGGTCGACACGGTGCTCGATTTCGGTGTCCATGGCGCAAATCCGGACCTGGAAAATGGCCTGGACGACGACATGCTCATGTCGATTGTCGCGGCGTATCAAAAGAATGGCGTCGATGTTCAGTCGGTCGACCAGCGCGTTTGGGAACAGGTTGGCGCCTATGCGGGGGTGACCTCGATCTATTGGAACAGCCGATCGAAGCTGATGCGTTGACGGCATCGGCCGCCCTTTGCCGCTGAAAGCCCCCGAATAGCCGCACCATCGCGCGATCAAGCGAAGCTGTCTTGCGGCGCCTTCGGCGGCGTCCTAAATCGTGGGCATGATCATTGCGGAAAACAGCCTGAAGCTGATCGGCAACACGCCGCTGGTGCTGCTCAAAGGGCCGAGCGAGGAAACCGGCTGCGAAATCTGGGGCAAGTGCGAATATGCAAACCCCGGCGGATCGGTGAAGGATCGCGCCGCGCTCTATATCGTCCGCGACGCCGAAGCGAATGGCAGCCTGCGTCCCGGTGGAACGATCGTCGAGGGGACGGCAGGGAATACCGGTATCGGACTTGCGCTGGTCGGCAATGCGCTCGGCTACAAGACGATCATCGTCATGCCCGACAATCAGAGCGCCGAAAAAATGGCGACGATTCGCGCGCTCGGCGCCGAGCTGGTGCTTGTTCCGCCAGCGCCCTTTGCCAATCCGGGGCATTTCGTCCACACCTCGCGCCGGATCGCCGAAGAAACCGACAATGCGATCTGGGCTAACCAGTTCGACAATATCGCCAATCGCAAAGCGCATGTGATGGGCACCGCCGAAGAGATATGGACGCAGATGGAAGGGCGCATCGACGGGTTTACCTGCGCCGCCGGGACCGGCGGGACGATCGCGGGGACGGGGCTGGGCCTGAAGGCGAAGGATGCGGGCATCACGGTGGCGCTCACCGATCCGCACGGCGCGGGCCTCTATAATTACTACAAGTGCGGCGAACTCAAGGCCGAAGGGTCGAGCGTCGCCGAAGGAATTGGCCAGAACCGCATCACCGCCAACCTGGACGGTGCGCCTATCGACACGCAGTTCCGCATTTCCGACGCCGAAGGGCTGGCCGTGGTTCGCCGCCTGCTGGACGCGGAAGGTCTGTGCCTCGGCCTGTCGTCGGGAATCAATGTCGCCGGGGCGATGGCCCTCGCGCGCGAACTCGGCCCCGGCAAGCGCATCGCGACGATCCTGTGCGACAGCGGATTCCGCTATCTGTCGACGCTCTACAATCGCGAATGGCTCGCCAGCAAGGGCCTGGCGGAGGCAACGGCATGAGGGCGGAGGCGAAGCTGGTCGACACGGCGACAGCTGCATCGGCGACGGTGACCCCGGCGGCCACGCCGGCGAACGACACGATGCGCCGCCTCCAAATCGGGATCGCCGGATTGCTCGTGGTGCTGCTGCTCGTCGGGCTGGCCGGACTGATCGGCGATCGTGCGCGCGAAAATGCGGCCAAGGGTGCGGCCACGGCGACCGAGGTGAATATGCCGAGCGAACAGCCCAAGGCGGCGAGCGCGCCGCTCGAGGAACTGGGCGTCCAGCCGGTCTCGAAGGACGAGAATGAGGATATGTCGGTGAAGGTGCCGCAAACCACGCCGACCGTTCCCGACCTGGAGCCCGACCCCGAATTGCAGCGCGCGCGCCAGTCGCAATCCCAATCCAAGCGTCAGTGATTGCGGGGCTGCGCCCGGCCGCGACAGCGGCGCTGGCGCCCACCCTTGCATGGGGCATCGGCGGGCAGGCGTTGCTGGGCCGCATCGATCCGGCGCTTGCATTGCCGACGCTGGCGCTGCCGCTGCTCCTGCTGGCCGCCTGGCAGCGCGGCGAGGCTCGCAAGGCGCGGCTTGGAGCAGCGGGCATGGCACTGCTGCTCTTGCTCGCCGCACAGGCGACGCTTGCGCTCTGGTTATCGGGCCGAACGGGGTGGGGGCAGCTTGTGCTCATCGCGGCGGCGGGGGCCGTCGCCGCCCTGATTGCCGACGTGATCGTGCAAGGTTGCCGGGGGCCGATGCCTCGCTGGGCAGCCGCGGCCGTATATCTGCTCGTCTGGTTCGCCGCCGGACACCTGGCATTGTCGGCGCTCTACACGGAGCGCGCTGGCGCCAGACCGCCGTCCGTCGTCATGCTGACCGGGCTGCCGCTCCGCTGGGCGGGGCAGGGCGGCATGGCAGCGATGGTCGCGCGGGGCGCCGCCGAAGACCCCGCCCTGGCCCGGATCGAAGCGTCGGGGCCTGTGGACCTAGTCGACAGCCTGACGGACCGTGCGGTTCCGGCAGGAGCGACGCTGCTGGTTGCGCACCCGCGTGCGCTTCCCGCGCCGGATCTGGTCGCGATCGACGCGTTCGTTCGCGGCGGCGGACGGGCGGTGATCCTTGCCGATGCGCTCTCGGGATGGCCGGTGCGGTACCCGCTCGGCGATCCGCGCAACCCGCCCGTGACAAGCCTGCTGACCCCCTTGCTCGACCATTGGGGCGTCACGCTCGGCCCGGCCCCGGTGGGCGAGCGCACGGCACAAGCTGTCGATGTCGACGGTGCGCGATTGCGCTTGTTCAGCGCAGGACGCTTCGAGGTGCTTCCTGCCGGATGCTCGGCGCTCGCCGACCGGCGCATTGCACATTGCACGATCGGCGCCGGGGAGGCCTGGCTGGTCGGCGACGCCGATCTGCTGTTCGCCCCGCTATGGCGCCCGCTGGTGCCGGGTGCCGAGCATCTGCGGCAGGCGGACACGATGGTATGGCTCGCAGCACGCCTGCGCGGCGAGCCGGGCGATAGCGTCGTTCTGCAGCCGCTCTGGATTTCCTCCACCTGATCGCGGCGCTCGAACGCACCGCTCAGCTTCCACTTTCGATCGGTCTTTCGCGCCACTCGCTTGCGCGTTTCACCTTGCCTTGCCCCGCGCGGGGGGAGGTTTCTCCTGTTTTTGAGATAAATTTGGGATAGATTCCCTAACTTGCCCTAATTTTCCCCTTTCCACCCCGATTTATACTTGGTAGGCAGGAATCGGAGAGGGGCAATCTCCACCCGAGTCATTTCGCCCGGAATCCTGCGATTCCCGGATCGGGGAAGTTTTGCCCGGAGGCGCGAGAACGGGGGCAAGAGCGATGGCGGTTGTGACGCCCGGCCGATACTCGGGCACCAACTTCGCCGCGATCGATGGCAAGGGGCGCGTCGCCGTCCCTTCGCAGTTCCGCAACAATGTGCCCCTCAATGCGGACGGCCAGCGCGTGCTTTGGGTCGGTTTTCACGAAAAGCTGCCCTGTCTCGTCGCTTATGGCCACGACCAATATGATCGCCTCTCGGACGAGATCGAGCGTGACCGCGCGGCCGCGCTGGCGCGCAATCTCGACTTTGACGAGGACGAGGCGTTCAAGCAGCGCTTTAGCTATACGGAGGCTTATACACTCGACGACAGCGGGCGCTTCCTGCCCAATTTCACCGCGCGCGATCGCGTCGGCGAGGCGGGCGCGACGGCGTTCGTCGGGTCGGGGCGCCGCTTCGAAATCTGGTGGTTGCCGACGCTGGCCGAATGCGCCGCCGCCGATCCCGTGCTCCAGCGGCTTGCCGCCAACTGGGCCGAGACCAAAGGGCGGGGGCGCAAATGAGCGACCTGTCCCGCGATCCCCGTCACGATCCGGTGTTGCGCGACGAAGTGGTCGCCGCGCTCGCCATCGTGCCGGGCGAGCGTCACGTCGACGCGACATTCGGTGCCGGCGGCTACACGCGCGCGATGCTCGCCGCGGGCGCCGAGGTGGTCGCGTGCGACCGCGACCCCGATGCGATCGGCGAGGGGCGTGCACTGGCCGAAGAGGCCGACGGCCGCCTGACGCTGGTACAGGGACGCTTCGGCGAGATCGACCGGTTGCTTGCCGAGCGCGGGATCGAGGCGGTCGACGGCATCGTCTTCGACATCGGCGTGTCGTCGATGCAGCTCGACCGGGCCGACCGCGGCTTTTCCTTCCAGGCGGACGGCCCGCTCGACATGCGGATGGCGCAGGCGGGCGAGAGCGCGGCCGACTGGCTCAACCGAGCCGACGAAGCCGAAATCGCCGACGTGCTGTATCACTACGGCGACGAGCGCCAATCGCGGCGGGTCGCGCGCGCGATCGTTGCGGCGCGTCCGCTGTCGCGCACGGGCGAATTGGCCGCGGTGATTCGCAAGGCGCTGCGGCATCCGCCGGGCGCCCCCAAGGATCCGGCGACCAAGAGCTTTCAGGCGATCCGCATTCATATCAATGGCGAACTCGACGAGCTGGTCGCGGGGCTGTGTGCCGCCGAGCGCATCCTGCGCCCCGGCGGCCGCCTCGCGGTGGTCAGCTTTCACAGCACCGAGGACAGGATCGTGAAGAATTTCCTGCGCGAACGGAGCGGGGGTGATGCCCGCGCGTCGCGCCACCGGCCCGCGCCGCTCCCTCTGGCGCGGGCCGCAACCTTCGAACCCCCGGCGCGCAAGGTCCGCCCGGGCAAGGCGGAGGAGGCACGCAACCCGCGCGCCCGCTCCGCGACGCTTCGCAGCGCGGTGCGGACGTCCGCACCCGCCTGGCCTGCCGGCAAGACGATGAAGGAGGCGATGTCATGTTGATGGCGGCTCGCAAGCTCCAGGGAATCGGCCTGGTGCTGCTCGTACTGATCTTTGCGATGATGTTGTATCCGGTGTCGCTCAAGGTGGCCGCGACGCGCAGCGAACTGGCACAGATCGACAAGCGGATCGGGCAGGCGCGCGACAACATCCGCTATCTGGAATCCGAACTGGCCGTCCGCGCCTCCATGCGGCAGCTCGAACAGTGGAATGTCGAAAGCTTCGGCTATTCGGCACCGAACGCCGACCAGTATCTGGCGAACGAACGCCAGCTCGCCTCGCTCGACCGCCTGCCGCGGGCGCGCGGCGCCAACGATGTTGCGCCGGTGCTGATGGCGATGGTCTCTCCGGTCGCCCAGCCTCAGGCGACGGCGCCGAAGCCGGCGACCGTCATTCCGGCGGCATCGGCGGCGGAGCCCGCACCGCCCCCGCGGACGGTGAAGGCCGAGCCCAAGCCCGTCGTGCTGGCGCAAGCCGAAACGAACGCTGCCGTCCGCTCCGACGTCGCGCCGCGCTTGGCGCCGACCCGCCGCCGCGAACAGCTCAAGATGATCGAGGATCAGCTCCTGTCGGAACGGACGCTCGCCGAACTCAAGCGCAGCGCCGCCGCCGAAGCATCGGGAGGCCAGTAAACGCCGATGAATACCCTGGTCGTCCGTCCAGCCAGGATCCGAACCGCGGGGGTGCGACAGCAGATTCTGCTGACCGCGCAGCAGCGGCTGATGATCCTGATGCTGCTGTTCATGGCGGCCTTTTTGCTGGTGTCGGTGCGCCTCTTCTATTTCGCGATGTTCGACACGTCGTCGGGACGCGGCGCGAACGCGGCCGCATTCGTCCCGGCGCGCGCCGACATCGTCGATCGCAACGGCGTGCCGCTCGCACGGACGATCGATGGATATTCGATCCGCGTCGTTCCCGAAAAGCTGATCAACAAGCCGCAATATCTGGTCGGGGAACTTCAGAAGATTTTTCCCGACATGACGCGCGCGGAGCTGTTCGCAAAGCTCAGCGGCCCGCGTCCGACCTATATCCGCCGGCGCGCGCTGCCCGACCAGGTCGCGGCGGTGAATGCGATCGGCGACGTCGGTTTCGATTTTCCGCGCGAGAAGGAGCGGCTTTATCCGCAGTTCACCCTTGCCGCGCACGTACTGGGCTTCACCAATTCCGAGGGGCATGGCGTCACCGGGGTTGAAGGGGCGTTCGACGACCGGCTGACCAACGATGCGACGCGCGGCCAGCCGCTGGCGCTGTCGATCGATGCGCGCGTCCAGGGCGTGCTCGAAAGCGAACTCAGCTATGCGGTCACGAATCTCGAAGCGATCGGTGGCGCGGGAATCATCCTCGACGTGCATACGGGCGAAGTGCTTGCGATGACGTCGCTGCCGACGTTCAATCCGAACAAGCTGGTTGCCGGCAATACCGAGGCGCGCCGCAATGCGGTGACCTATAATCTCTATGAGCTTGGTTCGACCTTCAAGCCCTTGTCGATCGGTGCGGCGATCGACAACGGCGTCGTCACCAGCATGGCAAAGCGTTACGACGCGACCAAACCGCTCGCAATCGCCGGCTTTCATATTCGCGACTCGCATATGATGGGGCGCTGGCTCAACGTCCCCGAGACGCTGATCCACAGCTCGAATATCGTCACGGCGCAGATCGCCGACCAGCTGGGCCGCGAAAAGATGGAGGAATTGTTCCGCAATCTCGAATTCGACGGGCGTCCGCATATCGAGCTGAAAGAGCGGGCATTTCCGCTGTGGCCAAAGGATTGGGGCCGCGTCACCACCATGACCACCAGCTATGGTCACGGGATCGCGGTGACGCCGTTGCACCTGGCGAGCGCCTATGCCGCGCTCGTCAACGGTGGCATCTGGCGTCCGGCCACCCTGCTCAAACTGGGCGACAAGGCGCCGCCACAGGGGCGCCGGGTGTTCAAGGCGTCGACCAGCGCCCGGATGCGCCAGCTCCTCCGCCTGATCGTTGCCGATGGCACGGGTCGCAACGCCGACGCGCCGGGCTTCCGGGTCGGTGGCAAGACGGGCAGCGCCGAAAAGCCCGGCGCGGGGGGCTATCGCCGCCATTCGCTCGTCTCGACCTTCGCGGCGGCGTTCCCGATGGATAATCCGCGCTACGTCGTCCTTGCGATGGTCGACGAGCCCAAGGGCAACGCCTTCAGTTCGGGGCAGCGAACGGCGGGCTACACCGTCGCGCCGGTGGTCAAGAAGGTGGTGATGCGCGCGGGGCCGATGCTGGGCGTTTTTCCGGACGAAAGCCGCGACGTCGATGTGTCCGAACTGACCCCGCTCTTGTGGAAGGGCGGGAAGGGGGACTGATGCGTCTCTCGGCGCTCCTCGACGCTCCGGCACCCAAAGACGCCGACCCCGTGGTCACCGGCCTGGCGATCGACCATCGCAAGGTCGCGCCCGGGACGATCTTCGGCGCGTTTGCCGGCGAGAAATTCAACGGCGAGGATTTCATTCCTGCCGCGGTCGATGCGGGCGCGATCGCGGTCGTTGCCCGCCCCGAGGCGCGGGTCGACGGCGCGGTGCATATCGCCGATGCCAATCCGCGCCGCGCCTTTGCGCATATCGCCGCGCGCTTCTTTCACCGTTTCCCGGCGACGTGCGTCGCGGTGACCGGCACCAACGGCAAGACGTCGACGGTCGAAATGACGCGCCAGCTCTGGCGTATGGCCGGGTTCCACGCGGCATCGATCGGAACGCTCGGCATCACGACGTCGAACGACAGCACGTCGACCGGGCTCACGACGCCCGACATCGTCACTTTCCTGGGCACCATGTCGGGGCTCGCCGCCGAAGGCGTGACGCACGCGGCGTTCGAGGCGTCCAGTCACGGGCTCGAACAATATCGCACCGAAGGTCTGCCGGTGCGCGCGGCGGCCTTTACCAATCTGAGCCACGATCACCTCGACTACCACGGCACGATGGACGCCTATCTCGCCGCGAAACTGCGCCTGTTTACCGAGGTGGTGGAGAATGGCGGCGCGGCCGTCATATGGACCGACGATCCCCGGTCGGCGGCGATCGTCGACGTCGCCGACGCTCGGGGGCTGAGGCTGATGACCGTCGGCACCGGTGCCGACGGGCTGCGCCTTGTCGCGCGCGCACCGACGCAGCTCGGCCAGGCGCTGACCGTCGCTGCGGGGGATTTGACGATGACCGTCAACCTGCCGCTGATTGGCGCTTATCAGGCGGCCAATGCGCTCGTCGCTGCAGGACTCGTCATCGTCACCGGCGGCGATCCGCAGCAGACCCTTGCCAATCTTGCACGGCTCCAGCCGGTGCGCGGGCGCCTGGAACGCGCAGCCATCGCCCGGTCGGGGGCGCCGGTCTATGTCGACTATGCCCACACCCCCGACGGGTTGGAAGCGGCGCTCGATGCGCTCCGCCCCCATGCCGCGGGCCGATTGATCCTGGTGTTCGGTGCAGGGGGCGACCGCGACAGGGACAAGCGGGCGCCGATGGGCCGGATTGCCGCCGCCAAGGCTGATGTCGCGATCATCACCGACGATAATCCGCGCGGCGAGGATCCCGCGATGATTCGGGCCGCGATCGCCGAGGGCGCACCCGACGCGCGGGTGATCGGCGACCGCCGCGCGGCCATCGCGGCGGCCATCGCCGAGGCGCAGGCCGACGATATCGTCTGCATCGCCGGCAAGGGGCACGAGCAGGGACAGATCGTCGGCGCGGGCGAAGCCATGCGGGTCATCCCCTTCGACGATGTCGGCATCGCGCGCGAGGTGGCGGCGTGACCCCGCTGTGGACGGCCCGTGCGATCGCGGCCGCGACCGGCGGGACCGCGAGCGGCGACTTCACCGTTCAGGGCGTTGCCTTCGATTCCCGCGAAGTGACGGGGGGAGACCTCTTCATCGCGATGAAGGGTGAGGCGACCGATGGCCACAGGTTCATCGACAAGGCGATCGCGGCGGGCGCCTCCGGCATCGTCTGCGAAACCGCGATCGACTTTCCGCACATCCGGGTTGCGGACAGCGCGGCGGCGCTGAACGCGCTGGGCGCCGCATCGCGGGCCCGCAGCCACGGCCGCATCGTCGGGGTAACCGGTTCGGCGGGCAAGACCGGCACCAAAGAGGCGCTGTTCGCGGCGCTCGACCGGTTCCGTCCGGGCAAGGCCCACCGCTCGGTCAAAAGCTACAACAATCATGTGGGCGTGCCACTCAGTCTTGCCCGCATGCCCTCGACTGCCGATTTCGGCGTCTTCGAAATGGGCATGAACCATGCGGGTGAACTCGCCGAGTTGACCCGGATGGTGCGTCCGCATGTCGCGATCGTCACCACGATCGCCCCTGCCCACATGGAATTCTTTGGCAGCGAAGAAGCGATTGCCGATGCCAAGGGCGAAATTTTCGAGGGGCTCGAGCCCGGTGGAACCGCGATCATCCCCTTCGACAGTCCGCACTATGCGCGGCTTCGGGCAAAGGCGGAACGGCATGCGGCGCATGTCGTCAGCTTCGGCCTGGGCGAGGGCGCCGACGTGCGCGCGGTCGACTGGCTGAACGACGGCAAGGGCGGCTCGCTGGTCACCGCGCAGGTGCAGGACGCGCTGTTGTGTTTCACCATTTCGCAAGGCGGCCGGCATTGGGTGTCGAACGCGCTGGCGGTGCTGGCGGCGGTGAAGGCGGTCGGCGGCGACTTGCCCGCCGCGGGGCTCGCGTTTGCCGAGATGGCCGGGCTCGCCGGGCGCGGCGCACGGCATCGCGTGCCGGTCGAGGGCGGCGACATCCTGGTCATCGACGAAAGCTACAATGCCAACCCGGCATCGATGGCGGCGACGATCGGCCAGCTTGGCGACGAATCCGGCGCGCGCAAGATAGCGATTCTCGGGAGCATGAAGGAACTCGGCGCCGATGGCGAGGCCTATCACGCCGATCTTGCCGCTCCGCTCGTCGCGGCGGGGGTGCAATTCGCCCTGCTTGTCGGCGAAGAGATGGTGCCGCTCGCCAAAGCGCTTGAGGGGCGCATCGATTTCGAGCATGTGCCCGCGCATCCGGCCGCCACCGCGCGGCTGAAAGACCTGATCCGCCCCGGCGATGTGGTGCTGGTCAAGGGATCGAACAGTGTCGGCCTGTCGCATCTTGTGACGGCGCTGACCCATGGGGACTATTGATGCTATATTGGCTGGCGGAATGGCTTGGCTTTCCGGGGGCGCTCAATCTCATCCGCTACCTGAGTTTTCGCTCGGGGGCGGCGGTAGCCACCGCGTTGATCATCGGGCTGTGGATCGGCCCCCGATTCATCCTGATGCTGCGCCTGCGGCAAGGGAAGGGGCAGCCGATCCGCGATGATGGCCCGCAGAGCCATCTCGCGAAAAAGGGCACGCCGACGATGGGCGGGCTGATGATCCTGATCTCGCTGATGATTTCGGCGCTGCTGTGGATGGACCTGTCCAACCGCTTCGTCTGGGCCTGCCTGTTTGTCACCGGCGGTTTTGCCGCGGTCGGCTTCATGGACGATCTCGACAAGGTGACCAAGGCAAGCCATCGCGGCATCCCGGGCCGGGTGCGCCTGCTGATCGAATTCGTGATCGCGGGCATCGCGGTGCTGCTGATCGTTTCGCGCACTGGTACGGACCTTTATCTGCCCTTTTTCAGCGATGTCTACATTCCGCTCGGCCCGCTCTATTATGTCTTTGCGATGGTGCTCATCGTCGGGTTCGGCAATGCGGTGAACCTGACCGACGGGCTCGATGGGCTTGCGACCTTTCCGGTGATGATCGCCAGCCTGACCTTTCTGGTGATCGTCTATCTGTCGGGCAATGTGAAGTTCGCCGGATATCTGGGCATTCCGCACGTCCCCGGCGCCGGCGAGCTTGCGATCTTCGCGGCGGCGATTATCGGCGCATGCTTGGCGTTCCTGTGGTTCAACGCGCCGCCCGCGGCGGTGTTTATGGGCGACACCGGCAGCCTTGCGCTCGGTGGTGCGCTGGCGACCATGGCGGTAACGGCGCAGCATGAACTGGTGCTCGTCCTCGTCGGTGGACTGTTCGTGGTCGAAGCGCTGTCGGTGATTATCCAGGTCTTCTGGTACAAGCGCACCGGCAAGCGCGTATTCCGGATGGCGCCGATCCATCACCATTTCGAACAATTGGGCTGGCCCGAGTCCACGGTCGTCGTCCGTTTCTGGATCGTCTCGATCGTTCTGGCGCTCGCGGGGCTCGCGACGCTGAAGCTGCGGTGATCACCTCGCGCGCCTTTGCCGGTCGCCGCTATGCGGTGTTGGGACTGGCGCGCTCGGGCCTTGCGGCCTGCGAGGCGCTGATCGCCAGCGGCGCGGGGGTGACGGCCTGGGACGACCGCGAAGCGGCCCGCGACGAGGCGATGGCGCTCGGCGCCGATATCGGCGACCCGCTCCAGATCGACTTGACCGGCTTCGCGGGTGTCGTTGTGTCGCCTGGCGTGCCGCTCAACCGCCATCCGATCGTCGCGCACGCGCGCGAGGCGCATGTGCCGGTCATCGGCGATGTCGAACTTTTCGCTGAAGCGCGCGCCGACCTGCCTCCGCACCGGGTCGTGGGCATCACGGGCACCAACGGCAAGTCGACCGTGACCGCGCTCGTCACCCACATGCTCGAGACCGCGGGCCTCCCCGCGCTGATGGGCGGCAATATCGGGCTGCCGATCCTCGCGCGCGACCCCCTCGCCGCCAATGATCGGGGCGCCGGGGTCTATGTCCTCGAATTGTCGAGCTATCAGATCGACCTGACGCACAGCCTGGCGTGCGACGTGGCGGTGCTGACCAACATCACGCCGGATCATCTCGATCGCTACGATGGGTTCGAAGGCTATGTCGCGTCGAAGGCGCGACTGTTCAACCTTCAGCACCGCGATCAGGTCGCGGTCGTCGCGGCCGACGACGACCCTTCGAAAATGATCGCGGGCCACATCAACCATCGCCTCTACCGCGTCTCGGCAAAGGATATCGATCCCGCCGATCAGGCGCGCTGGCCCGCGCTGCAAGGCCCGCACAACGCGCAGAACGCGGTCTGCGCGATCGCCGTTTGCCGCGTGCTGGGCCTGGACGACGACGAAATCGAACGCGGACTTGCGACCTTCACGTCGCTGCCGCACCGCATGGAATGGATCGGCGAAGCCCGTGGCGCCAACTGGTATAACGACAGCAAGGCGACCAATGCGGCTTCCGCTGCACCGGCGCTGGCGGCGTTTCCGCCGGCGCCGGACCAGCGTTTGCACTGGATCGCGGGCGGGCAGGCAAAGGGCGACGGGCTCGCCGCATGCCGCCCGTGGTTCGGCCATGTAAAACGCGCCTATCTGATCGGCGAGGCGACGGACGAGTTCGCGCGGGAGATCGGCGATGCGATTTCCGTCGACCGTGCGGCTACGTTGGATACGGCCGTCGCCCATGCCGCCAAGGCGGTGCAGCCGGGCGACGTGGTGCTGTTGTCGCCGGCTTGCGCCTCGTTCGACCAATATAAGGATTATGAGGACCGCGGCGACCGTTTCCGGGCGCTGGTGCAGGCGCTCCGGGCATGAGCGGGGGGATGGACAATATGGACAGGGCGAGCGAGCGGCCGATCATCGCGGCGACGCGCAGCGCAAAACGACGCGGCCCGCGCCTCAGTCGCGCCGACCGGACGCCGCTCGGCCTGTGGTTCTGGGAAATCGACCGCGTGCTGTTGCTGCTCGTGTCGATGCTGATCGCGATCGGCTTGGTCGCCGTGGCAGCGGCATCGCCGGTGGCGGCGCAAAAGCTGTCGACCTCGACCGCAAGCCTCGACCCGCTCTATTATTTCTATCGCCAGTTGATGTGGGTCATGGTCGGCGTACCGGTGATGCTCGCCATTTCGATGCTGCCAAAGCCACAAGCGCGACGGTTCGCCATCTATGGAACGATTACCTTTCTCGCGCTCCTGTTTCTCGTTCCGTTGATCGGCACCTCGGTGAACGGCGCCCAGCGGTGGATCGGCAGCGGTATGTTCCGCCTCCAGCCGTCAGAGTTTCTCAAGCCCTTCTTTGCCGTTTCGCTCGCATGGATCCTCTCGATTCGCCTGCACGACCAGAGCCTTCCGGTCGTGCCGCTGTCGGTCGTGCTCACCGGCATCATCGCGGTGCTGCTGATGGGTCAGCCCGACCTGGGACAGACGATCATTTTTGCGGCGACCTGGTTCGTGCTCGTGCTTGTCGCGGGACTTTCGATGCGGATCATGGCAGGTCTCGGCGTCGCCGGGCTCGCGGGCATCGTACTGGCCTATTTCTTCTATCCGGTGGCGCAGCAGCGCATCAACATCTGGCTTTTTGCCGAAGGCGACAGCTTTCAGGTTGAAAAGGCGCATGCGACGCTGACCGCCGGCGGGTTGATCGGGACCGGCCCGGGTGCGGGGCTCGCAAAGTTCCAGCTGCCCGAAGCGCACACCGACTATATCTTTTCGGTGATCGGCGAGGAGTTCGGGATCATCGCCTGCATTGCGATCGCGATCCTCTATCTCGCGATCATCGTGCGCGTCCTCGTCCGCCTGCTCGATGAGGAGGACAGCTTCCTCATTCTGGCGGTGACCGCGCTGATTGCGCAATTCGGGGGGCAGGCGATCATCAACATGGCGGTGAACACCCAGCTGTTCCCGTCGAAGGGCATGACGCTGCCTTTTATCAGCTATGGCGGCTCGTCGTTCATCGCGCTGTCGATCGGCATGGGTTTGCTCTTGTCGCTGACCCGGCGGAACCCCTATGCGGCGCGTGTATCGATGACCCGCAACTGGAACAGAAAATGAGCGCCACCCGCCACTATCTTCTCGCCGCCGGCGGCACCGGTGGCCATATGCTGCCCGCCTATGCGCTTGCCGGCGAGTTGATCGCGCGGGGGCACCGCGTCGCGCTGGTCAGCGACGACCGCGGGCTGAAGATCCCCGGTGCCCCGGCAGCGCTCGAAACGCATGTCCTGCCCGCCGGGCGTGTGCACGGCGGCCCGGTGGGCTGGCTGAAGGCCGCGCTCGCGATCCGCAAGGGGCGGCGCATGGCGATCGACCTGATCCGGGATTTCGACCCGGCCGTCGTCGTCGGCTTTGGCGGCTATCCGTCGCTTCCGAGTCTGCTCGCGGCACGCGCGACGAAGACGCCCAGCGTGATCCACGAACAAAATGCCGTGCTCGGCCGCACCAACCGCCTGATGGCGCGTCAGGTCGATGCGATCGCGGTGGCGTATCGCAACATCGACCGCTTCCCCGAAAAATGCGCGATGAAGCGCCACCTCACCGGCAATCCGGTGCGCGAGGAGGTGATTGCGATCCGCGAAGAGGGCTATCCGCCGCTGCCCGAGGACGGCATCCTGCGGCTGCTCGTCGTCGGTGGCAGCCTTGGCGCGACGATCCTTTCGGACGTTGTCCCGGCGGCGGTCGCGATGCTGCCAAAGGCGCTGCTCGAACGCTTGCAGGTCGTCCAGCAGGCGCGCGAAGAGGATCTGGACACGGTACGCGGCAAATATGCCGAACTCGGCGTCGCGGCCGAATGCGCCCCTTATATCGCCGACCTGCCCGAACGGCTGCGCTGGGCGCACCTGTTCATCGGCCGCGCGGGCGCGTCGACGGTCGCCGAACTCGCCTGTGCCGGACGTCCGGCGATCTTCGTGCCCTATCCGCACGCGATGGACGATCACCAGACGTGGAACGTTGTCGATCTGGTCGAGGCGCATGGTGCGCTGTCGATCGCGCAGCCCGACTTCACACCCGCCGCGCTTGCGAAGCAGATCCAGCGCATGGCGCTCGAACCCGGCGCGCTCGAAACCGCGGCGGAAAATGCCGCGAGCTGCGGTCTGCCCGATGCGACCCGCGACCTTGCCGACCTGGTCGAAAGCTTCGCACCGCCGCCGCTGATGGACGTGATCCGTGTCGGCGCGAGCGCGCCGCGGGCGGCGGCGAGCGGTGTCAGCGCCGCTCGGGAGGCAAGCTGATGCGCGGCGTCGCAACCGACATCGGGATCATTCATTTCATCGGCATCGGCGGCATCGGCATGTCGGGGATCGCCGAGGTGATGCACAATCTGGGCTATCAGGTGCAGGGCAGCGATATCGCCGACAGCTATGTCGTCGAAGGCCTGAGGAAGCGCGGCATCAAGGTTGCCATCGGCCATGCGCCCGAAAATGTCGACGGCGTCGCGGTTGTCGTCACCTCGACGGCGGTGAAGCGCGGCAATCCCGAGGTCGAGGCGGCGCTCGCGCATCGCATCCCCCTTGTCCGCCGCGCCGAAATGCTCGCCGAACTGATGCGTTTGAAATCTACCGTCGCCATCGCAGGGACGCATGGCAAGACGACGACGACCAGCCTCGTCGCGGCGCTGCTCGACGCGGGCGGCATCGACCCGACTGTCATCAACGGCGGCATCATCAACAATTACGGCTCGAACGCCCGGCTCGGTGCGTCGGACTGGATGGTGGTCGAAGCCGACGAGAGCGACGGCAGCTTCCTGCGCCTCGACGGGACGATCGCGGTCGTCACCAACATCGATCCCGAGCATCTCGACCATTATGGCAGCTTCGACGCGATCAAGGATGCGTTCGTCGAGTTCATCGAGAATGTGCCTTTCTATGGCGCAGCGATGCTCTGCCTCGACCATCCCGAAGTTCAGGCCGTCATCCCGCGCATCCGCGACCGCCGCATCGTCACCTATGGCTTCTCCGCTCAGGCCGACGTGCGCGGTACCAATGTCCTTCCCGGCCCCGACGGCAATCGCTTCGACGTCGTCGTGCGCGACCGCGACGGGAACAGCCGGACGATAGAGGGAATCCACCTGCCGATGTCGGGCCGGCACAATGTCCAGAATGCGCTCGCGGCGATCGCGGTGGCGCTGCACATGGGCGTCAGCGACGACAAGATCGTATCGGGCTTCAACGGGTTCGCGGGGGTGAAGCGCCGCTTCACCAAGGTCGGCGAGATCGCGGCGGGCGTGGGCAATATCGCGGTGATCGACGATTATGCGCACCACCCGGTCGAAATCCGCGCGGTCCTTTCGGCGGCGCGCGAGGGCGTCGGCGCGGGGCGCGTGGTCGCCGTGGTGCAGCCGCACCGATATACCCGGCTGCGCGATCATATGGACGAGTTCCAGCAGGCCTTCAACGACGCCGACATGGTGCTTGCGCTCCCTGTCTATGCCGCCGGCGAAGCGGCGATCGAGGGCGTGTCGTCCGATGCGCTTGTTGCCGGCCTGCGCGACCGCGGCCATCGCCACGCAGCGACGGTAGCCGACCCCTCGGCGCTTGGAGCTGTGCTCGCCGACGCGATCCGCGCGGGTCACCTCGGCGCGGGCGACAAGATCATCTGCCTCGGCGCGGGCGACGTCACCAAGACAGCGGCTGGACTGGCGAGCGCGGTGGAGGCGGCATGATGCTCGGTCTCCTGCGCGACCGTTTCAACGGGGAAGGGGCGATGGCATGAGTCTCACCACCCTTCCCGTTGTCCGCGGCAAGCTCACTCCGCGCGCGCCGCTGGCACCGCTTGTCTGGTTCAAGTCGGGGGGTGCTGCCGACTGGCTGTTCGAGCCGAAGGACGCCGACGATCTTTCCGACTTCCTTCGCGACCTGGATCCGGCGATCGCGGTGATGGCGCTCGGCCTCGGGTCGAACCTCATCGTCCGCGATGGCGGCTTTCCGGGCGTCGTCGTCCGGCTCGGCAAGGCGTTCGCAAAGGTCGAAGCCGTCGATGCGACGAGCCTGCGCTGCGGCGGCGGTGCGTCGGGCATCCTCGTTTCTTCGACGGCGCGCGATGCGGGTATCGCCGGAATGGAATTCCTGCGCTCAATCCCCGGCACCGTAGGCGGCTTCGTCCGCATGAACGGCGGTGCCTATGGCAGCGAGGTCAAGGACATATTGGTCGAGGCTGACGTGGTGCTGCGTTCGGGCGAGCGCCGAACACTCGCGCTCGCAGACCTGGGTTATACCTATCGCCACAGCGCATTGCCGGAGGGTGCGGTCGTCGTCGCCGCGACGTTCCACGGCCGCCCGGGCGAACCCGCCGCGATCCAGGCGGAGATGGACCGCATCTCGGCGAGCCGCGAAGCCTCGCAGCCGCTGCGCTCGAAAACCGGCGGCTCGACCTTCAAGAATCCGGACGGCCACAAGGCGTGGCAGCTCGTCGACGAGGCCGGCTGTCGCGGATTGGTGCTCGGCGGCGCGCAGGTCAGCGAAAAGCACACCAATTTCCTGATCAACACCGGCGACGCGACGAGCGCCGACATCGAGGCGCTCGGCGAGGAAGTCCGCCGCCGGGTGAAGGCGAAGAGCGGCATCGAATTGCAATGGGAGATTCAGCGCGTGGGAGTGGCGAAGTGAGGGCGCCTCACCTCTCTCCGTTCGTGCTGAGCTTGTCGAAGCACCGCTCTTCTTTTTGGACGTCGAAAGACAAGAACGGTCCTTCGACAAGCTCAGGACAAACGGTTTTGAATATTGGAGTTGAAGCATGACCCACGGTCCGTGGCATGTCGCCGTCCTGATGGGCGGCTGGTCCGCCGAGCGTGAGGTGTCCCTGTCGAGTGGCAAGGGGATCGCCGATGCGCTTGAAAGCCGCGGGCACAAGGTCACCCGGATCGACATGGGCCGCGATGTCGCACAGCGGCTGGCCGACGTGAAACCCGACATCGTCTTCAACGCGCTCCACGGCGTCCCGGGCGAGGACGGGACGGTGCAGGGCATGCTCGACCTCATGGGCCTCAAATATACGCACAGCGGGCTCGTGACGTCGGTGATTGCGATCGACAAGGAGTTGACGAAGCAGGCGCTTGTGCCGCATGGAATCCCTATGCCGACGGGGGTCATGGTCGACAGCGAAAGCCTGTTTTCAACCGACCCTTTGCCGCGCCCCTATGTCCTGAAACCCGTCAACGAAGGCTCGTCGGTCGGGGTCGCGATCGTCAAGGACGACAGCAATTACGGCAACCCGATCGCGCGCGGCTCGGTAGGCCCGTGGCAGGAGTTCGACCGGCTGCTCGCCGAGCCTTTCGTGAAGGGGCGCGAACTGACCGTCGCGGTGCTCGGCGGACAGGCGCTCGGTGTCACCGAGCTGCGCGTGAAGTCGGGTTTCTACGATTATGACGCCAAATATACCGAAGGTCTGACCGAGCATGTCTGCCCGGCCGAGGTGCCGGCGGATATCGCGGACAGGATGAAGCATATTGCGATCGAGGCGCATCGCCTGCTGGGCTGCAAGGGCGCCTCGCGCTCCGATTTCCGCTGGGATGACGAGCATGGCCTCGCGGGGATATTCCTGCTCGAGGTCAATACCCAGCCCGGTATGACTCCGCTCAGCCTCGTGCCTGAACAGGCACGGGCTATCGGCATCGACTATGCCGAACTCGTCGAACGCATCGTGGAGGAAGCGTTATGAGCAGCACCCGGATCAAGCGGGCCAAGGCGCCGCCGCGCCGACCCGCGCGCGCGCCCAAGAAGCGCAAGGCGGTCAAGACGTCGCGTGTGAACGCGCTGCTCAACGCGCTGCCGGTCAGCCCGGCAACGCTTCAACGCGTCGCCAATTGGACGATCGGGCTCAGCCTCGCCGCGATCGCCGCCGTCGGCGCCCATGCAACGGGCGTCACCGCGAAGATCGACGAGGAATGGGCACAGGCGGTCGGCCGAGCGGGATTCCAGGTCAAGAAGGTCGAGGTGGTCGGCGCGGACCGCATCGATCGGCTCAAAGTCTATGACATCGCGCTGGCGCAGAAGGACCGCTCGATGGCGGCGGTCGACCTGGAAGCGGTGCGCGACGATCTGATGCAATATGGCTGGATCAAGGATGCGCGGGTGTCGCGCCGGTTGCCCGATACGCTTGTGGTCGACATCGTCGAACGCAGTCCCGCCGCGATCTGGCAACATGGGGGCAAGCTGTCGTTGATCGACAAGACCGGGGTCGTGCTCGAACCGGTCACGGTCGCGACGATGCCCGACCTGCCGCTGGTCATCGGTCCCAATGCGAACCAGCGATCGCAGGATCTCGACCGCTTGCTCGCATCGGCGAGCAGCCTCAGGGAATTGCTCGCGGGCGCGACCTGGGTCGGCAATCGCCGCTGGGACTTGCGCTTCCGTAGTGGCGAGACGCTATCGCTTCCCGAGGGCGAGGCGGCCGCGAAGCAAGCCCTTGCGAAATTTGCGCATATGGACGGCGCGAATCGCCTGCTCGGGCGAGGTATCCTGCGTTTCGATATGCGCGACCCGAGCCGTTTCGTGCTACGCTTGCCGCACGAGGGGCAGGTGGCGCCGGCGAAGCTCGAAGACGCGCGCGCCGCCGCCGATGCCATAGCCGCCGGCACGGCCGGCGAAGGATAGGGATCGCAGCACCATGGCGCCGCCGCGCATCGAAAAGATCATCACAGCGCTCGATGTCGGGTCGTGGAAGGTCTGCGCGCTGATCGCGGGACAGACGGCCGATGGCGCGCTCCACGTGCTCGGCACCGGCCAGCGCGAAAGCCGCGGCGTCCAGCGCGGCTATGTCGCCGATATGGAGCAGACCGAGCATATCGTGCGCGAAGCGATCGAGCAGGCCGAGCGTATCGCCGGGCTGAACATCGACGATGTGTGGGTCAGCTTTTCGGCGGGCAGCTTGCTGAGCGACGTTGCGCCGATCGAGAGCGAACTCGGCGGCCACCGGATCGAGCAGGAGGATATCGACGACCTCCTCGCCGCGGGACGCGCCGGGATCGACCCCGAAGGGCGGATGATCCTCCATGCACAGCCCGCGCTCTACACGCTCGACGGACTGACGGGGGTCAAGAATCCGATCGGCCTGCACGCCGACCGGCTGGGCGTCGATATCCACATCATCATGGCGGACGGCGCGCCGGTGCGGAACCTGGAGGCCGCGGTGCGCCAGGCGCATCTCGACGTCAATGCCGTGGTCGCGTCGCCGATTGCGGCGGGGTTGGCGTGCCTGTCGGATGAAGAGCGCGACCTCGGCGTCGCACTGGTCGAACTCGGCGCCGCGGTGACGACGGTGTCGCTCTATGCCGCCGGCATGCTGGTCGAAATGGTGTCGCTGCCGTTCGGCGCGAGCGACATTACCGACGATATCGCATCGGCTTTCGGCATCCGGCGCAGTCAGGCGCAGCGCTTGCAGAGCTTTTACGGCTCGGCCTCTGCAAGCCCGCGTGACAACAGCGACGTCATCGAACTCGACCCTGGCGCCGCGGCGGCGGGAGCCGAATCGCCGCGGATCACGCGGGCACAGCTCGTCGCGGTGATCCGGCAGCGGCTCGACGCGATGATGGGAGAGATCGGGCGAACCCTGAAAGACCTGCATTTCGTGGGGCCGGTCGGGCGACAGGTCGTGCTCGTCGGTGGTGGCGCCGACCTGAAAGGGATCGCCGACTATACGCAGATTGCGCTGGGCCGCGCCGCGCGGGTCGGGCGGCCCCGTGGCTTGCACGGCCTGCCCGATGCGCATTCGGGACCGGCTTTCGCGACGCTCGCGGGTCTGGTTCTCTATGCGGCATCGGACCCGGTCGACTTGCGCGATCTGCCGATGATGGCGCAGGATATCTATCGTCCGAAGGGTGCGTCGATCCTCCAGCGGTTGATGACTGCGCTCAAAAGCAGCTTTTGATGGTGAGATACGGGAAAAGGTTAATTTTTTGGGTGATTCCGACGTCACAATAGTGCAATGCGTTGACGGAAAGCCGGGCGAAGGGGACCACCGTCCGGAGGGTCGCAAGGTGAGGCAAGCGGCAACGGTTCGCCGCTGCAGGGAGAATTTTTGATGAGCATCAATATTGGCCCGCCGCAGGTCGATGAGCTGAAACCGCGCATCGCCGTGATCGGCGTGGGTGGCGCGGGGGGTAATGCCATCGCCAACATGATCGCGGCGCGGGTCGAGGGCGTCGATTTCATCGTCGCCAATACCGACGCGCAGGCGCTCAACGCATCGCCTGCCGAACGGCGGATCCAGCTGGGAACGCAGATCACGCAGGGCCTGGGAGCCGGATCGCGGCCGGAAGTGGGACGTGCGGCCGCCGAGGAGAGCATCAGCCAGGTCGAGGAAGCTCTCGACGGCGCCCATATGTGCTTCGTCGCCGCCGGCATGGGCGGCGGTACCGGTACCGGCGCCGCGCCGGTGATTGCGAAGGCGGCGCGCGACCGCGGTATCCTGACCGTCGGTGTGGTGACCAAGCCTTTCACCTTCGAGGGGCAGCGCCGTATGCGCTCGGCCGAATCGGGGATCAGCGAGCTTCAGGAACATGTCGACACGCTGATCGTCATTCCCAACCAGAATCTCTTCCTCGTCGCGAACCCGAACACGACGTTCAAGGAAGCCTTCACGATGGCGGACGAAGTGCTCCAGCAGGGCGTTCGCGGGATCACCGACCTGATGGTCATGCCCGGGCTGATCAATCTGGACTTTGCCGACGTTCGCAGCGTGATGCGCGAGATGGGCAAGGCGATGATGGGCACCGGCGAAGCCGAAGGCGATGGCCGCGCGCTCGAAGCAGCGCAAAAGGCGATCGCCAATCCGCTGCTCGACGGGGTTTCGATGACCGGCGCCAAGGGCGTGATCATCTCGATCACGGGTGGCGAGGACATGCGCCTGATGGAAGTCGACGAGGCGGCGAATCACATCCGCGAACTCGTCGACCCCGACGCGAACATCATCTGGGGCAGCGCCTTCAACGAGGGTCTCGAAGGCAAGATCCGCGTCTCGGTCGTCGCCACGGGTATCGACGGCAATGGCGATCAGGTTGCGGCGGTGGCTCCCGCCGCGCGCAGCTTTTCTTTCGCGCCGGGACGGACCGCGGCACCTGCGCCGGTCTCCGAAGAGTCGATCGAGCCGGTGGTCGAGGAAGCTCCGGTCGAAGAGCCGGCCGCGAGCGAGCCCGAGGACAAGGATCCGGCTCCTGGCTTCTCGCTGAGCGATGCAAGCCCCGCCACTGAGAGCCCGGCCCCGGCCGACGAGGAGCCGATGGAGCTTTCCGACGTCGCGGCGACCTATGACGACACGGCGGATGAACTGGTGCTTGGCGAGCCTGCGGCACCGGCGGCAAGCGACCCCGCACCGGCCCCACAGCCGGCCGAGGAAGCCCCCGCGCGCCCGATCGGCGGCGGCACGCTGTTCGAGCGTATGTCGCGCCTGTCGCGCGGCGGCGCTACGACCGAGTCCGGCGAAGACGGCAAGACCAAGGAAGAGGGGAGCGACATACCGCGCTTCCTTGGCCGCCAGAACAACCAGTAACAGGGTATTTGACGGCCGCTGCATCAGGGCAGGGCGGCCCGGAACACGGGATGAGCTTGCCCATGCGGCGACCGAAAACGACGGCCAGGCCGGCGCGCGTGCGATCCATCGCTCGCGTGCTTGGCTTGTTCGTCCTGACCACCATGATGACGCCTGCGGCGCAGGGCCAGGTGACGCCGCCCGATCCCGCGACAAAGGCGGCGATGGACAGGCGGACCGCCGCGCGGACGCTGCTGTCGTCGGCGCTCGGCCGGATCGCCGCAAACGCCAACGACGCCACCGCGCTGCTCGATGCCGGGCGCGCGTCGATCGACCTCGAAGACTATCGCGCCGCGCTGAGCTTTCTGCTCCGGGCCGAACAGGCCGCGCCGCGCAATGGCGAAGTGAAAGCAGCACTCGGATCGGCGGCGGTGCACATGGAAAACCCGACGCGCGCGCTCGACTATTTCGGGGAGGCCCAGCTGCTCGGCGCACCCGAGCGGATATTCCTTGCCGACCGCGGCCTCGCGCGCGATTTGCTCGGTCAGCAGGATCAGGCGCAGCGCGACTATCAGCTTGCCCTGTCGACGACGCCCAGCGACGAGGTGACGCGCCGCTATGCGCTGTCGCTCGGCATCAGCGGCGACCCCGATCGCGCGATCCAGCTCCTCGGGCCGCAGCTTCGCCAGTCGAGCCGCGCCGCTTGGCGATCGCGCGCGATGATCCTTGCGATGAACGGCCGAAGCGATGAGGCAAAGCAGATTGTGGATGCGACGATGCCGTCTCAGCTCGCCGAGAATATCCTTCCCTATCTGTTGAAAATGGATCGCCTCAATCCGGCGCAGATGGCCGCGGCCGCGCATTTCGGACGCTTCCCTTCGGGCGAACTCGGCCCGGCGCGGCGGCCGGTACAGATGGCGGCGGCGACCCCCGCTCCGGCGACGGCCGCGAAGCCGGCAGTCAAGCCGCGCCGGGGCCGCGAAGCGAAGCCTGCGCCGGCCTTGGAG
Organism: Sphingopyxis sp. CR5; assembly: GCF_059693785.1. Taxonomy (NCBI): domain Bacteria; kingdom Pseudomonadati; phylum Pseudomonadota; class Alphaproteobacteria; order Sphingomonadales; family Sphingopyxidaceae; genus Sphingopyxis; species Sphingopyxis sp. CR5. Next base: position 262,617 of record NZ_JCATIE010000002.1, on the reverse strand, counting down.
CCGACGTCGACGCCTGCTGCCGCCGTACGGCGGCAATCCGACCCTGTACCGGTGGCCAAACCCGGTCCGACTCCTACGTCCACGTCCACTACGCCCGCGGCAGCCCGCCCGCCCGCCCCGACGTCCGCGGCGGCAAGGCCCGCGCCCGCTCCCACACCGCCCCCCGCACCAGCCGCCGCCGCGTCTCCCGCACCCACGCCGGTCGGCGTCGCGGTCAAGCCCGACGCGGGGCCGGTGGGTCCCGGCTTCTCTATCGCCGAGATGGGGGCTGGCGCTCCCGCGGCACAGGCGCCCGGCCCGGCGACCAGTGCCGCGGCGCCGCTTGCGTCGCTTGCCGAGATCGTCAGTTCGATCGACATTCCCGCCGAGGAGATGGCGAAGCCCGACAATGCGGTGGGCGCCGACACGCTCGCGCGGCTGCTCGAAGAGAAGCATAAGGCGGAAGCCGCCGAGGCCGCGAAACGGGCAAAGGAAGACGCCGCCGCGAAGGCGAAGGCCGAAGCCGAGGCGAAAGCCAAAGAGGAAGCCGAGCGCAGGAAGGCGAATCCCGCGCGCATCTGGGTACAGATTGCGACGGGCTCGAACCTGAAGGCGCTGGCTTTCGATTATAACCGCTTTTCGAAGCGGAATGCCGCGTTGTTCAAGGGTAAGTCGGGCTCCACCGCCGAATGGGGGCAGACCCGCCGGCTGCTCGTCGGTCCGTTCAAGGACAAGAAGAGCGCGCAGGATTGGCTTGCCGACTATAAGAAGGCTGAAGGCGACGGTTTCCTGTTCAACAGCGACGTCGGCGAGACCGTCGAGCCGATCAAGTGAGCCTGGCGAGGGTCGCCAGCGATCCGGAACAGACGCGCGGCCGCCGTCACGAGGAGGTCGGACGCGTCGTGCGCGGGCCGCGCGACGCGTTCCAGCGCGACCGCGACCGTATCATCCATTCGATTGCCTTTCGCCGCCTGCGCCACAAGACCCAGGTGTTCGTCGCGCCCGACGGCGACCATTATCGCGTTCGCCTGACCCACAGTATTGAGGTCGCACAGATCGGGCGGGGCATCGCGCGCGCGCTGGGGCTCAACGAAGATCTGACCGAGGCGCTGTGCCTCGCGCACGACATCGGGCACCCGCCTTTCGGCCATGCCGGCGAGGATGCACTCAAGGCGGCGATGCAGGCGCATGGGGGCTTCGACCACAATGGCCACACGCTGCGCACGCTCGCCCGGATCGAATGCCCTTATCCGCTCTTCGACGGTCTCAATCTGACGTGGGAGACGCTCGAAGGGCTCGCCAAGCATAATGGTCCGGTCCGCCGTCCGGGCTGGGCGCTGGCCGACATCGACGCCGAAATTCCGCTCGACCTTGCGACGCACGCAAGCCTCGAGGCGCAGGTCGCGGCGGTCGCCGACGACATCGCCTATGACAATCACGACATCGACGACGGGCTGCGCGCGGGGCTGCTCGATCTCGACCAACTGATGGCCCAACCGTTCGTCGCGGCGAATTTTGCGGGGGTCGAGCGCCGCTTTCCCGGCGCCGCTCGCGATCGGCAGCTTCGCGAACTCGTGCGCGACCAGATCGGGGTGATGGTCAACGACGTGATTGCGGCGACGCAGGCGAATGTCGTCGACGCGGGCGTGGCCACCGTCGCCGAGGTGCGCGCGGCGGGCCGCACGCTCGGCACCTTCTCGCCGGCTCTCGCGCGGCAGGAACGCGACCTCAAGCGCTTCATGTATGCGAATCTCTATCACCACCCGTCGCAACTCGCCGCAGCGGAAGGCGCGCGGCACGTCGTCGCCAGTCTGTTCGCCGCCTATGTCGAAGACCCGCGGCGGATGGGCGCGGATTGGGCCGCGCGCTTGCCCGACGGCGAAGCCGCGACGATCCGCCATATCGGCGACTATATCGCCGGCATGACCGACCGCTTCGCGATCGACCGCTTCTCCGAGATCCACGGGCGCGATGCGGTGCCGGACGCACTCGCGCACGCCTGAGCGCGAAGCTCTCGATAATTCCCGTTTCCTCGAGCGAAGACGAGGGGCTATGCCGAGCGAAGTCGAGGCCGAACGCGGAGCGCTTGTCGCTTCGCTCGAACGTGACCCTCGTCTTCGCTCGGGGAGGCGGACAAGATGGACGTGAAAACCCTTGTCATCGGCGCGACCGGCATGGTGGGGCGCGGCGTGATCGCACACGCGGACGGCCAGCCGCTGGCGATCCTCGGGCGTCATGCGCTCGCCGACTTGCCTGCTCTCCACAGCGAGCATGTCGCGCCGCCCGGGGATTGGCCCGCGATCATCGCGACCGCGCGTCCCGCGACCCTGATCTGCTGCCTCGGTACGACGATCAGGCAGGCGGGCTCGCAAGCGGCGTTCAGGGCGGTCGACCATGATCTCGTGCTGGCGGCGGCGGGCGCGGCGCGGAGGGCGGGCACTGCGCATATGATCGTGGTCAGCGCGGTCGGCGCATCGGCGAAAAGCCGCAATTTCTACCTGCGCACCAAGGGTGAGGCCGAGGACGATCTCGCAGCGCTCGGCTTCGACCGGCTCGATATTCTGCGCCCGGGCCTGCTCATGGGCGAGCGCCAGGGGCCGCCGCGGCTGGGCGAGGGGATTGCGATGGCCGCGGCGCCGTTCACCGACGCGCTGCTCCACGGATCGCTACGGCGCTATCGTTCGATTCCCGCCGATGTCGTCGCAAAGGCGATAGTCGCGCTCATCGATGCCGACGCTGCGGGAGTTTATGTCCACGAAAATGACGCGATGCGGCGGCTCGCCGATTGACTCTGTGCAGCGCCCCCGCCAAGGCTCGGTCGTCTGCCGGAGCCCGCAGGGGATTCGGACGGCCGCGCGGGAGAGCGCGAGGAGCGGAGCGATCCGTGCCTCGCCACCGAAGGAGCAACCGCCCCGGAAACTCTCAGGTCAGCAGGACCGCGCGCCGGATTGGACACTCTGGAAAGCGTCGCGGCTTCATGTTGCGACCACCGAAGGGGTAACTCCATGATGTCATGGAGGAAAACTCTCAGGTTCCCGTGACAGAGGGGGCGTGGCAAAGCGGTGGCATCGGGCCACCTCGCGCCATGTCAACGACGGGAGGCCGCATTGAGCGAAACCGATGAAATGGGCGAAGAGGTGGCGATCGAAACGCTGCCGCTCGATGCCTGGCACCGCGCCCACGGCGCGCGGATGGTCGAATTCGCCGGCTATCACATGCCGATCCAGTATGACGGCATCATGGCCGAACATCTGTGGACGCGGACAAGCGCCGGCCTGTTCGACGTCAGCCACATGGGCCAGCTCGTGCTGAGCGGCGAGGGCGTTGCCGAGGCGCTCGAGACGCTCGTTCCCGGCGATATTTCGGCGCTGAAGCCCGGCCGGATGCGCTATTCGCTGTTGCTTGCCGAAGACGGCGGGATCCTCGACGACCTGATGATCACGAACACCGGGCGCGGCCTCTATATGGTCGTCAACGGCGCGGTGAAGTGGGACGATATCGCGCACCTGCGCGAGCATCTGCCCGACGAGATCGAAATGAACCTGCTCGACGACCATGCGCTGCTCGCGCTGCAAGGGCCGAAGGCGGTCGGGGCGCTCGTCGCGCTCGGCATCGCACCCGAATTCGCTGATATTCTTCCCGTCGACCGCCTCGTCTTCATGCAGGCCGGCCCCTATCTGTGGGGCGACGTCCGGCTCGGGATCAGCCGCTCGGGCTACACCGGCGAGGATGGATTCGAGATTTCGGTGCCGGCCGAACAGGCCGAAGCACTCGCCGATGCGCTTTGCGCGCTCGCGACGGTGAAGCCGATCGGGCTCGGTGCGCGCGATTCGCTGCGGCTGGAGGCGGGGCTGCCGCTTTATGGCCACGACCTCGACGACGGCATCGACCCGGTCGAGGGCGATTTGTCTTTCGCGATTTCGAAGCGCCGCCGCGAAGCGGGCGGCTTCCCCGGCGCCGCGCGCATCCTGGGCCATCTTGCCGACGGAAGCCCCCGCAAGCGCGTCGGCCTGAGCGTCGAGGGCAAGCTGCCGGTCCGCGAAGGCGCCAAGCTGTTCGACGGCAACACCGAAATCGGCGTCGTTACCTCGGGCGGCTTCGCCCCGAGCGTCGGCGTGCCGATCGCGATGGGCTATGTGCCCCGCGACCATGCCGCGCCCGGCACCGCGCTCGCCGCCGAAGTGCGGGGCAAGCGCATCCCGGTTGCGGTGGCCGACATGCCGTTTGTTCCGCACCGCTATGTTCGTAAAACAGGAGCCTGACGATGCCGCGTTACTATACCGAAGAGCATGAATGGATCGACGTCGATGGCGATGTCGCAACGGTCGGCATCACCGACTATGCGCAGGGCCAGCTCGGCGACATCGTGTTCGTCGAAGTTCCCGATACCGGCGCCGAGCTGTCAAAGGGCGGCGACGCGGCGGTGGTCGAATCGGTGAAGGCGGCGAGCGACGTCTATGCCCCCGTCGACGGCACCGTGACCGAAGGCAACGCCCAGCTCGAGGAAGACCCCGCGCTCGTCAACAGCGACCCCGAGGGCGAAGGCTGGTTCTTTCGCATGACGCTCGGCGACAAGGGCCAGCTCGAGGGGTTGATGAACGCCGCGGCGTATAAATCCTACTGCGACGATCTGTAATTCGTCTCCCCCTCCCGCTTGCGGGAGGGGCCGGGGTGGGCGACTGGCAAGCCCGGCTCCGGACCATGCCCCCCCAAGCCCCTCCCGCAAGCGGGAGGGGGGAGATAGGTCGATGACGCGTCTTGAGGTGTCTCTACGGTCCGTCGCATGACAGGTGAAGCGCCCTCGCTCGCCGGATGCAGGCTCATGGTCGCCACGCCCATCTATGACGGGGCGCAGGGCGGCTATGTGCGGGCGGCGCTTGCGCTTGCGCTCGATGCGCAGGCGGCGGGGGTGCCGGTGCGGTTCGAATTCATCCTCTATCAACCCGACATAGCGCGCGCACGCAACATGCTGAGCGCGATGTTCCTCGCAAGCGACTGCACCCATCTGTTGTTCGTCGATGCCGATATCGACTTTGCGTCGGCGGACATCTTTGCGATGCTGCGCGCGATGCAGGACCGCGCCGATTGCGCGGTCCTCGGTGGCGTCTGTCCGCGACGGGTCGTGAATTGGACTGCGGTTGCCCGCGCGGCGCAGGCGGGGGCGGCGACCACGCCCGCCGACCTGGCCCGCTACAGTGGAGAATTCGCCTTTCACTTCCTTCATGCGGGGCAGAGTTTCGCGCTCACCGATATCGTCGAGCTCGAACGGCTCGGCACCGGATTGATGCTGATCCGCCGCGACGTGCTGGAGGGCGTGGCCGCGGCGCATCCCGAGCTGGCCTTTCGCCCTGGCGCGAGCGAGCGGCAGGCGCATGGGATCGGGGATCGTGCACATGCTTTCTTTCACCCGACGATCGATGCCGACAGCGGCGATCTCCTCTCCGAAGACTATGCTTTCTGCCGCCGCGTTCGCGATGCGGGCTTTCGCATCTGGCTCGCGCCCTGGGTTCGCACGACCCACAGCGGCCCGATGGTCTTTTCCGGCTCATTCCCCGACCTTGCTCAGCTTTCGGCTGTGAATCCAGCTTCTTCGATGGAGTAGTTCATGCGTTATCTCCCTCTCACTCCCGACGATCGCTCCGCGATGCTTGCTACGGTCGGCGCCGCGTCGATCGACGACCTGTTCGCCGACGTTCCGCCCGAGGCTCGACTCTCGGGGCCGATCGAGGGCTTGCCGCTGCACGCGAGCGAACTGGCCGTCGAACGGCACATGGCGGCGCTGTCGCGGCAGAACCGTGCCGCGGGCGACGGTCCCTTCTTCCTCGGCGCGGGTGCTTATCGCCACCATGTCCCGGCGAGCGTCGACCATCTGATCCAGCGCGGCGAATTCCTGACCGCCTACACACCCTATCAGCCCGAGATCGCGCAGGGCACGCTGCAGATGCTGTTCGAATTCCAGACGCAGGTCGCGCGGCTGTTCGGAACCGACGTCGCCAATGCGTCGATGTACGACGGCTCGACCGCCTGCTGGGAAGCGATCGTCATGGCACGGCGGATCACCAAGCGCGGCAAGGCCTTGCTGTCGACCGGCCTCCACCCGCATTATCGCAGCGTCGCACGGACGATGGCGAAATACACCCGCGACAGCCTGATCGATGGCGATCCGAGCCTCGAGGCCGGCACCGACTGGCGAGCGATGGCCGACGCGGTCGACAAGGATACGAGCTGCGTCGTCGTCCAGTATCCCGACATTCTGGGCCGCATCGACGACATGACCGCACTTGCCGAAGCCTGCCAGGCGGCGGGGGCGCTGCTGATTGCCGTCGTTACCGAACCTGTTGCGCTCGGCCTGATCAAGTCGCCCGGTGAGATGGGGGCCGACATCGTGGTTGGCGAGGGGCAGTCGCTCGGCGTCGGGCTTCAGTTCGGCGGGCCTTATGTGGGTCTTTTCGCGTGCAAGACCAAATATGTCCGTCAGATGCCGGGACGCCTCTGCGGCGAGACCGTCGATGCGCAGGGCAAGCGCGGCTTCGTGCTTACCCTCTCGACCCGCGAACAACATATTCGGCGCGAAAAGGCGACGAGCAATATCTGCACCAATTCGGGGCTTTGCGCGCTCGCCTTTAGCATTCACATGAGCTTGCTCGGCGAAAAGGGGCTGCGCCAACTCGCCGCGATCAACCACGCCCGCGCGAAGGCCGCCGCCACCGACCTCGCAAAGGTGCCCGGCGTGTCGGTAATGAACGACAGCTTCTTCAACGAATTCACGCTGCGGCTTCCCGCCGAAGCGCGGCCCGTCGTCCACCGGCTAGCGGAACGGGACGTGCTCGGCGGCGTGTCGCTCGGCCGGCTCTACCCCGACAATGACACGCTTGCGAACGGGTTGGTTGTGGCCGTCACCGAAACCGTGACCGAAACGGATATCGCCGCCTTTGCCGCGGCGCTGAAGGAGGTGCTGGCATGACCGCGCTCAACCCCGCCGGCTGGCGTCCTGAAATGAATGTCGCGGGCACCGGCGACGATAGCGTCACCGTCACCGGCAACCGCGCGCTGATGCTCGAAGAGCCGCTGATCTTCGAGATCGGTTCGGCCGACACGACCGGCGTCGATTTCGACGAGGCGGCGCCCGCCGCCGACCTTGGCGGCCTGATGCGCGGCGATCCCATCGGCCTGCCGGGGCTCAGCGAGTCCGAAACGGTGCGGCACTACACGCGCCTGTCGCGCCAGAATTACGCGATCGACCTCGGTCTCTTCCCGCTCGGCAGTTGCACGATGAAGCATAATCCGCGCCTTAATGAAAAGATCGCGCGGATGCCGGGTTTCGCCGACGTCCACCCGCTCCAGCCGCAGGAAACGGTGCAAGGCGCGCTCGGCGTCATCAACGAGCTTGCGGTCTGGCTGATAAAGCTGACCGGCATGTATGGCGTCGCCATGTCCCCCAAGGCCGGGGCGCATGGCGAGCTCTGCGGCATCCTCTGCATCAAGGCGGCGCTCGAAGCGCGCGGCGAGGATCGGCGCGTGCTGCTCGTTCCCGAAAGCGCGCATGGGACCAATCCCGCCACCGCCGCCTTCGCGGGTTTCACCGTCGAGGACATTCCGGCGACCAAGGAGGGGCGCGTCGATCTCGAGGCGCTGAAGGCGCGGCTCGGGCCCGATGTCGCCGGCGTGATGATCACCAACCCCAACACCTGCGGCCTGTTCGAGCGCGACATGAAGGCGATCTCCGACGCGGTTCACGCCGTGGGCGGCTATGTCTATTGCGACGGCGCGAATTTCAACGCCATCGTCGGGCGCGTGCGCCCCGGCGATCTGGGCGTCGATGCGATGCACATCAACCTGCACAAGACCTTCTCGACCCCGCACGGCGGCGGCGGGCCGGGCTCGGGTCCGGTTGTGCTCTCCGAAGCGCTCGCGCCCTATGGCCCCATCCCTTATGCCGCGCGCTACGCCGACGGCTCGCTCAGGCTGGTCGAAGAGGAAAGCGCGGGCGACGAGCATCCCGACACCTTCGGTCGTATGACCGCTTTCCACGGCCAGATGGGGATGTTCACGCGCGCCCTGACCTATATGCTCAGCCACGGCGCCGACGGGCTCAAGCAGGTTGCCGAGGACGCGGTGCTCAACGCCAACTACGTCCTGCGCAGCCTCGAAGAGGTCCTCGACGCGCCCTTTGCCGCGTCGGGCCCGTGCATGCACGAGGCGCTGTTCAGCGACCGCGGGTTCGCCGAGGGCTTCTCGACGCTCGACATCGCCAAGGGGCTGATCGACGAAGGCTTCCACCCGATGACGGTCTATTTCCCGCTCGTCGTCCACGGCGCGATGCTGGTCGAACCGACCGAGACCGAATCGAAGGCGGCTCTCGACCAGTTCATCGCGGCCTTGCGCAGCCTGGCAAGGCGCGCGAAGAATGGCGATCCGGCGCTCAAGTCGGCGCCGCACTTCGCCCCGCGCGCGCGGCTCGACGAAACGCTGGCCGCGCGCAAGCCGATTCTGACGTGGGGTGAAGGCGGCCAATGATCAGGGTTGCCCTCCCGTAACCCGTTTGTGCTGAGCTTGTCGAAGCACCGTTCTTTTCTTTAACGGCGCAAAGAAGGAACGGCCCTTCGACAAGCTCAGGGCGAACGGGATAGGGTAGGGCCGGTTTTGGACCGCCAGGAGAGAGGATCGAATGAGCTGGGAAAGCCTTTATTCGCTGACCAACGGCTGGGCGCTGACCGGCTGGGTCGCGCTTGCCTTCCTGCCGCGCAGTCCGCGCATCCTGTCGGCGATCCTCTATGCCGGGGTCGCGCTCCTCTGCCTGACCTATGCGATACTGCTCGGCGGGCTGACGTTCGGCGGCTGGGATGCCGGCGGTCCGCAGGCGGCAGTCGATTTCACCAGCCTGTCGGGCGTGATGGCGCTGTTCGCGACCAAGGGGGGCACGGTTGTCGGGTGGACGCATTATCTGGCGTTCGACCTGTTCGCCGGCATGTGGATCGCGCGCGACGCCGATCAAAAGGGTTTCAGCCGTATCATTCAGCTGCCCTTTCTGTTCCTGACATTGATGGTCGGGCCGGTCGGCCTGCTCGCGTGGCTCGTGATGCGCGAACGGCGCGCACGGGCGCTGGCAAAAGGAAAGTGAGGCCCGCATGACTCCGGCACCCGCCCCGTCTCCGCTGTTTCAATATCTGATCCCCGGCGCGATTATCCTGCTCGTGCTGGCGCTGCGGCTACGGTCGGTGGGCAAGGCACGGAGGCTGCGTATCGAACGGCTGTGGATCCTGCCGGCGATCTACACATTGCTTGTCGGGTTCATCTTCTGGAGCGTGCCGCCGCACGGGCTTGTCTGGCTGTGGTGCCTGCTCGCGCTCGGGGCTGGCGCCGCGCTCGGCTGGATGCGCGGCAAGATGATGCACATCGCGGTCGATCCAGAGACGCACGAACTCAGCCAGACCGTTTCGCCTGCGGCGCTGATCTTCCTCGTCATCCTCGTCGTCGTCCGCTCGGCGTCGCGCAACATGGCGACGGACATGGCGGGTCCCGGTCCCGCAGGCCTGATGGCGACGACCGATATATTGATGGCATTTGCGCTCGGCTTCCTGGCGTTCCAGCGCATTGAAATCGCGATCCGCGCCCGCCGCCTTCTAGCGGACGCGCGCGCCCGCCGCCCGTGACCACTCCCTGGTCACCAGGGGACGGCGGCGCCGGTGCAAAGCGTCACGCCCCTGCGACGCTGCGCAACCGCGACGCGATCGCCCCGGTGCTGGCCGAATGGCTGCCCCCCGCTGGCACGATTCTGGAGGTCGCGAGCGGGTCGGGCGAGCACGCCGTCCATTTCGCCGCCGCTTTTCCCCGCCTTCGATGGCAGCCGACCGACCCCGACCCCGACGCGCTCGTCTCCATCGCCGCTTGGAGCGGGGAAGCGGGGCTGGTCAATATCGCGCCGCCGCTCCGGCTCGACGCTGCCGCGCCCGACTGGCCGGTAACCGCCGCCGACGCCTTGCTCTGCGTAAACATGGTGCACATCAGTCCGTGGGCGGCAACGACCGGCCTCTTCGCGGGTGCCCGGCGCGCGCTGCCTGCCGGCGCGCCGCTGATCCTCTACGGTCCCTATGTCGAGCCGGGCGTGCCGACCGCCCCGAGCAATGTCGATTTCGATGCCAGCTTGCGCGCGCGCAATCCCCGATGGGGCCTGCGCGACCTTGACGCAGTAAAGGCGGCTGCCGCCGATGCGGGTCTCGCCTTCACCGAGCGGCGCGCGATGCCGGCGAATAATCTGATGCTCCTGTTCCACCGCGCCTGATCGCCGCTTTCCCGTTGCGCCCGCGCACGCATCGGATAAGTTCGCATACGAAGCGTCGCGCTTGCCAAGTCGTCGAGTCTGTTGTTATCAGGCTTGAGAAGAGCGCAATGCCGCCGGGAGAGATTTGTATGAGCGATATCGCCGACCTCGTCACCTTCGACGAATTCATCACGCATTGGGCGCGGGAACGCCCCGATCGCGTCGCGATGCGCGAGGACGCTCGCGTGATGAGCTATGCCGATCTCGAAGAGCGCACCGCGCGCGTCGCAAGCGCGCTGCTCGCTGCGGGCCTTCGAAAAGGCGATCGCATCGCGTGGATCGGCAAGAACAGCGACCTTTATTTCACCCTCTTCTTCGGCGCCGCGCGCGCCGGCATCGTTATGGCGCCGATCGGCTGGCGCCTGTCGCCGGTCGAATGGGCGTTCATCGTCAACGACACACGGGCAAGGATCGTCTTCACCGGCCCCGGCTTCGACGCCGCGGCGGGCCAACTCGCGGGCAAGCTCGACCATGATCCGCAAATCGTCGGCGCCGACGCCGCGCGCGCGATGATAGACGGCGCGGAGCGAGTGGCCTTCGATCCGTCGGGTCCCGACAACGCGGTTCTGCAACTCTATACCTCGGGCACCACCGGCAATCCGAAGGGTGCTGTGCTCACCAACACCAACCTCTTTGCGCTGCGCAAGAATTCGGCCGACCTCGACATGCCCTACACCCAGTGGGAGGATGACGAGGCGGTGCTTGTTGCAATGCCCTGCGCGCATATCGGCGGCACCGGGCTCGGCATCATGGCGCTCGCGGCGGGGCTGCCGGGCGTGATTCTCGCCGAATTCAACCCCGACGGCGTCTTCGATGCGGTCGAGCATCATGGCGTGACGCGCTTCTTCATCGTCCCTGCGGCGCTGCAGATGCTGCTCCTCCACCCGCGCTGCGCGAGCGTCGATTACAGCCGGCTCAAATATATCCTTTACGGCGCCGCCCCGATTCCGCTCGACCTCTTGCGGCAGTGCATCAAGATGTTCGGCGCGCAGTTCATCCAGGCCTATGGGATGACCGAGACGACGGGTACGATTTGCATGCTGCCGCCCGAGGATCACGACCCCGAAGGCAACAAGCGGATGCGCTCGGCGGGCAAGCCTCTGCCCGGCGTCGAGATCCGCATTCTCGGCCCCGACGGCGAAGAAGTGCCCACCGGCGAGGTGGGCGAGGTCGTCACCCGATCTTCGAACAACATGCAAGGCTATTGGAACCTTCCCGACGCGACCGCGCGGACGATGACGGGTGAGGGTTGGATCCACACCGGCGACGCCGGCTACATGGACGAGGACGGCTATCTCTATATCCACGACCGGATGAAGGACATGATCATCTCGGGCGGGGAGAATGTCTATCCGGCCGAGGTCGAAAGCGCGATCTATGGCCACCCCGCGGTGCAGGAGGTCGCGGTGATCGGAATCCCCGATGCGAAATGGGGCGAAACGGTGAAGGCGGTCGTCGTCGCCAAGCCCGGCATGACGGTCGAGTCCGAGGACATCATCGCCTGGGCCCGCGAGCGCATCGCCGCGTTCAAGGCGCCGCGCAGCGTCGATGTGATCGAAGCGCTGCCGCGCAATGCCTCGGGCAAGATCCTGCGCAAGGATCTGCGCGCGCCCTATTGGGAGGGTTACGAGCGGATGGTGAATTGAGGCGCCTTATAAATTCGGTCGTGACGAACGTAGAATCGAGGGCAGGCGGCTCAAATCCTTCCCAAATACAGCCGTTGTAGCTATCCCTTCTGCCGCTCGCGCGCGCGAACGAAGCCGTCGCGCGCCGTGCAGCGCGCCAGCCAGTCCTTCGTCGCTTCGCCGAGCAGGTCGTCGGCGCCGAGCGTCGTCGCCAGAAACGCCGCATAGCCGATCGCGATGTCGGCGATGGTGAAGCGTCCGCCGACGAGCCATTCGCGCCCGTCGGCGAGCGTCGCTTCGACGCTCTTGGCGCGGCCGCCGAAGAAGGCCTTGTAATCCTCGACCGCTTGCGCGACCCGTCGCTCCTCCGGCTCGACGCGCGTGTAGCGGATCATGATCGCCAGCGGAAAGGTCAGCGTCGCGTCGCTGCGGTGGAGCCAGTTGCGATATGTCCAGTAATCGGGCTCGTCGCGCCCTACTTCGAGCGGCGTGCCGTCGGCAATGCGTTCGCAGATCGCGGCCGATTCGGTCAGCAGCCGCCCGTCCTCGACCCAGCCCGGTACCGTCATCAGCGGATTGATCGCGCGATAGTCGGGGGCAAAGGCGCGGGGAGGGAAGGGCAAGAGCCGCAGGTCGATGTCCAGCCCTGCTTCCTCGGCTGCCCACAGGCATCGCAGCGACCGCGCGTCGGGACAGTGATAAAGGATCGGAAGGTTCGTCATGCGGTCAGATCCTTTCGCCGCTCGATGTGCAGACGGTGTTCGCGCCAGGCGATGAACAGGCCGCTCGCGATGATCAGCGGCGCGCCGACCCACGTCGTGTCGGCCGGGAAGGTGCCAAAGAAATACCAGCCGCAGGCGATCGACCAGAGCAGGCTCGAATAATCCATCGGCGTCACTACCGCGACGGGAGCGAGCCGCAGCGCGCCGGTCAGCGACATCTGCACCACCGCGCCGAGCAAACCCAAACCGATCAGCGTCGCCCAGATCGCGGGGCTGTGCGGTGTCATCACGAAAGGCAGCGCGATGGTCAGCGGGACGAGCGATATCAGGCTGAACCAAAAGACGATCGCCATCGGGCTTTCGGTGCGCGCAAGGTCGCGGACCTGAATCGTGATCAACGCGGTCATGATCGCGCCGCCCAGCGCGATCAACGTGCCGAGGCCGTGTTCGCCGCTGAAGCCGCTCGCAACCACCGTCGTCGGGTTGAGCACGACGAGCACGCCCAGGAAGCCGACGATCACCGCGCCCCAGCGTTGCCAACCCGTCGGTTCGCCCAGAAAGGCCGCGGCAAAGATCACCGCAAAGATCGGCACCGACAGGTTGATCGTCGTCGCCTCGGCCATCGGCAGATAGATCATCCCGCCGAAATTGAGCGCCATGCCGGTGAGGCCCATCATCGCGCGCCGCGCGTGCGTGCCGGGCCGTTGCGTTCGGAACATTTTGATCCCGCCGTGCCGCATCGCCCAAAAGACCAGCAGCGGCAGCACGATCACCTGCCGCCAGAACAGGCTTTCGACGAGGTGGACGTGGGCGGCGGCGGCGATCTTTACCAGCACGAACATCAGCGAAAGGCTCGCCATCGCGAGCAGCCGGAGCGCAATACCGCCGAGATAATGTTGCGGAACGTCGGAGGTGCGGGCGGGCGTCATGCGAGGCAAGCGCATATCAGCCCGGCGATGCTTTGCAAGCTATGCATTGCCCGCCGCAATAAGCGGAACCAGACTGCAATCTGCTTGCCTAATGGTCCCCGTTGCGGCTAAGGGCGCACTCCGGCCTAGGGGTATAGCTCAGCTGGTAGAGCATCGGTCTCCAAAACCGAGGGTCGCGGGTTCGAATCCTGCTGCCCCTGCCATTCCCGTCGACGGGGATGGCGCAGGCCCGGACGCTGCCAGCGCGGCGCCCACGTCCCCTTATCATTTGCGCACGGGCGACCCGCATCCTTGTCCGGATGCGTCAATCGGCAATCGGGCGGATTGCGCAGGCCAAAGCCGAGATGCTAACGCGGAAGGCGAATCTCCGAACGGGACAATCCTGTCTTCGCTCGATAATTTGAAAAGGCCGGAGGAACCGTTTGGCTATGGCAGAGGGTCGAAAGACGCTTGGGGCGGTGATGGCCGGTCTGCGTGCACGCAATGGCTGGACGCTCAAGGAAATGAGCGAACGATGCGGCATTCCGGTATCGACGCTGTCGAAGGTCGAGCACGACCGGCTGTCGCTGACATACGACAAGCTCCAGCAACTCGGCGAGCGCCTCAACCTGAGTATGGCCGACCTGTTCGCCGAACAGGAAGAGGCGCCTGCACCGATCCTCGGGCGCCGCAGCATCGGGGCGATCGACAAGGCGTTGCGCGTCGATACGCCGAACTATGAATATTATTACGTCTGCACCGAATTGCGGCACAAGCGCATGGTGCCGATCATCACGCGCATCCATGCGAAATCGATCGAGGAATTCGGCGAGCTCGTCCGTCACAGCGGCGAGGAGTTCATCTATGTCGTCGAAGGGACGCTGACCGTCCACACCGAATATTACGATCCGATCGAGCTACAGGCGGGCGAGTCCATCTACATCGATTCAGGAATGGGGCACGCCTATGTCTGCGGTCCCGGTTCGACCGAAACGCTGACCGTCGGGGTGATGTCGAGCGCCGACGAAGATCTGTCGCACCTGATCTACGAAGCGCACCATCGCCTGTCATCCCCGGCAGGCGCGGCGAAAAAGTCGCCCGCCTAGCCGGTCCATTCGGTGGCCGGTGCCGCGCGATCAGCGGCGGCACATATGGCGCAATGCCTGGCCCGGCCGCGCGCCGGTCATCTTGCCGGCACGCAGCACGGGCACCCCGTTGACGATGACGTCGTCGATGCCGGTGGTCGCGGCCAAGGGCTTTTCCCAGCTGGCCCCTTCGGCGACCGTGTCGGCGTCGAAAATGGCGATGTCGGCGCGCAGTCCTTCGCGCAGAACGCCGCGGTCGGTCAGCCCCATGCGCTGCGCCGGCCACGACGTCATCTTTCGCACCGCATCCTCCAGCGTCAGTATTTTCCGTTCGCGGACATAGCGGCCCAAAATGCGCGGAAAGGTGCCATAGGCGCGCGGATGGGGCAGGCCGATCGCATCGACCTCGCCAAAGGTGGCAGCGGCGCCGGCGTCGGTTCCGATGCTGACCCACGGCCTTTGCAGCGCCAGGTCGATATCGCCCTCGTCCATCATGAAGAACAGGCCATAGGCACGATTGGGCAGCGCGCCGAGGACGATGTCCCACGCGGCGTCGGCGGGGTCCTTGCCCAGCGCCTTGCCGATCGCGACCATGCTCTGGCCGCGAAACCGGTCCATCTGTGGATCATAGGCGTTCGCGAGCGTAATATGATCCCAGCCGCCCGACGCTTCGACCAGGTTCGACCAGCCTGGTTGCGATCCGGCTGCTACCTCTCGCTTCAACCGTTCGCGCACTTCGGGATCGCGCAGCTTCTCGAACCCGGCCTTCGCCCCGTCCGCAAAGAGCCGGTTGGGAACGGTGATCTCCAGCCCGGTGCCCCCCGCGGTATAGGGATACAGGTCGGCCGCGATGTCGACGCCGCGCGCCCGCGCTTCGGCGATCCGGTCGAGCGCCCTGGGCATCAACTGGCCGGCGAGCGGCCGATAGGCGGCCTTCAGGTGAAAGATTTCGACCTTGGCGCCGCTGCGTTCCCCGATCGCGATCGCTTCATCGATCGCGTCGATCAGCTTCGCGCTCTCGTCGCGCATATGCGTGGCGTAAAAGCCGCCGCATTTTCCGGCTTCGGACGCGAGCGCGACGATCTCGTCGGTCGACTGAAAGCTGTTGGGCGGATAGATGAGCGCCGAGGATACGCCGAACGCCCCGTTGTTCATCGCCACAGCGGTTTCGGCTTTCATCGCGTCGAGCTGCGTCGCGTTGGGTGTACCCGCGCCATCGCCCATCACCTTCATGCGCGGCTGGGCGATATTGTAATAGCTGCCGAAATTGATCGCGATGCCGGTCTTTTCCAGACCGTCGAAATAGGCGCCGATGTCGGCGGCCTCGACAGGTGTGCCGCCTTCGCCGCCAATCGCGGTGGTCACGCCCATCCGGACCTTGTTCTCGGCCGCGCCATTCTTGCGCAGCACCTCGCCCGACTGGTCCATCATGTCGATGAAGCCCGGCGCGACGTACCGGCCCGTCGCGTCGATCTCTTCGCGACCCCGCCCGGTGACCCGACCGATGCGGGCGATCCGTCCGCCCTCGATCGCCACGTCGCCCGATACCCACGGATTGCCTGCGCCGTCGAGCAGGCGGCCGCCGCGAATGACGAGGTCATAGGCGGGTTGGGGCGAGGCGGCGCCGAGCAGCAGGACCGCCGCGAACGGCATGAAAATTTTCATCGTCACGTCTCCCCATCGTCGGGACGGGCCGGGCGATCGGGCGCCGCCCGGCCCCACGTCTTCACCAGTTGGCGCCAAGGCTGATCAGGTTGAAGGCGAGCGCCGTCCACAGCAGGAAGAAGGCGGCAATCGCCAGCAACACGCTCCAGAGCCGACCGAACCAGCCACGCGGACCCCGGAAGGCGAGCCAGGCGTTCCAGATGGCGAGACCCAGCAGGCCCGGAAAGACCAGGATACCCAAGATCTGCGCGAACCAGATCAGGCCGACCGGTGTCACGAACTTTTCGATCATCGTCAGGGCGGCGATCCAGCAACCGATGACGAGGAACGCCAACCATGCGAACAGCCGCACCGCGCGATAGGCCGAGCGATCGCGCCCCGCGAGTGCGAGCGACTGGCCGTAGCGGCGGCGATTGATCGCCCCGACCGGCCAGGCAAGAGCGGTCAGCGCGATGACCGCCAGGCCGGCGATCAACACCGGCATCAGCCAGGCCGTGTCCTTGTAGGCGGGAACGGGGTCCCACACCATGATCGGTGCATAGTCGCCATAGAATATGCGGACGACCTTGCCGTTCTCGACCTTGGCGGCAAAGGTGGCCCGGTCGTACATCGATTGCCAGATGAACGGCTTTACCTCGACCCATTTGCGATCGCCGCCGCCGATCGTCTTGAACGGGGTCGTCAGATTGCCGTCCTTGTCGACACCGATCTTCACCTGCGAAGCGAGGCCCATCATCGCGGCCCAGTTTTCGACCGCGGCGCGGCTGGTGGCATAGGTGCCCGCGACCATCGCGGCATGGTCCCTTGCCGTGGGCAGGGCGACCGGGGCAGCCTGGGGCGCCGGGAAATAGCGGTCCGCGAAATCCTGCACCAACGCTTCGCGGATCGGCCCGACCGCGCCGTCCTTGCCGACGCTGTTCATCGAAATATAAATGCCGGTGTCCTTCGACGGAAAGAGGACGAGATCCGAGTGGAACCACATCGTGTCGCCGCCGTGCGCAATCGCGCTCAACCCGTTGATCTTCTGCTCGTAGAATCCGTGCATCATCCGCGGCAGACCGGGCAGCGGCTCGTTGGCGGGCGAGTGCATCAACCGGGCCGTTTCGGGCTTTAGCAGCGGTCCTCCGTCTTCAAGGTGCGCGATCATGAATTTCGCCATGTCGCCGCCGCTGATCGACGAGCTGCCGGCCGGCGGGACCGATACATATTCGAACGCCTTCGCTTCGCCCGATCCGACCTGGTAGCCCGTGGCCATAAAGGGCTGGAGCGCCTTGGGAAGCGGCTGGCGGAAGGTCGCATACTTCATCCCGAGCGGGGTGAAGATCCGCTGCTCGATATAGTCGTCATAGGGCACACCGGACACGCGCTGGACGATGTAGCCGGCGAGCGCGGTGGCATAGTTGGAATAAGCGGGGGTCGATCCCGGAGCATAAACGCGCGCCGGAACCCATCGCTTCAGCACGGCTTCCAGCGACGGCGGCGGCCCCTTGTCGGTGATCAGGTCGCGGCCCGCCTCCTCGAAGCCCGGGGTGTGCGTCATGATATTGGTCATCGTGATCGGCTTGCCGTGGAAGGGCGGGATCTTGAAATCGAGATAGGTGTTCACGTCGGCGTCGAGATCGATCTTGCCCGCCTCGACCTGCTGCATCACCGCGGTCCAGGTAAACAGCTTCGACACCGACCCCGGCCGGAACAGCGTCGTCGCCGGATCGACCGGCTTGCGCGAGGCGACGTCGGCATAGCCGAAACCGCGCTGCGTCAGCACCTCGCCGTCCTTGACGATCACGACGACAGCGCCGGCGACATCGCCGCGCGCGAGCGCATAGGGCATGAAACCGTCGAGCCAGGTGTCGGCATCGTCCCGCGTCAGTGCATGGGCGCTTCCGTCGCGGGCGGGACGCGGTGCGGCGGCGGGGCTGCTATCGGCCACGGGTACCGCCACCGGCCCGGTTGCCTGCTGCGCTGCGGTGACGCCGCCGACGAGCGTCAGCGCCGCCGCGGCGACATATTTCCACCATGCCATGACTTTCCCCTTTTCCTGCTTGTTGGTCTTGCAAAGAAGATCGCGGGCAGAGTCAGCGCGGAAGGCTGCTCCGGACCGCCCGCCCCGGGAAGCGGTTGGCCGTGACATGGCCATCGTGCGCCATCACCTGGCCGCTCACGAGGACATAGGCGATCCCGGTCGACGCCTGCATCGGCTTTTCGAACGTCGCGCGGTCGCGGATCTTGGCGGGGTCGAAGATGGTGATGTCGGCATCGGCCCCCTCTGCGATCCGGCCTTTCCGGGCCATCTGGGGCGACACGGCTTCCAGCCGGCGGGCGGGCATGATCGTCATCTTGGCGATCGCCGCCGGCAGGTCGAGTAGCTTGCGCTCGCGCACATAGCGGCCGAGCACGCGCGAAAAGGTCCCGGCTCCGCGCGGATGCTCGCCTTCGGTCGTCCACGGCATGCCGTCGGAGGCGATCGATACCAGCGGGTCGGCGATCGCCTGGTCGACGACTTCGGACGGAATGATGTGGATGACCACCGCCGCTTCGGGCTGCTCCGCCCGGAAGCGGTCGAATGTCTCCTTGGTCAGTCGCTCGCCGGTTGCGGGCCACTGGATATCGCCATAATCGGCTCCGCCGTTGCGCTCCTGCCACCCGTCGGCAAAGAAGTTCGAGCCGATGGCGGTGCTGCCGGCGGTATAGGGATAGGCTTCGGTCGTCACGTCGACCCCGCGTGCACGCGCGCCTCTTATCAACTCCAGGATCACCGGGGTGTCGCGCAGTCCCGTCGACGCGACATGGACGATTTGCAGCGACGCGCCGGTGGTCGCGGCGTCGGCCAGCACTTCCTGCGCGACGGCGGTCGGCACGCCGCTCGCCTGATCGAGCGGTCTCGACCGGACGTGGACGAAAACCGGCGCCTTCGTCCGCGCCGCACCCTGAAAGACGCGAAAAATCTCGCGCCGTCCGGCGCCCGGCACATATTCGAGGCCGATGCCATAGCCCAGCGCACCGGCCGCAACCTCGCGATCGAGCACTTCGACGATCCGGCTTTCCTGTTCGGGAGTCGCCCCCTTTACCAGCATCGCCGGGTCGGCGGTCACCTGGCCCTCTACGGTCGAGCCGCAGCGCTTGTCCGACATGACCTCCAGCCGCGCGCAGATGTGCGAGGCCGACGCGCCGAAGTTGATCAGCGCCTTGCCTTCCATTCGGCGATACAGGGCCGAAACCGGGGCGGTGCCGATTTCCATGTCGATTGCGGTGGTAACCCCGTCGAGGAGCTGGAACCGTTCGGCAAGCGGGTCCTGGCCATGCGCGTGCAGGTCGATGAAACCCGGCGCGACGACAAGGCCCTTCGCGTCGATCCGGTGCTTTCCTTCAAGCGCAGCGGTAGAAATCGCCGCTACGGTTCCGCCGTTGATCCCGACGTTGGCAATCTCGTCGCGTCCGCTTGCCGGGTCGATGACCCGACCGCCGGCTATGACGAGGTCATAGTCGGCGGCCGAGGCCACGCCGGGAGCAAGCGTGAAGGCGATCGCAAGGGCCGCGGCGGCCGTCGATAATGTGCGCCGCCGCATCGGTCAGAACTTCGCCTTGGCGCCGACCGAGAAATAGCGCCCGATCGTGTCATAGTTCGGGTTGTTGTAGACTAGCAGCGGCGGATCGCGGTCGAACAGGTTGTTGACGTTGGCAAAGAAGGTGAAATCCTCCGTCGCCTTGAACCGGAGCCCCAGGTCGATGTAGGTCCGGCTCGCAATGTCGTTGTTCAGGATCGACTGTCCGTTCGGGCCGATCTGGGTGCTATACAGGCCTCCGTCGACATAGCGTGCGCGAAGGTCGACCCCGAAGTCGTCGGTCTCATAGCCGACGGTTCCGGTTACCCGCCACTTCGGCGTAGAGAAGTTCGTTTCCCCGCCCACGATGCCGGCGCGATCGGTCGTTCGCACGCCGTCGTCGATCAGCAGTTCGAAAACATGCGTGGCCAAGGCGCGGAGCGAGAGCATGCCGTTGCCCAGCGGCTTGCGGAACGACGCTTCGATATCGATTCCGCGCGTTTTATACTGGGCAAGGTTGCGATTGGTCCGCGAAACGAAATCGATTGCGCCGCTGTCGGTGCGCGCGATCAGGCCGCCGCAGGTCGGGTCGTCCGGCGTCGCGGCGTAGCAGGTGTCGAGGACGTCCTGCGCGAGCAGGGTCACGATGACATTGTCGATCTTGATCTCGTAATAATCGACCGAAAGCCGCAGGCCCGATGCGAAACTCGGGGAATAGGAGCCGCCGAGCGTCAGCGTGTGCGATACTTCGGGGGTCAGGTCGGGGTTGCCGCCGACATAGCTGACGACATTGGCCTGCACCGCATTACCGCGATAGGGGTCGGCGACATTGCCGATATTGGTCCCGCGAGCGAGGAAATATTCGCTGATGCTGGGCGACCGGATGTCGCGCGAATAGACGGCGCGCAGCAGCAGATCGTCGACCAGGCGCAGCGTGGTACCGCCCTTCCACGACCAGATGCCGCCGCTGGTGCTATAGTCCGAATAGCGCGCCGCGCCGTTGATTTCGAGCTTGGCCGCGCCCGGGATGTCGAGCAGCGGCACGTTGATTTCGCCGAACACTTCCTTGACGTCGAACTTGCCGTTGGTCGGGGCATAGTTCAGCGTCGCGAGCGCGCCCGCCTCCGAAAGCGGATCGATATAGTCGGTGGTGAATTTCTCCCAGCGAAAGTCGGTGCCGAAGGCGATGTCGACCGGCCCCGCCCAGGTCGAAAAGGGCTGGCCCTGGATCGCGGCGCCGGCGGCGTCGAGCTTGGTCGTGGTGATCGACTGCCCCGCGCCAAAGGCATAGGCGATGGCCTCGGGCGAGATATTGCCGTTGCCGAGCAGGTCGATCGGTGCACATGCGGCATCGTCGTTGGTGGTGTCGGCATCGGCATTCACACGGCACGTCGGCACCCCGCCCACGAGCACCGCGTCGATCGCCTTGTTGAATCGTGCCGAAATGCGCTGGTTATAGAGCGACTGGTTGTTGCGCAGCTCCCCGTGATCATAATAGGCGTTATAGCTCCAGCCGCCGCCGAGATTGCCCTCGACCCCGATCGCACCCTCGATATTGCGGCGGACATAGCGATAGCTCAGATATTTAGCCGACCCGACATCGTCCATGATCCGCCCGAGAACGAAGGGATAGGTGACGTCCGCCGCGGCGAGCTGGTCGCGCGCGGTCTGGGTCAGGAAAGCATTGTCTTCCTGGACGACGACGATGGGGGTTTCCGGGAAGAAGCCATAGTTGGCCGACATGCGGTTAAAGCTGCCTTCGACCCAGACCTTGGCGGCATCGCTGAATTCATAGCTCGCACGGGCGAAGAGATTGGCGCGCTTGTAGGGCGAGCTTACGGCGACATAATCATAGATGTTCTGGCCGCCACCGCCGACGGTGAACTGACCCACGGTCTCGCTGCCGAGCGGGAAGGGGGCAACCGACCCGTCGGGATTGAAAACAAGATTATAGGGCGCGGCGCCAAGGTTCAGGATCGACCCGCCGTTGTTGATGATGGTGTAGTTGACGTCGCGGGTCAGGACGAGCTGGCCGTCGGCGCGAGTGAACAGCCCGCCTTCCATGTTCGGGCGGCTCTTGCGATCGAAGGCGCCCAGTTCCTGCGTATAGTCGCCACCGACCATGAAATGACCCCGGTCGTCGGCGAAATGCGTTCCCCAGGCCAGATTAGCGCCATAGCGCTGCGCGTCGCCGCGCGACGATATGCCGCCATCGATGCCGCCTTGCAGGCCGGTCAGGTCGTCCTTCAGGATGATGTTGACGACACCCGCGACCGCGCCGGATCCCCATGCCGCCGAGGCGCCGCCGGTCACGACGTCGACGCGTTCGATCAGCGCCTGCGGAACCGTATTGAGATCGGCCGATCCGTTGAAACGATGGCCGTTGAGCAAGGTCAGCGTCCGG
This sequence comes from Sphingopyxis sp. CR5, assembly GCF_059693785.1. NCBI lineage: Bacteria > Pseudomonadati > Pseudomonadota > Alphaproteobacteria > Sphingomonadales > Sphingopyxidaceae > Sphingopyxis > Sphingopyxis sp. CR5. The sequence continues at coordinate 240,366 of NZ_JCATIE010000002.1, read as the reverse complement.
TTCGAGCCCAGGCTGCGCAGGTCTGCGGCAGAGGTCGAGCTGCTGGTGTTGCCCGTCGTGGTCGCGGGGCTGAACGTCGCGCGGAACGCCGGCATGTCGGTCAGGACCTGCGCGATGCTTGGGCGATTGCCCTGCCGCAGTTCGTCTTCGCCTATGACCGTGGTCGGCGTCGGTGCGTCGAAACCCGACCGCTGGATGCGCGATCCGGAGACAACGATCTCGTTTTCCGCACGGGCGGCTTCGTCTTCCGACGTCTGGGCCGACGCGGGCGAGGTCGCTGCCAACAACGACAACGCGCTTCCCGCATACCAAATTGCACGACTCGCTCTCATGATAGTCCCCTTCATCGGTGGACGGACGCCTCTTCGATGAACCACGCCTCCCTGGCGACGCTGGCGCTTCTTCGTCCCTATTGAACCCGGCGGGATAGGATCATGCCTAAAAAGAAAATTCAATCCTAATCAGGATAAAAATGTCATTTTTATGATGGCTTTTGCGGCTTTTCGTTGCAAAACCGATGGTTAAGGCTGCGGGGTCGGCACCAAATGATAGGCGACATGGGGCTGGGATGCGAAACCCAGCCGCGGATCGGCGGCATCGCCATAGAATCGCAGCTGGTCATAGGGGCCGCCTTCGCGGGTTCCCGTCGCCTGCTCATAGAGGTTCGGGCCGATCTGTTCCCATGCGGTCTTCTCGCCGTGGGCTTCGACCAGCACGGTGTGGTCGCCGATCGCCGACAGCTTGATGTCGCCGGCAGGGTCGGCGGGCCGGCTATAATCGCGCCGGTTCGAACGATAGGAACCGAGCGGCGGGCGTTCCGCGGCCCCCGTCCAGCGTTTTGCCGGTTGTTGGGGGAACAGCCGGCCGATGATCGCGTCGCTGAGTTCGGTGCGCGCGCCATAGCTGCCCTGGCCGCCGGTATAGGATACGAAAAAGCCGAACCCCTTTTCGGGTGCCAGCAGGAGGTACGAGTGGAAGTCCATCGTATTGCCGCCATGACCCACGAGCCGGGGACCCGCTTCGCGCGCGACCATGAAGCCGTGGGCCATGCCGGGGAGGCCCGGCGTGTTCGCCACCGAATCGCTTTCGAGCAGCGCGACCGACTCGGGGGTCAGGATGCGTTTGCCGTCCAGGCTGCCGTTGCCCAGGATCGCCAGCATGAAGCGCGCCATGTCGGGGGCGGTCGATGCCGCCGAACCCGCCGGCATGATCTTGTCATAGCGTTCATAGGGCTTGGGCTTGAACCGGCCGTCGACGACGTCATAGCCTAGCGCCATATGCGCCGCATTCTCCCCGCTCAGCGGTTCGACGAAGGTCGTGTGCGTCATGCCGAGCGGCTGGAATATATGCCTGGTCACATAGTCGGGAAACGCCTCGCCCGAAACGCGTTCGACGATATAGCCCGCCAGCGACGCGCCATAGTTCGAATAGGACACTTCAGTTCCCGGCGCCCATAGCCGCTCGGGCATGTGCGTCTTCAGGAACGATTGATAGGTTTCGGGCTTCGCCCATTCCGCTTCGTCATAGCGCAGGTCGCTCATCCCCGGCGTGTGCGAAAACAGGTCGCGCACCCGGACCGGCTGGCCCTCGAAGGGCGGGATGGTGAAATCGATATAGGTGTTCACGTCGGCGTCGAGGTCGACCTTGCCAGCCTCGACCTGCTGCATCAGGCTGGTCCAGGTAATCAGCTTGGACACCGAACCGGGGCGGAATAGCGTCGTCTGGCCGTCGACCTTCACGCCCTTGGCGATGTCGGCGAAGCCATAGCCGCGCGTGAAGAGGACCTTGCCCTCGTGGACGACGGTGACGACTGCGCCCGCGACTTCGCGGGTGGCCAGTTGCTGCGCAAGCACCCCGTCGATGAAATCATCAAGTCCCGCCAGGCGTCCGGCATCGATTGCGACGGTGGTGGTGGGCGTCTGAGGCGCCGCGATGGCAGGAACGCCGCTGAGCGACACGCCTATCGAAAGCGCGATGGCGAAGCGTGACATGCCGCGAGAAGTGGAAAAAATTTTCATAATAGGCACCATTTCTCTTTACAGGATTATTTCATCATCCACAATCGCGGGCGCAAATCAACCAAGATAGGGGTGGCTCATGCAGAAAAATTCCCACTTGTCGCGTCGCGCGATGCTGACGCGGAGCGCAGCGCTGGCCGCAACGGCCTTTCCGATGGTCAACTTCGGCTTGTCGCAGGCGCATGCCGCCTCGCCGCGGCGCTTTGCAACGCGAGTCGTCGACCTGGTGCGCGAGGCGACCGTCATCGACATGCTGGCACCCCTGACGCTCGATTTCCGCCCGGAGGTGTTTGCCGAGCCGATCGGTGAGCAATGGGCAGCCGATTTTCGCGCGAGCGGAATCACGGGCTTTCACAATTCGGTCGGGATCGGCGGCCCCGATGCTTATGAAAACACGCTCAGCTTCCTGCTCGCCTGGACCGGCTTCACCGCCCGGAACCCGCATGTGTTCGAAGGCGTAGGCCGCGCCACAGACCTCGATCGCGCAAAGGCCGACGGCAAATGCGCGGTCATCATGGGGCTTCAGAACAGCGATCATTTCCGCACCGCGGCCGACGTGAAAACCTTCTACCAGCTCGGCCAGCGTGTGTCGCAGCTCACCTATAACAGCCAGAATCTCATCGGCGCGGGGTGCACCGACCGCATCGACGGCGGACTGTCCGACTATGGCGTCCAGATCGTCGCGGAGATGGACAAGGTCGGCATGCTCGTCGACACTTCGCATTGCGGCGACAAGACGACGCTCGACGCGATCGCGGCGGCCGAGGGTCCGATCGCGATCACGCACAGCAATGTGCGCGCGCTCAACAACCACCCGCGCACCAAGACCGACGAGGCGATCAGGGCGCTTGGCGCGAAGGGCGGGGTGATGGGCATTACCGGGGTGCGCAACTTCCTGACCGCGAAGGAGCCGACGACGGTTGCGAACATCGTCGACCAGATCGACCACGTCGGAAAGCTGATCGGCTTCGACAAGGTCGGCATCGGGTCCGACGCCGACCTTTACGGCTATGACGATATGGAGCCCAAGGCCTATGCCCAGCTCAAGGCGGCGTACAAAGGCAGCTATGCCTTTCGCGACAAGATCGACACCGACGGTTTCGACGATCCGCTCAAATTTTACAGCCTGACCGAAGAGATGGTGCGGCGCGGCTATTCGGACGAGCAGGTTCACGGTGTCCTTGGCGCCAACTTTCGCCGCCTGCTGGGGCAGGTCTGGAAATAGGCGTCGATGAAATCAGGGAGAGAAACGCAATGAAAACGGGCATTACAGTCATCGGGGCGATGCTGGCGGCGCTCGCCGTGCCCGCCTGGGCGGACGATGCTGCGATTGCCGCGGCGATCGACCGGGCGGCGGAGCAGGCGGTTGCGGCGGGGGAAAGTCCCGGCTTGCAGGTTGCGGTCTACAAGGATGGCAAGCCGCTTCTCGTCAAGGGCTATGGTTTGGGCAATATCGAGCTCGGCACGCAGGTCGACAACGACAGCGTGTTCCGCATCGGGTCGGTAACGAAGCAGTTCACCGCCGCCGCGCTGCTCAAGCTTCAGGAAGAGGGCAAGCTGTCGCTCGACGACCATCTTTCGGATTATTATCCCGACTATCCGCGCGCCGCCGACGTCACGCTCAAGCAGATGCTGCATCACACCTCGGGCATCCACAGCTATACCGACGACGAGAGCTTTCTGGCGCAAGCAGCGCTGACGAAGACGACCGACGAATGGATCGCCTATTTCGCAAAGATGCCCAAGCATCAGGATTTCGAACCGGGGACCGACTGGTATTACAGCAACACCGCCTATTTCCTGCTCGGCGGCATCGTCGAAAAGGTAGAAGGCAAGCCGCTCGCGGACGTACTCGAGGCGCGCTTCTTCGGACCGTTGAAGCTCGACCACACCGCGCTCGACGATGAGCGCGCGATCGTACCGGGCCGCGTCGCCGGATATGAAGGCGAGCCCGGAAAATATCGCAACGCCGCGCCGATCTCGATGACGATTCCGGGCGGCGCAGGCGCGATGCGGTCGACCGCCGACGATCTGGCGCACTGGAACGCCGCACTGTTCGGCGGCAAGGTGCTGGCGCCGGCCTCCTTTGCGGCGATGACCGCGCCCGGGCGGCTGAACGACGGGGCGACCAGCGGCACGGCTATGGCGAAGGCGGAGGGGATGCCCGCCGGCGAATATGGCTATGCGCTGTTCCTGTCGGATATGGAGGGGCATCGGAAGGTTGCGCACGGCGGCGGCATCTTCGGTTTCAACAGTTCGCTGTCCGAATTTCCCGATGACCATGTCACCGTTGCGGTGATCGCCAATTCGATCGGCAAAGATCTGGGCGCGCGCATGGTGGCACAGCGGATCGAGCGCATCGCGCTTGAGCTTCCGCCGCAACCGGCCGAAGATCCCGCCGCGAAGAAATAAGGAACATCGCGATGACCCTTTTCCGATCGACGTCCCGTTTCGCCCGCTCGCTTCTCCTCGCCTCGGCGATCGCCGGCCTGTCGGCGGCGGCTGCAACCGCCGAACCCGATATCGCGGCCGATGTGCTGATTCGCGGCGGCACCATTTATGACGGTGGCGGGGGCAGCCCCTATGTCGGCGATGTGTTGATTCGCGGCGACCGCATTGTCGCCGTCACGCACGGTGCCTCGGGCGCCAGCGCCGGGACGACGGTCGACGCCACGGGGCTCGCGGTGGCGCCCGGCTTCATCAACATGCTCAGTTGGGCGACCGAATCGCTTTTGCTCGACGGGCGGGGCATGTCGGACCTCAAGCAGGGCGTGACGCTGGAGGTGATGGGCGAAGGCTGGTCGATGGGTCCGATGACGCCCGAAATGAAGGCACTGGCGGTGCAGCGACAGGGCGATTTCAAATATGAGATTCCCTGGACGACGCTGGGCAATTATCTCGATTATCTCGCGGACAAGGGGATATCCCCCAATATCGCGTCGTTCGTCGGCGCCGGAACGGTGCGCGTCAATGTCCTCGGCGAGGGCGATGTCGATCCCGATGCGGCGCAGCTCGACCGGATGCGCGGCCTTGTGCATCAGGCGATGCAGGAGGGCGCGATGGGGGTCGGCTCGGCGCTGATCTATGCGCCCAATGCCTATGCGGAGACCCCCGAGCTCGTCGCGCTGGCGACCGAAGCCGCGCGCTGCGGTGGCATGTATATCAGCCATATGCGCTCCGAAGGGGACCATATCGAGGAGGCGGTCGACGAACTGATCGAAATCAGCCGCAAGAGTGGCGCTCCGGCAGAAATCTATCATCTGAAATTCGGCGGCAAGGCGAACTGGGGCAAATATGACGCGATCATCGCCAAGGTCGAAGCGGCTCGCAAGGCTGGTCAACGGATCACGGCCGATATGTACACCTACACCGCCGGCGCGACGGGGCTCGACGCGGCCATGCCGACCTGGGTGCAGGCTGGCGGCTACGAGCAATGGGCCGAGCGGCTCAAAGATCCGAAGGTCCGCGCCCGAGTGATTGCCGAAATGAAGGCGCCGGGCAAGGATTGGGAAAATCTGTATAATGCAGCGGGAACGCCCGACAATCTGCTGTTGCTCGCATTCAAAAATCCGGACTTGCGCCAATATACCGGCAAGACGCTGGGCGAGGTGGCAAAGCTGCGCGGTACCTCGCCGGAGCAAACCGCGATCGACCTGGTGATCGAGGATGGCAGCCGGGTCGGGACCGCCTATTTCTTGATGAGTGAGGACAATGTCCGCAAGGCGGTCGACCTGCCGTGGATGTCGTTCGGGTCGGACGAAGAAGCGGCGGCGCCCGAGGGCCTGTTCCTCAACGCCAGGCACCATCCGCGTGCCTATGGCAATGTCGCGCGCCTGCTCGGCAAATATGTCCGCGATGAAAAGGCGACGACGCTGGAGAGCGCGATCCGGCGCCTGACCAGCCTGCCTGCCGGCAATCTGGGCATACGCGACCGGGGCTCGCTCAAATCGGGCTATTATGCCGATGTCGTGCTGTTCGATCCGGCAACCGTCCAGGATCATGCGACCTTCGAGACGCCCGACCGGTACGCGACGGGGGTGCGCGACGTGTTCGTCAACGGGGTTCAGGTGATCAAGGACGGGGCTCATAGCGGTGCGACGCCCGGCCGTGTCGTGCGGGGCCCCGGCTGGACCGGCTGGCCCGGTGGCGGCGCGTGCGCCGGTTAGCGATTCAGGGACGCCGATCGACCGTGCGCCTGGCCCCTATGGTCCGGCCAGGCGTTGGGTGATACGGCATCAGCTTTCGAAGCGGCGGATGCTTTCAAGATCGCCGGGCGCGAGCGGCGGGGCGAACCATATGCCGGCGCGATCGCCGCGCGACCAGCGGACGACGCCGCGGCGCTTGATGTCGCCGCTCAGCACGAGCAGCAACTCGGCGCCGGTTTCGATCGCGCCTTCGTGGATGATGCCCGCGCCGTTCTGCGACAGGTTTTCGATCTCGACGTCATGGTCGCCATCGTCAGTGACCGCGACGGCGCGGCCGTGCACGGGAAGGCGCGGGGGGCGATAGTCGCCCGATTGCCGTTCCGCGGCCAGATGGCGCAGGATTTCGAGGGCATCGACGGGCTCGTTGAACTCGACCCCGCATCGTCCGTCGCGCGCCCAGACCACTTTGCCGGTCAGCACGATTGCGTCGGACAGCGCGATCTGCAGCGGCTCGCCGGTCGTGACATCGACCGTCGTCGCCAGCATCATGCCGTTGTTCGATATGTTGCGTACGCGCCACAGGCCCGCATCGCTTTCACGCGCGATCTTGGCGATACGGAACACCGTGCAATGGCGGTTTGCTTCGCGCCGGTCGTCGCCCAGCGCCGCGGAATCCAGGGGGACGCTGTTGGGCGCATTGGGGATATTCATAGGCTTCTCCTCATCGCTGCGTACCCAGGTGAGTCCGTAGAGACCTATGTAATTTACGGACATTTTTTACGTTATTAAGCCGATTCTGTCGATATTTTATTATTTATGAAGGGGGTAGTTTAACGTCTCGTTTAATCTTCCATTTATTGACCCGATTACGGATGCTTGGCCGCGATGGCGAGCCTCTGTGAGGGGGTCGGGATATAGGGGCGATTGCGTATCAATCCGGGGCACCTGTGCGCCAGCCCCGCCGCGGCGCGTTGGGGGCGGTCGGGCGCAAGGCTTTGCTTGCCAAGCCATCGGCGGACGGCTAAAGGCCGCTTTCACTCGGACAGATGCGCCGTTTTCCTCCGCCTTTCACCGGCCCGGCCGGGGAGGGTGGGCGGACTATTGCCCGAAACGCGCTTGACGCGGCAGGGACGGCAACCCATCTGGCCTTCGAATTGAACGCACAAGGACAGGACGATCGACATGGCCAGGCCCAAGATTGGCGAATTCGTCAACCAGGTGAAGACCGAGGCCGGCAAGATCGTGTGGCCGACCGGCCGCGAAACGGTGCAGACGACGATCATGGTGCTGATCATGACGACGATCCTCGCCTTCTTCTTCCTTGGCGTCGACACGGTTTTCAACGCGATCGTCAACTGGTTGACGTCGCTCGCGCGCTGATACGGCGCGGTTACAGGCATTTTTCCAGGGACAGGACACAAATGGCGCGCTGGTACATCATTCACGCCTATTCGGGTTTCGAGAACAAGGTTCGCGATTCGGTGATCTCCGAAGCCGAACGCATGGGCCTCAGCGACTTCGTCGAGGCGGTCGAAGTGCCGGTGGAGACCGTCACCGAAGTCAAGCGCGGCAAGAAGGTTCAGGCCGAGCGGAAATTCTTCCCCGGCTATGTTCTCGCCAAGCTGACGATGAGCGACGACGTCTATCACCTCGTCAAGAACACACCGAAGGTCACGGGCTTCCTCGGGTCGTCGGGAAAACCGCAGCCGATCAGCGAGGCCGAAGCCGCGCGCATCCTCAATAGCAAGGAAGAGGCCGCGGCGCGTCCGAAGACCGAGATCCGCGTCGATTACGAGATCGGCGACCAGGTCAAGGTGCTCGAAGGGCCGTTCGCCAGCTTCAACGGCGTCGTCGAGGAACTCGACTTCGACAAGGCGCGCGTCAAGGTGTCGGTGTCGATCTTCGGTCGCGCGACCCCCGTCGAGCTCGATTTCGAGCAGGTCGAACGCATGAAGTGACGACCCTGCCGGTCGTCATTCCCGCAACGGATAGGAACCGCTAATGAGCCTCTCTCCGGCAGAGATTCAGGCTCGCATCGCGCGCGCGCAAGAGATCAACGCGAGCGTCGATGTCGCAAAGGTCGTGGGCGCCGTCGCGCGGCTGTTCACGCTCGACCCGGTTCCGGGTCTCGAGGACGAGTTCACCTTTCCCGCGCTCCCCACGACCTCGCGCCAGCGCATCTTCGGCGGGCAGGTGATCGCGCAGGCGATGGTCGCTGCCGCGCGCACCGTCGATGCCGACAAGGACGTTCATTCGCTCCACGCCTATTTCCTGCGCGGCGGCGACGAGACCAAGCCGCTCCATTTCCGCGTCCACCGCGACTTCGACGGCCGCAGCTTTGCGAACCGCCGCGTCGTCGTGCGGCAGGACGGCAAGGTGATCTTCAACCTCACCGCGTCGTTCCAGCGTCCGTCGCCCGGCCTTGCGCACCAGGTGCCGATGCCCGACCTCATGCCGCCCGAGGAATGCCGCGATTTTCTGGAAACCATCGCCGCCGACCCCGGCGTGTCCGAGGAATCCTTTGCGCATATGGCGCGGCGCCGGCCGTTCGAACTGCGCAATCATCGCCCGGCTGCCGACGCGCAGGCGACCCAGCACTACCAGTGGTTCCGCATCGCGGCGCCGGTCGGCGACGATCCGCTGATCCACCGCGCCTTCCTGGCCTTTGCCTCCGACATGGGTCTGCTGTCCTCGGCGATGTTGCCGCACGGGCTTAACTGGTCGACTCCGGGGCTGTTCTCGACCAGCCTCGATCATGCGATGTGGTTCCACGCCGACATCCGCGTCGACGAATGGTTCGTCTATGTGATGGACAGCGACTGGTCGGGCGGCAGCCGCGGGATCAACCGCGGCTCGATCTATCGCCAGGACGGCACGCTGATCGCCTCGACGGTGCAGGAAGGCCTGCTGCGTTACGACCCGGCTGGCTGAGCCCGCCAAAAAGCTTGCGTTTCGGCCGCGTTGGGGCTAACCGCGCCGCTTCGCATCGGGCAAGGGTGCGATTCCGCGCGGGAGGAGGGCCGATATCCCTCCGCTGGACCGCTTATTTTGAGGTCTTTCCCCTTGGGTAAGGACCGATAGAAAGAAAGGAGGCCATCATGGCCAAGAAGATCAGCGGCTATATCAAGCTGCAGGTGCCCGCCGGCACCGCCAACCCGTCGCCGCCGCTCGGGCCGGCGCTCGGTCAGCGCGGCGTCAACATCATGGAATTCTGCAAGGCGTTCAACGCCGCGACCGACGGCATGGACAAGGGCACTCCGACCCCGACCATCATCACCGTCTATGCGGACAAGAGCTTCTCGTTCGTCACCAAGACGCCCCCGGCGACCTACCTCATCAAGAAGGCCGCGAACCTGAAGTCGGGGTCCAAGGAGCCCGGCAAGATCAGCGGCGGCAAGATCGCGCGCTCGAAGCTCAGCGAGATCGCCGAGATCAAGATGAAGGATCTGAACGCCAACGACATCGAACAGGCGACGAAGATCATCGAAGGCAGCGCCCGCTCGATGGGCCTCGAAGTGACGGAGGGCTGATCCCATGGCAAAGCTGACCAAGAAGCAGAAGGCCCTCGAGGGCAAGGTCGACGCGTTGAAGCTCCACGCGGTCGATGAAGCGATCAAGACCGTGCGCGAACTGGCTTCGACCAAGTTCGACGAAACGATGGAAATCGCGATGAACCTGGGCGTCGACCCGCGCCACGCCGACCAGATGGTCCGCGGCGTCGTCACGCTGCCCGCGGGCACCGGCAAGGACGTCAAGGTCGCGGTCTTCGCGCGCGGCGACAAAGCCGAGGAAGCGCTGAAGGCAGGCGCCGACAAGGTCGGAGCCGAGGACCTGATGGAAGACATGCAGGCCGGCAACCTCGACTATGGCCGCGTCATCGCGACGCCTGACATGATGGGCATCGTCGGCCGTCTGGGCAAGGTGCTGGGTCCGAAGGGCCTGATGCCGAACCCGAAGCTGGGCACCGTCACCCCCAACGTCACCGAAGCCGTGAAGGCGGCCAAGGGCGGCCAGATCGAATTCCGCGTCGAAAAGGCCGGGATCATCCATGCGGGCCTCGGCAAGCTGTCGTTCGGCGAGGAAAAGCTGCGCCAGAACTTCGACGCCTTCGTCGACGCGATCGTCAAGGCGAAGCCTTCGGGCGCCAAGGGCAAGTACGTCCGCAAGATCGCCCTGTCGTCGTCGATGGGCCCGGGCGTGAAGGTCGACACCGCCGAAATCGGCGCCTGATCGATCCGCTCAGCAATTCAGGAAAGGGCCGGGGGAAACTCCGGCCCTTTTCTTTTGGGCAGCGGGGGGCCTTGCCGTCTGCGGTCGTCGCGGGCGGGGGGACGTTTCAAAGTTCAGTAAAGTTCAGCCTTGTGCAGCCGCCGACGGGTCGCGTTCGCGTCGGTATACCGTGACCGCCTTTACCCCTGTCGAAAGAGCCGAGACGGAGGCTGGCACAGGCGAGCCATGTAGGACAGCGGTTTTTTTGCGGCGGATGTCCGATTCGGGGTGGGAAGCTGACAGACTCGCTGGTTCTTTTTATGTCAAGTCGGCGGAGGATGCGGCGGATTCAGGACGCACCGGCCGGCGTTCGCCATTGCGAGACGACGGCGAGCTATTCGCTCGGCCTTGTTGATAGCACCGGCAAAATCGGCCTTTCCTTCAATAAGCACGGCTCTCTTCGGTCCCTCCAATTTCTCGAAGGAGATCTTATAATATCCGCTACGCTTTAGGCTCCTCATACACTCGCGTCCTCGCAGCAGTGACTCCCGGACGAATATGCCATTAAGCGGATAAGGCTGGATCGACGTATCGCCTATCAGAATGACCTCTTCGCCGCAGGAAAAAGTCATTGAATTAATAGGGAAATTCTCTTTTCCGAAAAGTTTGCGGAAATTATAGAAGTGGATGGAATGATATCCATCGTCGGTCAGCGGCGCTCTAAATCCGAAATTTATGTTGGGGGAGTCTATGCCGAGATCGCCCTTATCCGGCCGGATATGGGTCCGGGGGATGCGGTAATTGATGCTAATGTTCGGACCTGCACCCCGGTTCAGGAAGATCGAAATAGTGAAAGAGCCATATTGCGCTTCGTCGTTGCAGTTTTCCATCCCGGACGAAGCCGGAGTGAGTTGGGCGGCGGCAAAGGCGGCGAGGACGGGCAAAATCTGCATTCGCAACCTTCCTGATCAGCATTCGTGTCAGGTGATAGCTACTACCCGCATATCTCGCATCCGTTAACGTCCACAATCGGTCGTCACCCGACGCTCTCAATCTGCCTCGCGAAACTCGATCAAATCCCACTTGTTGCCATACAGGTCGAGGAACACGGCGACCGTCCCATAGTCCGCCTCCATCGGCTCGCGAACGAAGGTCACGCCGGCTTCGCGAAAGCGGCGGTAGTCGCGCGCGAAATCGTCGGTGCGCAGGAACAGGAAGACGCGGCCGCCCGACTGGTCGCCGATGAAGCGCGCCTGCTCTTCATTCGCGGCGCGGGCGAGCAGGATTGTCGCGCCGCCTTCGGGATTGCCCGGCGGCGCGACGACGACCCAGCGCTTGTCCTGTTCGGGCTGATAGTCGTCGGCGATCAGCGTGAAGCCGAGCTTGCCGACAAAAAAGGCGATCGCCTCGTCATAATCGCGCACGACGAGCGCGACATACGCGAGCGATTGGCGCGTCATTCGCGCAGCCCCCGCAGCGCAGCGCCTGCCGCGAACGGGCCGATCGCGGTGAGGAGCAGACTGACCGCCGCGAGCAGCTTCGCCGCGCCGCGTCCCGAGGGGTCGAGCATCCCCGCACCGAAGATCAGCAGCGGCACCGCGAGCGGCAGGATCAGCAGGCCGCCGATCGCGCTGCCGCCTTTCAGGTTCGCGGTCAGCGCCGCGCTCAGCACCGCAAGCGCGGCGAGCGCCGGGATCGCGATCGCGAGCCCCGTCGCAATCGTGGCAACCCGCGCGCCGTCCTGTGCGAGCAGCGCCGCCGCGGGCAGCAGCGCGATCAGCAGCGGGAGGCCAAAGCCGATCGCATGCGCGGCGATCTTGACCGCGGCAATGGCCTCGTCGGCGAAGCCGCGCACGGCGAGCTGGTCGAGCACCCCCGCCTCGCGGTCGGGGCGCACCAGCCGATCGATCGGCAGCAGCGCCGCGAGCAGCGCCGCCACCCACAGCATCCCGCCGCCGGTCTTTGCCAGCAGCGGCGCGTCGGGGCCGACCGCGAAAGGAAAGGCGGTCGCGACGAGCAGGAAGAAGACGACCGGAATCCACAGCGCCCCGCTGCCCCACGCGCGGCGCAGGTCGCGCCAGAACAGGGCGATGAGGGCGGTCATGGACGCATTCCCCTAGTCCCGCCCCGCCACATCCGTTCGTGCTGAGCGTGTTGACGCACCGTCCTTCTTCTTGAAGCGGAAGGAAAGAACCGCCCTTCGACAAGCTCAGGGCAAACGGATTGGCAGGGATGCCGGTTCACGCCAGTTCCCCCATGTCGAGCTCCGCCACATCGGCCAGCCCCAGGCTGAAATGCGACGCCAGCAAGACCGCACCGCCGCCCGCGCGGTGCGCGGCGATCGCGGCGACGAGCAAGCCTCGCGCGCGGTCGTCCATGCCATTGGCGGGCTCGTCGAGCAACCAGATCGGCGCGCCGCTCGCAACCACGCGCGCCATCGCGCCGCGCTTGCGCTGGCCGGTCGACAGCATGCCGACGGGGACATCGGAGAGGGGAGCAAGCGCCATCGCCTCCATCGCGCGGTCGACCGCATGGCCATCGACGGTATCGACCCGCGCCCAGAAATCGAGCGCGCGGCGCAGCGGCACTTCCGGATCGAGCGCCGCCGCCTCGTCGATCAGCGCGCAGCGTTCGCGGCGCGCCACCGTCCCCGCGGCGGGACGCAGCAGACCGGCGGCGAGCCGGATCAGGCTGGACTTGCCCGCGCCGTTGGGGCCGCGCAGCCACAGCGCCTGGCCGCGCGACAGCGTCAGCGACAGCTGCTCGAACAACAGCCGGTCGCCGCGGATGCACGCCACCCGGTCGAGCTGCAACAACTCGGCCATCAGGCCATGTCTTCCAGTGCGTGCATATCGTCGTCGGAGAATCCGAAATGATGACCGATCTCGTGGATCAGCACATGGCGCACCAGCCAGTCGAGCCGCTCGCCGCCCTCGATCCATTCGACCAGGATCGGCAGGCGATAGAGAGTCACGCGGTCGGGCATGCCGCCGCTCATCTCGATGCTGCGTTCGGTGAGCGGGCGCCCTTCGTAAAGCCCGGTCAGGTCATAGGGGTGTTCGATGTCGAGCGAGGCGAGAATTTCGTCGCCCGCGACCTCCTCGATCGCGACCACCACGCCCTCGATATGCGGCTTGAAGACGTCGGGCAGCACCGCCAGTGCCGCCTCGGCCATCGCACGGAACGCATCGGCGTCGGGCGCGGTGCCGGCCCAGCCGGCGGAGGGATCGCGAAGGGCGGTCTTGTCGCTCATCGCGCCCACCCTTATGGCGAGCTTACAGGCATTACCAGCGGGAGAACGCAGATGGTCCAGAAACTCGACGATGCGGCACGCGCCGCGCTGCTCGCCCGCTTCCCCGAATGGACGCACGAACCGGCGCGCGATGCGATCACGCGCCGCTTCAGCTTCGCCGATTTCGCGCAGGCGTTCGGTTTCATGGCGAGCGTCGCGATCATCGCCGAAAAGATGGACCATCATCCCGAATGGTCGAACGTCTATAACCGCGTCGACATCCTGCTGACCACGCACGATGCGGACGGGCTGTCGGAGCGCGACGCAAAGCTCGCCGAGGCGATCGAGGCGCTGGTCTAGGTCTGCCGCCATGCTGCGCTTCGACCGCTCGCAGCAAGGTCTCGCCATCGGCATTTCGGCGCTCGCGGGGTTCGTCGACGCGCTCGGCTTCGTCGAATCCTCGGGCTTCTTCGTCTCGTTCATGACCGGCAATTCGACGCGGCTCGCCGTCGGCGCCGCGGAAGGAACGTGCGCCGGGCTCGTCGCGGGCGCGATCATCCTGTTGTTCGTCGGCGGGGTGGTAACGGGGTCGCTCGTCGGAGCGCGGTTCGCCGCGCGCCGGGCGCGGGCGGTATTGGCGCTCGTGACCGCCTTGCTCGCAGCCGCGACGGCGCTGCGGTTCGCGGGTCTGCAGATCCCGGCGATCGCCGGCCTCGCGGTGGCGATGGGTGCGGTGAATGCGACGTTGCAGGGCCGGGACGGATCGGTCGTCGGGGTGACCTATATGACCGGAACGCTGGTCCAGATGGGGCAGAAAATGGCGAACCGGCTGCGCGGTTCCGGCGACGGGCGCTGGGTGCCCCACTTGCTGTTGTGGGCGGGCCTGGTGCTTGGCGCGGTTGCGGGCGCGTGGACGGTGCTGCGCGCGCCCGCGATCGGCTATGCGCTCGCGGTGGCGTTCGCGGCCGCGCTGACGCTGCGCGCGGCCACGAACGGCGCACCAGCCTAAACCGCCCGCCAGTCGAAGGTCAGCGGCGCCTCGCGAAAGGCGAAGCGGTCGAGGTGACGGGCGAGAACGCCCTTCAGCCCCTCGAGCTGCGCCTCGCTGCTCGCGTCGAGCCGCACCGCGAGCGCCTCGGCCCCCGCGTCGAGCGTCGCCAGCCCGTCGCCCGGCCAGTCGGCCCCGCGCGCATCCTTGGGGAAGGTCACGGTGCCGTGCTCCGGGGTGAATTCGACCGCCAGATTATGCTGCCAATGTTTGCAAAGCTGTTGGAGATATTTGCTCGCGTGCGCGGTCGGCACGTCGGCGATGGCGGAAATCGTCATTCGTCGTTCCCTTACAGCCGTTCGATTTTCTGGGCGGCTTCGTCGATCAGCGCGACGATCCGGTGCAGCACCTCTTCGTCGACTTCGCGGCGACCGAGGCGGTTGACCAGCACGTTGCGCAGATTGCCCATCGCGCGGCGTACCGATACGGCATCGGTGCGCTGCTGCTCCTCGCCCAGCGCGGCGAGACGCGCGAGGAGGGCCTCTATCCCGTCGGCGTTCGCGGCGAGTTCCGCCTCGCCGTCGGGGGTGATCGCGAACAGCTTTTTCGCGCCCTCGCTCTGTTGCGCCTCGATCTGACCCATGTCGTCGAGCATGGTCAGCGTCGGATAGATGACCCCCGGGCTCGGCGCGTAGGCGCCCCCGGTCAGTTCCTCGACCTGGCGGATCAGGTCGTACCCGTGGCGCGGTTCGTCGGCGATCAGCTTCAAAAGGACGAGCCGCAGCTCGCCGCTGTCGAACATGCGCCGTCGCCGGCCGCGCCCGTCGCCGTCGTGGCCGTGCCGGCCGCCGAAGCCGCGCCCGCCGCCGGGTCCGAAGCCGAACCCGCGTCCGCCGCGGTGCATCGCATGGCGCCGGCCGCAGCCGCGATCGCCATGCTCGTGGTGATGATAATGCATAAAAGCTCCTGTGAGTGAATCAAGATAGCTTTAAGATATATCTTAGATGCAATTTGGCAAGAGGCATTTTTTGCTGTCGGGCGTCAGCCGCGTCGCGGCGGTCGCCTGGGCGGTTCGAATGCGCCCTTTTGCGCGGCTCTCAGGATGCGGCGGAAGGTCGGGCATTCCATATGGCTGGGCGCGCGGCACGCCGCGGCGTGGCGCAATCCGTCGCGCATCGCCGCCAGGCGGGCGATGGTGCGATCGATGTCGTCGGCCTTTTCCGCCAGCGCGCGCCGGTCGATGCGCGGGGAGCCTTCGGACGTGAACATCGCCGCGATTTCGTCGAGCGTGAAGCCCGCCGCACGCCCGAGCGCGATCAGCGCGAGCCGGTCGAGAATCGCAGGACCGAACAAGCGCCGCAGCCCCCGCCGCCCGATCGACGCGATCAATCCTTTTTCCTCATAATAGCGCAGGGTCGAGGCGGGGAGTCCCGACCGCTGCGCGACCTCGGCTATATCGAGTACAGACATGGCTTGACCTCAAGTTGACTTGAAGTGGCAGACTGCCGCTATCGACTCGCGAAGACAAGGATATGCGCAATGATCGACAAAATTGCTTCTCCCACCCAGACCGAACTCTGGAACGGGCCCGCCGGCGAAACCTGGGTCGCCAAGCAGGGGCTGCTCGATGGGCTGTTCGAGCCGGTCGCCGCCTATCTCGCCGATGCGGTCGAGGCGGCCGGGGCGTCGCGCTTACTCGACGTGGGGTGCGGTACCGGCGCGACGACGCTCGGGGCGGCCCGCCGGCTCGGGCCGACAGGTTCGGCGCTCGGCATCGATCTTTCGGCGCCGATGATCGCGCGCGCCCGCGAACGCGCGGCCGCCGAGGCGCTATCGGCGCGGTTTGCGGTCGGGGATGCCGAAACGCACGATTTCGCCGCGAGCGCTTTCGACATGGCGATCTCGCGCTTCGGAGTGATGTTCTTTGCGGACAGCGTCCGCGCCTTCGCCAACCTCCGTCGCGCCATGGTGCGCGGCGGGCGCCTGCATGCAATCGCATGGCGCAGCGCGGAGGAAAATCCCTTCATGACCGCCGCCGAGCGCGCCGCGCGCCCGCTGCTGCCTGCAATGCCGCCGCGCGATCGCGACGCGCCGGGCCAGTTCGCCTTTGCCGACAGCGAGCGGGTGCTGGGTATTTTACGGGACGCTGGCTGGTCCGACAGCGCCCTTACACCGATCGATTTTGCCTGCAGCTTCCCGAAGGAGGCGCTCGCCGGCTACGTTGCCCAAATGGGGCCGCTCGGATTGCTTCTGGCGCAGATGGAGCGGGCCGAGCGTGACCGAATCGTCGCCGCGGTGCTGCCGGCGTTCGGCCGCTATGTCGACGGGGACGTCGTGCGCATAACCGCGGCATGCTGGTCGATCACCGCGCGCGCCTGATCGTCAGAGCGGCGTTTGCTGGTGCTGGACGAGTTTCCAACCCTCTTTGGTGTCGCGATAGGTCGAGGAGCACCAGCATCCATAGGCGTGACCTCCGTCGCGGTGCGCGGCAGCCTTGTATGCGAGGACGCAGATATCAGCGGCGGGGCGCGACAGGTGGTGCTCGCTCAGGTCGACCTCGGCCCAGCGCGGCGCTTGCCCGACTTCCTCGACGATCGCGCCATATTCCATCGCGCCGATCCCCGGAAACACCATCACGCAGCCGCGATCGACCGATCGCTCATATTGATCGGTGCCGCCAAGCC
Organism: Sphingopyxis sp. CR5; assembly: GCF_059693785.1. NCBI lineage: Bacteria > Pseudomonadati > Pseudomonadota > Alphaproteobacteria > Sphingomonadales > Sphingopyxidaceae > Sphingopyxis > Sphingopyxis sp. CR5. Next base: position 223,090 of record NZ_JCATIE010000002.1, on the reverse strand, counting down.
AGAGAGACTTTTCGATTGTCCATGCGGCATCCTCGTCCATGCCAACCTCCTGCTTTGCCAACCCGTCGCGGCAAGCAGGGTTGCGTCATATTTCGCGAACAGCCTCAAGCGCTTCGCAGAGATCGGCGCGCAACGCGGCGAGGCGCGCGGGGCTCAGGCGCGCAGAAATTTTCGCCTCCGCGTCCCAGCTTAACCGTTCCAGCAGCGCCACCGCGCCGCGTCCGCGCGTCGTGAGGGCGACGCGCTTGGCGCGGCGATCGTCGGGGTCGGGGCCGATCGCGACATAGCCGAGCTTGGTCAGGCTGTCGGTCAGATACGCCATGCTCTGCTTGGTCATCCCGGCGCGCTCGGCGAGCTGGACGACGCGCGATCCTGCGGGATCGATATGGCGCAGCACCGCCGAATGCGCCGGCCGCAGGTCGGGAAAGCCCTGCGCGGCGGCCTCGGCATAAACATGGTCGCGCAGCCCCTCGTACAGCGAACGGCAAAGGCGGGCGATGCGGTGGTCGGCGGGGATATTGTTGCGCGGCATGGGCACCCTCTTGACATAAGACAGTCTATCTGTCTATTGCCTCAATAGACAGTTAATCTGACTATTGAGGCAAGGCCATGAATATCGTCGAACGCAATCTCGCCGTCGCGGCCGAACATATCGAGAATGAGGGGCGCGATCCCGCGTCGGTGATGCCGCTCTATACCGATGACATCGTGCTGGAAATTCCGGGGCGCGGACTGATGTTCGAAGGGCGCGCGGCGATCGAAGCCAATTATCGCGCGATGTTTTCCTCGCTCGACGAGATCGCGATCGAACCGCTCGATCGTTTCGCGACCGAGGACCGGGTTGTCGACGACATGATCGTGCGCTTTCGCCTGGTGGGCGAAGGGATGGTCAACGCCCCGATGCCGGTTGGTTCGCGCGTCGCGCTTCGCCTGCTGCACGTGTTTCACATGCGCGAGGGCAGAATCGCGCGCGAGATCGTCCACGAACAATGGACGCGGCTCGGCTGATCCGCCGCACGCCTGCTTGACTTTGCGCGCCGCGACGCTATGAGCGCCCGCGTGTTGTCTGGGTTTCGGCCCCGGCAATTCCGTCCGAGACAGTTGGTGAAGGGGATTTGCCCTTCTTAATCTCCAACCGAGACGGGGAACAGTCTTTCTCGGTCGCCCGCCTGGCGTTTCAGGCGTTCGCGGCTTGACCGACCCCATCGGACATCGTTGCGCGTGGCACAGGCGGGATACGTCCCATGTCTGTCCGCGCGTGTGTTAGCCGCCCGGCGGCGTGCGTGCCTCGTGCGCGCTCGCATCCGGGCAAGAGTGGAGAAACAGGCATGGATCGTGCTGAAAAGGCCGAAGCCGTATCCGCGCTGAACGCTACGCTGTCGAATGCAGCCTCGGTTGTGATTGTTCGCAACCTTGGCCTTACCGTCGCCCAGTCGACGGTGCTTCGCCAGCAGATGCGCGACGCCGGCGCGAGCTTCAAGGTCGCGAAGAACCGCCTGGCCAAGATCGCGCTCGATGGCACCGCCTACACCGGTATCGGCGATCTGCTGACCGGCCCGACGGCAATCGCAGCTTCCACCGACGCGGTGGCAGCGGCGAAGGTCGCCGTGGAATTTGCCAAGACCAACGACAAGCTTGAAATCGTTGGCGGCGGCATGGGCGATGTCGTGCTCGACGTCGAAGGCGTGAAGGCGCTTGCCTCGCTGCCGTCGCTCGACGAGCTGCGCGCGAAGATCGTCGGTCTCGTCCAGGCTCCGGCCACGAAGGTCGCCCAGATTGCGGCGGCTCCGGCGGGCCAGCTGGCGCGGGTGTTTGGTGCCTATGGCGCCAAGGACGCGGCGTAAACTTACCTACCCTACCTGCAACAATTCACCGGCTTTGTCCGGCTTGAGATGGAGAATGAAAATGGCTGATCTTGCTAAGATCGTTGAAGACCTGTCGGCGCTGACCGTTCTGGAAGCTGCCGAGCTTTCGAAGATGCTCGAAGAAAAGTGGGGCGTTTCGGCTGCCGCTGCCGTTGCTGCTGCTCCGGCCGCTGCTGGCGCCGCTGCTCCGGCCGCTGAAGAAAAGGACGAGTTCGACGTCATCCTGACGGGCGACGGTGGTCAGAAGATCAACGTCATCAAGGAAGTCCGCGCGATCACCGGTCTGGGCCTCGGCGAAGCCAAGGCGCTGGTCGAAGGCGCGCCGAAGCCGATCAAGGAAGGCGCCAACAAGGCCGAAGCCGAAGAGATCAAGAAGAAGCTCGAAGCTGCCGGCGCGACCGTCGAACTCAAGTAATCGGGTTCGCGGAGGGGCCGTACCGGTTTCATCCGGCCGGCTTTGCGATGCAAAAGAAAAGGGCGGTGCCGCGAGGCACCGCCCTTTTTCCTTGGCTGTCGGAATCGCTCAACCCTTGGCGAAGCCGGGGCGCAGGCCGCGATGGCCGCGCGCGGGTTCGGGGCGAAGCACCTCCTGTTCGGCCGGCGCCGGTGCCGGGCGCTGCGCGATATCCCACGCGCTCGCGGGTTTGCGGCGCATATCCTTCTGGCCCGCGAGCAAGGCATCATATTCCATCCGCTCGCGGCGATCATAGAAGCGCGCCCGCTTCAACCGCTTCTTGAGAGTCAGGAAAGGATTGTCGCCGGTCGGCCCGGCCATCGCCATCGCTTCGTGCCGTCCCATGCTGCCGTGCGGCGCGGCGGCGAAAGCGGGCGTCGAGCGGGGCTGCGTCGGTGCTGGCACCGGGCGCTCTTCGCGGATCGCGGCCGCCGGGGCGATAGGGGCCGGTGCAAGATGACGCTCCTCGGCCATGACGAGGGGGGCTTCGCCGGCGACGGTACGACGGCGGCGGCTGAAGGCGAAGGCCGCGCCGCCGGCGATCAGCAGCACGGCGGCACCGCCAGCCAACTCCCAAGGGAAGGCGCTGTCCGCTGCGTCGGCGCGTTCGATCGGCGCCGACGTCCTGTCCGCCTGCGGCGAAACGATAGCGGGCGGCGGAACGGCATCGGCCGTTTCGAGAGCAGCGGCAGGTTCGCCCGCCGACAGCGGCTCTTCGGCTGCGCTGCGCGTCGCGACCGTTGACTTCACGACCGAAGGAGCAGGATTGCCGCGCTGTTCGGGCGCGCTGCGTTCGGTCTGCGCAGCCTTTTTCACCGGCGCTTCGGGCGTTTCGGCCGCCTGTGCCGGCGGCGTTTCGGGCTCAGGGTTCAGCGGAACACGGATCACGGGCGCCGTAGGCTGGACGGTTTGCGGCGCGGAGGTGGTGGCGGGGGCGTCGACCGTCGGAGCGACCGGGGGAACCATCACCGGCGGGGACATCTGGATGGCGGGATTCGCCTCTGTCGGCGTCGTCGGCGCCGCGTCGGCGGGCGCGGTCTGCGCGAAAGCCGCCGGGGTGGACAGGGCCAGGAACGCGGCAATCGCGCTCGTGGCGGGGCGGGAGAGGGGCAGTGTCTTCGTCATAGTGAAAGGCAAACGAACCGCCCTTCCAAACCGCTGCGAAAGGTGGCGATATTTCGCGATGAAGCGTTGCCGGTGAACGGTTGAACGAAGAATCCGGGCGGACTCCGCTGGTTCGATTCGCTCGTCAGGCGACCCGGCGTTCGTCCATCTCGTGCGATGCCGCCGCCGATATCGCGGCGCCGATCAGCGACAGGTCGCGGTTGAGGCGCGCATCGAGCGCCGCATCCGAAAGCGCCGCAAGCTCGCAAATGAGCGGCATCGACAGCGACAGGCGCAGGGTGCCCGCCGTGCGGCCGCACGGCAGGGCATGGGTCCTGACCGGCTGACCAAGACGAATTTCATGGCCGACCCAATGATAGGACCGATGCGCGATATGGCCGTGCATCGCGCGCGCGGTGTCGAAGTCGCAGGTGGGCCAGCGTGTCGACAGATCGAGAGTGCGCAGCGTTGCGCTGGCGAGACATGCGTCCGCGCCGCCCGCCACTTCCGCCAGCTCTAGTCGATCGGCAAGCCTGCGGACGTGCCGATCGAACCCTTCCGCGACGGCGGTGCGTCGTTCGGCGGGCAGGTCCGCGAACCTTTCGATCTCGACCAGGGCAGCCTCGATCCGCAGCAGAAGCCCGAAATTGCCCGAAGCGGGAAGGGCCTCGGCCCCGGGCCAATTGGCGGGCCATTCGGCGCGATTCGAAATTCGCCGGAAGCCGCCGGGCAGCGGGGTCGCCCTTTCGCGCAAGGAGTCCGGGACGAGCGCGATCCCGCTGAAGGGCGGGCCGCCGGCGAATTTGGACCCGGTCAGCAGAACGACACAGCCGAGCGCGAGGTAGCGACGGACCGCCTTGGGCGCGATACGCAACTGGCAGGCGTCGACCACGATCGTCGCGCTGTCCGCATAGGCGCTCGCGAGCCGTTCGACATCGCCGAGCGCGGGCAGGGTGAGGCCCGACTTCGAGCCGTGAACGACATGGATCACCGCGCGGCGCCCGCGCGACGCCGCATGATCGATATGCAGCGCCAGTTCTGCGGCAACCGCGGCCGAAGCGCGGGGCCGCCCGGCCGCGTCGCGGAGCGCGACATCGACGAGTTCGGTGCCGGCAAAGGCGGGGTCGATCGCGCGTCCAGGCGTTACGCTGGCCCCCTTCGCCGTCTCTTGCGCAAAGAATCGTCCGGCCGCGCTGTGAATGCAGCCACTTCCGACCTCGTCCCGCCCGAGCAGTACCGAGGTCAGGGGGCGGCCGTCATACGCCGCGGCCAGGCCGACATATTCGAGGTCCGTCCCGGATGCGGCAAAGACGATTGTCGTATCGGCCAGGTCGAAATGGCTGGCGATGCGCTCGCGCAGCGCCGCAAGACCGTCGGCATAGGCATCGGCCGCGAGCGGATGGTCGAGGCGGTGGCGCCAATTACGCAACAGCCTGTTGAAACCATGCTCGGATATGCTGTTGATCGTCGATGAGCCATAGGCGAGCGCGTTCGACGGCAGGACGCTTGCGTAATATGTGTTGCGGCCTTCGGCATCGGGACGAATGCGTGCGTCGCCGCCGCTCGCGAGGATCGTGGCGAGGCGCGACGCGTCGCGGTCGCGCGGCGTAATCCGGTCTAACGCGGGCGAGGTGGCAGTCAGGTGCATCGGCGCGGCCTTTCGGCAGGAGGGGAAGCCGGGCATCGGCTAGCGCGCCAAGATGACAGGGATTTTGCGCTTTCGTGTCAGCGCCGTCATCGAACGGTCACGGCGTTGCAACCTGATCGTGGTCGATAGGCGCCATGCGAACCACCGATCTTTTCCCGACCCGGCTGCCCGATCGCCTGCGCGATACGCAGCGGCTGCTTTTCGTCGCCAAACATGCGCGCTGGACGGGCGCGCTGCATCCCGAGGATGGCAACCACGCCGTATATCATCGCGAAGTCCGCGAAATCCTGGAACGGTTGGGCATCGGCTTGTCGGTTGCGGACAGCTATGCCGCGCTCTTCGACGCGCCCGACGCCGATTTCGTCTTTCCGCTGCTCAACCGCGGCGGCTTTTACAATTCCGAAATGCTGCTCCCGCTGCTTTGCAACCGGCTGGGGCTGCCATATGTCGGCGCATCGCCGATCGTGCGCGGACTGTCCGACGACAAGCATCTGACCAAGCTGGAAGCGGCGTCGCGCGGTGTGCCGACGGCCCCCTGGGCCCTTTTCCGCCGCGGCGCGCCCATCGACGTATCGCGCTGTCCGCCCGCGCGGCGTTGGGTGGTCAAGCCCAACAACAGCTCGGCATCGTGGGGCATTCGCGACGCGCATGATCGCGTCGAACTCGCACAAGCGATCGCCGAGGTACAGGCGCTCGACCATGACGCGCTGGTCGAACCGTTCATCGACGGCAGCGATGTCGAGGTGCCGGTCATCACGCTGAGCGGTGCCCCCGCCATGTTGCCGATGATGATCTTCGAGCAGTCCGATCCGACGCATCTGCGCACCTATCAGGAAAAGCGCGACCTGGTGGACCGCAGCGCGAAATACCGGCTGCGTCTGTTCGACGACCCCGCGCTGGCGGCTCGCCTCGCCGATTTGACGCGGCGAATGGTCGAGATTTTCCGGCCGTTCGATTACGGCCGTTTCGAGTTTCGCGTCGATTTCGCGACGAGCGAGATCCGCCTGCTCGAGGTCAACCTGAACTGCAACCTGTGGTCCGAAAAAGTCTTTGGCCGCGCCGCCGTCGCCGCGGGGTTCAGCCAGGCCGACCTCATCGAAACGATCGTCGCCGAAAGCATGATCCGCCAGGTCGGCACGGCCGGCACGCGAAGGGATGCCGCATGATCGGCTCGATCCTGATCCTTGCCGGACGGCGTCCGGGCGCGGTCGACGCGCTCGCGGCGGCGCATGGCGTTGCCGACAAATGCCTGGTCCCGGTGGCTGGGCGGCCGATGATAGCGCATGTGCTCGACAGCGCGGCGGCGAGCGGGGCGGACCGGATCTTCGTGTCGACCCACCACGCCGCTTTGACGGAGGATCTGACCGATCCCGTCGCTGCTGCGCTCGGCGATCGTCTGGTGGTCGTTCCGGCTGCCGGCAATTTGGCGGATTCGGTACTCGCGGTTGCCGAACGGGCCACGTTCCCGCTGCTGATCACGACCGCCGACAATTGCCTGCTGACCCCAGGCACCATCGCCGAGATCGGCAGCGAGGCGGCGCGGCTCGGCGCCGAGGCCGGCGTCGCGCTCGCGCGGCGCGAGGATGTCCTCGCGGTGCATCCCGAGGGACAGCGGCGCTTCTACGAATTCTCGGACGTCGCGGTGTCGAACTGCAATGCCTATTGGATCGGCGATCGCGCCGCGCTGAAAGCCGCCGAAGCCTTTCGGGGGGGCGGCCAATTCGTCAAGAAGCCCATGCGGGTCATGCAGGCCTTCGGGTTGATCAACCTGCTGCGCTTCCGCTTCGGGCTTGGGCCGATACACCATATATTCCGGCGCATTTCCCGGCAGCTCAAGGTGGACGTCGCTCCGCTACTGGTCAGCAACGGGGCGACGGCGATCGACGTCGACAACGACCGGTCGCTGCGCGTGACCGAGATGCTGATGCGGCGCGCCGGAGTTGTCAGTCCGCCACCCAGTTGCCGTGAAAGCCCGGCGGCACGCGATGCGGCAGATGCACGACCGCTTGCGGAGGTCCGCTGAAATCATCGGCATTCAGGATGACCAGATCGGTCGTCTCGCTGGTCATGTCGACGACAAGGCCGATCAGCCAGCCATCGTCTTCGGCCCCCTGCGCGCCGCGCGGCACGAATACGAACTCGCCGGGGTGGCGCCCGGCACCGAAATCGCGCGTCTCGGTCGTGCGCTTTTCAAGGTCGTGACGATAGAGGCGCGTATCGGCGATCGCCATTTCGACACAATCCTCGCTCGGCAGGGAAACGCTGTAAACATAGCGATAGGGCCGGGTCGTCAGCCGCTCGTCGTAGCGCGGGAATTCCTGATTGTGATCGTGAAGGACCGTCCGGACCGTTTCGCCGGCCGCCGGGTCGATCGTCCAGCGCTCCAGGCGCGAACGTTCGCTGTCCGGACCGCGTTTCGAGCGCGCGAACATCGTTTCGTGCGCGACGACGTCGACGACGACCTTGCCATCCTTCGTCTCGAACGCATTGGCAGGATGGAAGACGTAGCAGGGCTCCACCGGCACCCACCGGATGTCGCCGCCGCGGCCGGTCCTGGGAAGCAGCCCCACCCGCGCCGGATGCGCATCGTTCCACGCATAGGGAAAGCGATAGCCGGCGAGCAGCGACTTCATCGAAAAGGTCACGGGCAGGTCGAAGACGAGCACGTAATTTTCGGTGATCGCGCAGTCGTGGATCGACGGACCATCGGCGACGGCGACGGGTTCCTCGCGGATCACATGCGCGTCGGCATCGAGCACGATATGCCAGACGGTGCCGAACTGGTCGCCCTTATAGGTGATCGCGTGCGTCTCGTTCGTGAACGGGTCGTGGTGCGGATGCGCGGTGTAGGGGCCGGCGAGCGTGCCGTCGAAGGGGTTGTGCGCGATGGTTTCCAGCGTTTGCGACAGTTCAACGGGCTTCCCGCCCGCTTCGACGATCGCGAAAGTGCGGCCGGCGAGGCCGACGACGTTGGTGTTCGGCGCGTCGAAGCCCTCTTCGCGCGGGCCGGGCGGGATCGGTTCGCCTAGCTTCGCGCACGCTTCGGTGCCGCGCACCCAGCGGTTGCGATACCAGCGCGCCTTGCCGCCTTCGATGCGAATGCCGTGGACCATGCCCGCGCCGGTGAACCAGTGATAGGCGGCGGGGTCGGGGGGGAGAGCGGGGTTGGGTCCGTTGCGCAGGTATCGGCCGGAAAGCGCCGCGGGAATCTCGCCCTCGACCTCCAGCGTTTCGAGCGTCAGTTCTTCGCTCATCGGCTTATGGATGCCGGTAAGGAAGGGATGGGCGTCGGTGGGGCGGGGCAGGCGCTTGCGATTGAAATCCGCGACCTTGCCAATGCCCCTGGCGACCGCGCCGCGGATGAGGGTTTCGACGTTGCCGGTCATGGGATTCTCCTTGGGCGGAAGTTGGCGAAGGTGCCGCGTGGCTTGTGTTGGCGACTCGTTTATGTTTACGGTGAAAACATGATGGCGATCAAAGATAACAGTGTCAACATAAAAGCGGCGAAGACGAGCGCGGCGCGTGGCTATCACCACGGCGACCTGCGCGCCGCGGTGATCGCGGCGGGGCTGGAGCGCCTGTCCGAAGGCGACAGCGCCGAGCTGGGCCTGAGGGCGCTGGCGCGCGAGGTCGGGGTGAGCGCAACCGCGCTTTACCGCCATTTTCCGGACAAGGAGGCGCTGCTCGACGCGCTCGCCGACGAAGGGTTGCGGCGCCTGGGCGCGCGGCAGGCACAGGCGTGGCTGAAGGCGGGCGGCGGCCGCGCGGGCTTCCGGGCGACCGGGGTCGCCTATGTCCGCTTCGCCCACGACGAACCCGCGCTGTTCCGGCTGAGCTTCACGCGCCAGATGCCCGAGCGCAAGAGCGGCGACGACGAAGGCGATGGCGGGGAAGTTGCCTATAATCTGCTCCGGGCCGGGGTGAAGGACGTTTTCGCCGACCCCGCGACGATCGATACGGCGGCGCTGCACGCCTGGGCGCTGGTTCACGGGCTCGCGATGCTGATCCTCGACCGGCGCGTCGATTGGGACGAAGCAATGGTCGAGCGCGTCGTCGGCCTGACCTTTGGCGGGGTCGATTAACGGCGGAGCGCCCGCCGGATGCGACCGGTCGCGAGCGCAGCGCGACTATTAGCTATTTCTTTCCCGATTTGCGCTATGTCCGATCCATGACGCGTCCGCTCCCCCCGGCCACGGAAGCGATATTCTGGTCGCTGGCGACGGCGCTCGGCTATTTCCTGCTCGCCACCCTGTCGCTCGAAGCGACGAAAGGTGCCGACAATATCGCCGCGGTCTGGCCGCCGAGCGGCTATTTTCTGGCAATGCTGCTGCTGATGCCGGCGCGGGCACGGCCGTTCGCCTTTGCGGCCGCGGCGGCCGCGAGCCTGGCGTCGAACTGGTGGGGCGGGGCGTCGCTGTGGTTGGCGCTGTCCTTCACGATCGCCAATGCCTGCGAAGCCGCCGTCGCGCTGTGGGTCATCGAGCGCCGCGAGTCGGGCGATCTTTCGTTCATGGTCCCGCGCGCCGTGGCCAGCTTTGCGGTCGCCACCGTTGCGGCAAGCCTGACGAGCGCAGGCATCGCGACGCTGATGACCGGCGGCACCGTCGATTTCCTGCGGTCGTGGCTGACCACCGTTGCGCTGGGTATCGCGATCGTCACGCCGCCGCTGGTGATGCTGGCGCGGCTGGTGCGTTCCCGCGCGATGGCGAACACGACGCTGCGCATGCGCGTCGAAGCCGCGCTGCTGCTTACGGCGGCGGCGATGTTGACGGTGTTCGCATTTTCGCAGACCGCCTATCCGCTGACCGCCCTGCCGCTGGTCGCGGTGGTCTTCGCCTCGTTCCGGCTGGGACCCTTTGGCGCCGCGTCGAGCATCCTGATCGTTGCCGCGATCACCTCCTGGTTGACGGGGCAGGGCGAGGGACGCTTTGCCTCGCTGCCCGGCGGCGATGCGACGACCGTCCTGTTCCTGCAATTCTATCTGCTGATCCTGCTGTTCACCGCGCTGCCGCTTGCCGCGCTGATCGTTTCGCGCCAGCGGCTGATGGATCGGCTCGAGCAGAGCAACCGCCTGTTGTTGCAGGCCGAAGAGGCCGCGCTGGTCGGGCATTGGCGCGTCGATGTCCTCGACTGGACGATCCAGTGGTCGGATCAGGCGTATCGCATCCACGGGATCGAGCCGGGCACACCGGTCGGCGTGGAAAACAGCGGCGATCTTTACATGCCCGGCGATGGCGCAAGGCTGCGCGCGACTGTCGCGGAGGCGGTCCGCAAGGGCACCGATTTCGAATTTCATGGCCAGATCATCCGCGCTGACGACGACGAAGTGCGCGATATTGTGTCGCGCGGCTCGGTCGAGCGGAGCCGGACGGGGCGCGTCGTCGGCATATTCGGGACGATCCAGGATGTCACCGAAACGGTCGAGAACGCCCGCATGCTGGACGCCGCCCGCCGCGATGCCGAAGCGGCGGCGAACACCGACCAGCTGACCGGCCTTCCGAACCGCCGCCACACGCTCGCGTTTCTGACGAAGGCGCTCGCGGCATCGCGCGGCGGCGGCGCTCCGCTGGCGGTCGCGATTTTCGACATCGATCATTTCAAGGCGATCAACGACCGCTATGGTCATTCGGTCGGCGACAGCGTGATCCGCCGTGTCGGGCGGCGGGCGAAGGCCTCTTTGCGCGAAGAGGATATGGTCGGGCGCTATGGCGGCGAGGAGTTCGTCTGTGTGCTCCCCGGGGCAAGCGCCCACGCGGCCGCCGCCATGGTCGAGCGGGTACGGCAGGCGATCGAGGCCGACCCCGAGGGCGCCGAAGACGCGCCGAACGTGACGGTGAGCATCGGGCTGGCGGTCTATGCCGGCGAGGCGACGATCGAAGATCTGCTCCAGCGCGCCGACCAGGCGCTTTACGCGGCCAAACGCGGCGGCCGGAATCGACTGCAGGTCGCGGCCTGAAACGAAAAAGGCGCGAAAACCCTGGGGTTTCCGCGCCTGTTCCAATCGGTTGCCCGCAGGGTTTAGCTGGCGGGCTGTTCCGTCGCGGCGGCGTCACCGGCGGCCGTTTCGGGCGCCGGGGCCGGCTTGCCGGTCGCCTGGGCGACGGCGGCGGCGAATTGTTCGGGAGTATAGGCGGCCACGATGCCGGCGGTGCCCATGTTGAAGGCGCTACGCGGCAGCGCGACGTCGCCCGAGGCGGTCGCGATCACGACGTTGGTCGCATCGAACGACTTGACCGAACCGAGCACCGCGGCGCCGTTGATGCTGCGCACCTCGACGCCCGGCTTCAGCGCGGCGGCGACCGCCGCGTCGTCGGCGGCCGAGGCCTGGTTCGCCTGATTGACTGCGGCGGCGAACTGTTCGGCGGTGAAACTGGTAGCGAGACCCTGTTGCGAGACGAAGAAGGCATTCTTCGGCACCTTCACTTCGCCGGTCGGGGTCGTCACGACGACGCCGCTCGCGTCGACGAGCTTCACCTTGCCGAGGATCGCGGTGCCGCCGGCGCTATGCACGTCGGCGCCCGGCTGAAGCGCCGAGGTCAGCGCCGCGGCGTTGTCCGAAGCGGCCTTGTCGATCGCCGCGGTCAGCTGGGCGAGGGTGATGGTGATCGCCGGGCCCTTGTCGCCCTGGGTGAAGGCGTTTGCGGGCAGGGTCACCGGCTTGCCGTTCATTTCGACGACAATGTTTGCACCGTTAACACTCGAGATCGGGCCGATCTCCGTGCCTTCGCTGTCGTAAACTTTGGTACCCGCGGTCAGATTGGGGCCTGCGGCATCCTGCGCCGCTGCCATCGTGGGCGCGGCCGCGACGGCGGCGAGGCCAAGGGAAACAGAAGTCAGAAAAGCTGCGATCTTTCGCATCGCGTAATATCTCCTTGAGGAATGAATCCGGTATAGCGTTCGGGGTCTCAACGCACCGACACCCTGGATGGCTAATCAATTGCTGACGAACCGTGCATATCATGCGACGAACCGTTTGAGTGGCGTCGAAATGCCGTCTAGCATGGCGGCGGTGCCGATACGGGACGGGGGGATGCAATGGACGATGAAAATTTCGGACGCCGTAGGATATTGGGCGCGATGGCGGGCGCCGCCGCGCTGCTCGCGGTGCCGGCTGTCCTTGCCAAAAATCGCCGCAGCGGGGTGAAGGCGCTGATCGGCAATGCGTCCGACGGCGCGCTCGACAAGCTGGCGCAGCCGGGCGCCTTTTACGCCGACACCGCGGTCCGCATCCTGTTGCCGGGAGCGGGCGGAAAGCTGGCGTCGAAGCTGCTGGGTGCGGGCGATCGCCTGGGCCTGACGACCGGGCTGACCAAGAGCCTGAACGATGCGGGCGGCAAGGCGGCCGGCGAGGCCAAGCCGATCTTTCGCGCGGCGATCGACGATTTGAGCTGGTCCGACGCCCCCGCGCTGGTGACGAAGACCGACGGGGCGACGCGGTACCTGGAATCGAGCGCCGGCGATGTGCTGTACGACAAGGTCCATCCGCTGATCGGATCGGCGCTCGGCGAGGTAGGCGCGTTCGACCAGCTCGATCGGCTGGGCCAAGGCAATCCGCTGTTCGGCGCGGCGGGGCTGTCGCGCGACGGGCTGACCCAATCGGTGACGCAGCAGGCGTTGAAGGGCATCTTCCACTATATGGCGGGCGAGGAAGCCGCATTGCGCCGCGATCCGGCAAAATTGCTGAAGGGAATTTTCTGAGGGGCGCCCGCTGCCGCGAGTGGGGAGAGGGCGGCTTTCGATCGAAAGCGACCCTTCCTCTTCTCGTCACCCCGGACTTGATCCGGGGTCCATTAAGCGCAGCGTTGCATGAATGGATCCCGGATCAAGTCCGGGATGACGAATGGCGGTGAACCACCGATTGCGGACCTTCATCAAAGCTATAAAGTTGCACTGATGAAACTACCTCCCAAGACGCTCCAATCGAAAGAGCAGCTGCTTTTTGTATGCCTGATTGCATGGCTCGGCATCGCTGGGCTTTTGTATGAGCGCTTCCGCTATAGCCTTCCGGCTTGGCAGTCGATCGGAGCGGTCATGGCCTTTATGGCCTTCGGCTATGTCACCTATCTTGTAGCGCTTAGGGCCTTGAGGCGTTGATGCTCGTCTGCTTCCCACCCCAAAATCGCCATTCGCTACCGATCTGGATCGAAGGACCGGAAACGACCGGAGGTGGACCTTTACCTCATCGTCATCCCGGCGAAGGCCGGGATCTCGCCGGTGCCGAAATCCGCTAGCTTGAGATCCCGGCCTGCGCCGGGATGACGGATAGGGGACAGTCCGCTTCCCACCCCCTTTCCGTCATTGGCGGAGGAACCGTCGCAAGGGCAGCGGATCGGGGGCTGCCGCCGTTGACACTCTGCGGGCGCGATCCTATATGGCCAGCACACCCTTCCGTCCGGGACGGACCCGCCTTTGCGCAGCGGGTTCCATGAATGGGGCGTCGGGGATTTCGGGATGCGTGATGAAGCTGCGGTAAACCGGCAACGGTTGCTTGCGGCCTTTTTGCGTCTCTATCGCGCCCCGCGATTCGGAATTCAAGCAGGCGAGACAATCACATATGGCGACCAAGGCGACGTCGGTGGGCAAGGCCCTCGAAGCTACCGCGAAGAAGCGTATCCGCAAGCTGTTCGGTGACATCCACGAAGCCGTGGAAATGCCCAACCTCATCGAGGTGCAGCGCGAATCCTATGAGCAATTCCTGCGGTCCGACCCCTCGGTCGGCTATGTCTCCGGCCTCGAAAAGACGCTGCGCAGCGTTTTCCCGATCCGCGACTTCGCCGGCACCGCCGAGCTCGACTTCGTCCATTATGAACTCGAAGACCCGAAATACGACGTCGAGGAATGCCGTCAGCGCGGCATTACCTATGCGGCGCCGATGAAGGTCACGCTGCGCCTGATCGTGTTCGAGGTCGACAGCGAAACCGACACCCGCAGCGTCCTCGATATCAAGGAGCAGGACGTTTACATGGGCGACATGCCGCTCATGACCGAGAACGGCACCTTCTTCATCAACGGCACCGAGCGTGTCATCGTCAGCCAGATGCACCGTTCGCCGGGTGTGCTGTTCGACCATGACCGCGGCAAGACGCACTCGTCGGGCAAATATCTCTTTGCCGCGCGCGTGATCCCCTATCGCGGTTCGTGGCTCGATTTCGAATTCGACGCCAAGGACATCGTCAACGTCCGCATCGACCGCAAGCGCAAGCTGCCGGTGACGAGCCTGCTTTATGCGCTGGGCATGTCGAGCGAGGAAATCCTCAACTTCTTCTATGACCGCCTGGTCTTCGAGCGCGCCGAGGACGGCTGGAAGGTTCCGTTCGTCGCCGAAAACTGGCGCGGGTCGAAGCCGACTTTCGACGTCGTCGACGCGAAGACCGGCGAAGTCGTGTTCGCCGCCGGGCACAAGATCAGCCCCCGCCTGGCCAACAAGGCGGCGAAGGACGGTCTCGAAACGCTGCTGATCCCGACCGAGGAAATCTTCGGCCGCTATTCGGCGTACGACCTGATCAACGAGACGACCGGCGAAATCTATATCGAGGCCGGCGACGAAGTGACCGCCGAAAATCTCGAGAAGATGGACGCCGCGGGCATCGACAAGCTGGTGCTGCTCGACATCGATCACAACAATACGGGGCCGTGGATCCGCAACACGCTGAAGGCCGACAAGGCCGAGGACCGCGACCAGGCGCTTTCGGACATCTACCGCGTCATGCGCCCCGGCGAGCCGCCGACGCGCGAGACCGCCGAAGCGCTGTTCGACGGCCTGTTCTTCGACGCCGAACGCTATGATCTGTCGGCGGTCGGCCGCGTCAAGCTGAACATGCGACTTGGCCTCGACGCCGAGGACACGGTGACGACGCTGCGCAGCGAGGACATCCTCGCCGTGGTCAAGGAACTGGTGAACCTGAAGGACGGCAAGGGCGAGATCGACGATATCGACAATCTCGGCAACCGCCGCGTCCGGTCGGTCGGCGAGCTGCTGGAGAACCAGTATCGCGTCGGCCTGCTTCGCATGGAGCGCGCGGTGAAGGAGCGCATGAGCTCGGTCGACGTGTCGACCGTGATGCCGAACGACCTGATCAACGCGAAACCCGCGGTCGCGGCGGTGCGCGAATTCTTTGGTTCGTCGCAGCTTTCGCAGTTCATGGACCAGACCAACCCGCTGTCCGAAGTGACGCACAAGCGCCGCGTTTCGGCGCTCGGGCCGGGCGGGCTTACCCGCGAGCGCGCGGGCTTCGAGGTTCGCGACGTCCATCCGACCCACTATGGCCGCATCTGTCCGATTGAAACGCCGGAAGGCCCGAACATCGGTCTGATCAACAGCCTCGCGACCTTCGCGCGCGTCAACAAATACGGTTTCATCGAGACGCCGTATCGCCGCGTCGTCGACGGCAAGGTGACGAGCGAAGTCGTCTATCTGTCGGCGATGGAAGAGCAGAAGCACACCGTTGCGCAGGCGAACGCCGATCTGAACCCCGACGGCAGCTTCGCCGAGGAACTGATCTCGGCGCGCGAAGGCGGCGAGTTCCTGATGGCGCCGCGCGAGCAGATCACGCTGATGGACGTGTCGCCGAAGCAGCTCGTTTCGGTCGCGGCCTCGCTGATCCCGTTCCTGGAGAACGACGACGCCAACCGCGCGCTGATGGGATCGAACATGCAGCGCCAGGCGGTGCCGCTGCTGCGCGCCGAGGCGCCGGTCGTCGGCACGGGCATGGAAGGCACGGTCGCACGCGATTCGGGTGCGGCCATCGCGGCCCGCCGCGGCGGCATCGTCGACCAGGTCGATGCGACGCGTATCGTCATCCGCGCGACCGACCTCGTCGAACCGGGCAAGTCGGGCGTCGACATCTATCGCCTGCAGAAGTTCCAGCGGTCGAACCAGAACACCTGCGTCAACCAGCGTCCGCTGGTGAAGGTCGGCGACGTGATCCGTTCGGGCGACATCATCGCCGACGGTCCCTCGACCGAGCTCGGCGAGTTGGCGCTCGGCAAGAATGTGCTCGTCGCGTTCATGCCGTGGAACGGCTATAACTACGAGGACTCGATCCTGATCTCCGAACGTATCGTGAAGGACGACGTCTTCACCTCGATCCACATCGAGGAGTTCGAGGTCACCGCGCGCGACACGCGGCTTGGGCCGGAGGACATCACCCGCGACATCCCGAATGTCGGCGAGGAAGCGCTGCGCAACCTCGACGAAGCGGGCATCGTCTATATCGGCGCCGAAGTCGGCCCGGGCGACATCCTGTGCGGCAAGATCACGCCGAAGGGCGAGAGCCCGATGACGCCGGAAGAAAAGCTGCTGCGCGCGATCTTCGGCGAAAAGGCGAGCGACGTGCGCGACACTTCGCTGCGCCTGCCGCCGGGCGTGTCGGGTACCGTCGTCGAAGTCCGCGTCTTCAACCGTCACGGCATCGACAAGGACGAGCGCGCGATCGCGATCGAACGCGAGGAAATCGAGCGTCTGAAGCAGGACGCCGACGACGAACGCTCGATCCTGAACCGCGCGACCTTCTCCAGCCTGAAGGAATTGCTGGTCGGCCAGACCACCAGCGCGGTTCCGAAGGGCATGAAGAAGGGCGAGGAGCTGAGCGAAGATCAGCTCGCCGACCTCGACCGGGCCGACTGGTGGAAGCTTGCGGTCGTCGACGACAAGGCGCAGGCCGCGCTGGAAGCGATCAAGGCGCAGTATGACGACGCGATCAAGCGGATCAACGCGAAGTATGAAGATCGTGTCGAGAAGCTGCAGCGCGGCGACGAACTCGCTCCGGGCGTGCTCAAGATGGTCAAGGTCTTCGTGGCGATCAAGCGCAAGCTGCAGTCGGGCGACAAGATGGCCGGCCGTCACGGCAACAAGGGCATCATCAGCCGCATCCTGCCGCAGGAAGACATGCCCTTCCTGGAAGACGGGACGCCGGTCGACGTCGTGCTCAACCCGCTGGGCGTGCCGAGCCGCATGAACGTCGGGCAGATCCTGGAGACGCACCTCGGCTGGGCGTCGCGCGGCTTTGGCCAGCGGATCACCGCGGCGCTCGAGGACTGGCGCGCGGCGAACCCCGACGCCGAAGCGGGCGCGCCGCCCGAAGCGGTGCGCGAGGCGCTGCTCCATGCCTATGGCGACGATTATGCCGAGGAGATCAAGGCGCGGACGAGCGAGCAGGTCGTCGACCTGGCCGAGCATCTGAAGCTGGGCGTGCCGTTCGCGACGCCGGTGTTCGACGGTGCGCGCGAAGGCGACGTGTCGGCGATGCTGGAACGCGCCGGGCTCGACCGTTCGGGGCAGGTGGACCTTTACGACGGCCGCACCGGCGACCGGTTCGACCGCAAGGTGACGGTGGGATATATGTATATCCTGAAGCTCCATCACCTGGTCGACGACAAGATCCACGCGCGCTCGATCGGCCCGTACAGCCTCGTCACCCAGCAGCCGCTGGGCGGTAAGGCGCAGTTCGGCGGCCAGCGCTTCGGCGAGATGGAGGTCTGGGCGCTCCAGGCCTATGGCGCGGCGTACACGCTTCAGGAAATGCTGACGGTGAAGTCCGACGACGTGATCGGCCGCACCAAGGTTTACGAAGCGATCGTCAAGGGCGACGACACCTTCGAGGCCGGCATTCCCGAAAGCTTCAACGTGCTCGTCAAGGAAATGCGCTCGCTGGGCCTCAACGTCGAGCTGTCGTCCTATTCGGACGAAGACGACGACGAAGGTCCGGACGCGCTGCCTGAGGCTGCGGAGTAAGAAATCTCCCCTCCCGCTTGCGGGAGGGGCCGGGGGTGGGCGCGGGACAAGCCCACTTCCGAGTGACCCGATTGCCCACCCCTAACCCCTCCCGCAAGCGGGAGGGGAACTGGATCGAGGGACGAATAGAATGAACCAGATTACCAACTTCATGAACCCGGTCGCGAAGCCCGAGACTTTCGACATGATCAAGATCGGCATCGCGAGCCCCGAGCGCATCCGCTCGTGGTCGTTCGGCGAGATCAAGAAGCCCGAGACGATCAACTATCGCACGTTCAAGCCCGAGCGCGACGGCCTGTTCTGCGCGCGCATCTTTGGCCCGATCAAGGATTATGAATGCCTGTGCGGCAAGTATAAGCGCATGAAATACAAGGGCATCGTCTGCGAGAAGTGCGGTGTCGAAGTCACGGTGACCAAGGTTCGCCGCGAGCGCATGGGCCATATCGAGCTCGCCGCGCCGGTCGCGCACATCTGGTTCCTGAAGTCGCTGCCGTCGCGCATCGGCCTGCTCCTCGACATGCAGCTCAAGCAGCTTGAGCGCGTCCTCTATTTCGAGGCCTATATCGTCCTCGAACCCGGCCTGACGCCGCTCGAGAAGTTCCAGCTCCTGACCGAGGACGAGCTGCTCGACGCGCAGGATGAATATGGCGAAGACGCGTTCAGCGCCGGCATCGGCGCCGAGGCGATCCGCGTGCTGCTCGAGAATCTCGATCTCGAACAGGAGCGCACCGACCTGATGGAAGAGCTGGCGACGACCAAGTCGGAGCTGAAGCCCAAGAAGATCATCAAGCGCCTGAAGGTCGTGGAATCCTTCATCGAATCGGGCAACCGCCCCGAATGGATGATCCTGGAAGTGATCCCGGTGATCCCGCCCGAGCTGCGCCCGCTGGTGCCGCTCGACGGCGGCCGCTTCGCGACGTCGGATCTCAATGATCTCTATCGCCGCGTCATCAACCGCAACAATCGTCTCAAGAGGCTGATGGAACTGCGTGCGCCGGACATCATCGTCCGCAACGAGAAGCGCATGCTGCAGGAAGCCGTCGACGCGCTGTTCGATAACGGCCGCCGCGGCCGCACGATCACCGGCGCCAACAAGCGTCCGCTGAAGAGCCTTTCGGACATGCTGAAGGGCAAGCAGGGCCGCTTCCGCCAGAACCTGCTCGGCAAGCGCGTCGACTATTCGGGCCGCTCGGTCATCGTGACCGGTCCCGAGCTGAAGCTGCACCAGTGCGGCCTGCCCAAGAAGATGGCGCTCGAGCTGTTCAAGCCGTTCATCTATGCCCGCCTCGACGCCAAGGGTCTGTCGATGACCCTGAAGCAGGCGAAGAAGTGGGTCGAAAAGGAACGCAAGGAAGTCTGGGACATCCTCGACGAAGTCATTCGCGAGCACCCGGTCCTGCTGAACCGCGCCCCGACGCTTCACCGCCTGGGCATCCAGGCGTTCGAGCCCGTGCTGATCGAGGGCAAGGCGATCCAGCTGCACCCGCTGGTCTGCGCCGCGTTCAACGCCGACTTCGATGGCGACCAGATGGCCGTGCACGTGCCGCTGTCGCTGGAAGCGCAGCTCGAAGCGCGCGTCCTGATGATGTCGACCAACAACATCCTGTCGCCCGCGAACGGCAAGCCGATCATCGTTCCGTCGCAGGACATGGTGCTCGGGCTTTATTATCTGTCGCTCGAACGCGAGGGCGAACCGGGCGAAGGCATGCTGCTCGCCGACATGGCCGAGGTGCACCAGGCGCTCTATACCGGTGCCGTCACGCTGCACTCGAAGGTGATCAGCCGCGTCCCGCAGACCGACGAGCAGGGCAATGAGTATCTGAAGCGGTTCGAGACCACCCCGGGCCGCATGCTGATCGGCGAATGCCTGCCGAAGTCGCACACCGTGCCCTTCGACGTCGTCAACCGCCTTCTCACCAAGAAGGAAATCGGCGACGTGATCGACCAGGTCTATCGCCACACCGGCCAGAAGGAGACCGTCCTCTTTGCCGATGCCATCATGGGGCTGGGCTTCCGCCACGCCTTCCGTGCCGGCATCTCGTTCGGCAAGGACGACATGATCATTCCCGATGCGAAGGAAAAGCTGGTCGACGATACCCGCGCACTCGTGAAGGATTTCGAGCAGCAGTATCAGGACGGCCTGATCACGCAGCAGGAGAAGTACAACAAGGCGATCGACGCCTGGTCGCAGTGCGGCGACAAGGTCGCCAACGCGATGATGGACAAGATCAAGGCGACGCCGAAGCTCGACGACGGCCGGACCGCCCCGATCAACTCGATCTACATGATGGCGCATTCGGGTGCGCGTGGTTCGCCGGCGCAGATGAAGCAGCTGGCGGGCATGCGCGGCCTGATGGCCAAGCCGTCGGGCGAGATCATCGAAACGCCGATCATCTCGAATTTCAAGGAAGGCCTGACCGTCCTTGAATATTTCAACTCGACCCACGGCGCCCGCAAGGGCCTGGCGGACACCGCGCTGAAGACGGCGAACTCGGGTTATCTGACCCGCCGCCTCGTCGACGTGTCGCAGGACTGCGTCGTGATCGAAGAGGATTGCGGCACCACCCGCGGCATGGAAATGCGCGCGATCGTCCAGGGCGGCAGCGTGATCGCCTCGCTCGGCGAGCGTATCCTGGGGCGCACGACGCTCGAGGATGTCGTCGATGCCGACGGCAACGTGCTGGCGCCGGTCGGCACCCTGCTCGACGAACCCACGGTCGCGAAGATCGAGGAAGCCGAAGTGCAGGCGGTCAAGATCCGTTCGCCGCTGGTCTGCGAAGCGACGCTGGGCGTCTGCGGCAAATGCTATGGCCGCGACCTTGCGCGCGGTACGCCGGTGAACATCGGCGAGGCCGTCGGCGTCATCGCGGCGCAGTCGATCGGTGAGCCGGGCACGCAGCTGACGATGCGGACCTTCCACATCGGCGGTGCGGCGCAGGTCAACGAGCAATCGAACCTGGAAGCGATTTCGGACGGCACGATCGAATATCGCGACATGGAAACGATCGTCGACCAGCGCGGGCGCCGTCTGGCGCTGTCGCGCTCGGGCGAACTGGCGATCATCGACGCCGAGGGCCGTGAGCGCGCGACCCACAAGCTGCCCTATGGTGCGCAGATCATGCACAAGGACGGCGAGAAGGTGAAGAAGGGCGACCGGATCGCCGAATGGGATCCGTTCACCATGCCGCTGATCACCGAAAAGCACGGTGTCGTGAAGTATCAGGACTTGGTCGACGCGAAGACGCTGACCGAACAGGTCGACGAAGCGACCGGCATCGCGCAGCGCGTCGTCACCGAATATCGCGCCACCGGCCGCGGCAAGAAGGAAGACCTTCAGCCGCGCCTGACGCTGCTCGACGACGCATCGGGCGAAGCCGCGCGCTACCTGCTCGCGGTCGGCACGATGATCTCGGTCGAGGACGGCCAGGAAGTGCAGGCGGGCGACGTTCTGGCGCGCGTCAGCCGCGAAGCGTCGAAGACGCGCGACATCACCGGCGGTCTGCCGCGGGTCGCCGAACTGTTCGAGGCGCGCATCCCGAAGGATGTCTCTGTGATCGCGAAGCTTTCGGGCCGGATCGAATTCGTCAAGGATTACAAGGCGAAGCGCAAGATCGCGATCGTTCCCGAAGAGGGCGATCCGGTCGAGTATCTGATTCCCAAGTCGAAGGTGCTCGAAGTGCAGGAAGGCGACTATGTGAAGCGCGGCGACGCGCTGATCAGCGGATCGCCGAACCCGCACGACATCCTGGACGTGATGGGCGTCGAGGCGCTGGCCGAATTCCTGGTCGCAGAAATCCAGGAAGTCTATCGACTCCAGGGCGTGAAGATCAACGACAAGCACATCGAGGTGATCGTTCGCCAGATGCTGCAAAAGGTCGAGATCACCAGCGGCGGCGACACCACGCTGTTGCCGGGCGAACAGCTCGATTACCTGGAGATGATGGAATATAACGCCAAGCTGCCGAAGGGCGGCAAGCCCGCGGAAGGCCGTCCGGTCCTTTTGGGCATCACCAAGGCGAGCTTGCAGACCCGCAGCTTCGTTTCGGCGGCGTCCTTCCAGGAAACGACCCGTGTGCTCACCGAAGCCTCGGTGCAGGGCAAGATCGATTCGCTGATGGGCCTGAAGGAAAATGTCATCGTCGGCCGCCTGATCCCGGCGGGTACCGGCGCTGCCATGAACCGCGTCCGCGTCACCGCGTCGAGCAAGGATGCCGCGCTGCGCGCCGCGATGCGCGCCGCGAACGAAGCGCATCTGGTCGCGCCCGAAACCGCGGCGGAAGAGCATGAGGCCGAGCTGAAGCAGGGTGCCGAAGCCGCGATCGGCGACGACCCGCTGGGCGCCGTCGAAGGCGGAACCCACGGCACCGATGCCGATGCGGGCGATTACCTGATCCAGGGCGAAGAGGACTAAACCCCTCGCGCCGCCCCATCGGGCCGAACGAAAAGCGCCGTCGGAGCGATCCGGCGGGGCTTTTTCGTGGCGGTTGGAGGGAGGATTTCCCCTAGCCTGCAAGCGGCGAGCAACCGGCCATGAAAAAGGCCCGCCAGCGAGGCTGGCGAGCCCTTGGTCTGTGGAAATGTGCGGGCCGGTGCGACGTGCCTGGAAGGCGGCCGGCCCGGGCTGCGTTACGGTGCGAGGATCGCGACCGTCAGATAGAGCAGCAGCGGCAGGCCGAAGCCCAGCAATGTCAGCGCCACAAAGGCGATGCGCGTCCACAAGATGTCGAAGCCGAAATGATCGGCCATGCCCGCGCAAACCCCGAAGAGCATGCCGTCGCGACGATTCTTGCGAAAACCCTGTTTCATGTCTTTCCTTTCATGCCGGCCCCTGGCCGGCGCCTGTTCGAGGGGAGGGGCGGCCGCCGGTCAGATGACCAGGCGACCGAGTTCCGCGCCGTTCGGGCCGGCAGCGGCCAGGAACATCAGCGAGCAATAGAGCGAAGCAACCGCGGCGATCGCGTAGCTCTTGAGCGAGTCGGTGTTGAAATGAGCCATGATATATTCCTTTCGTGTCCTCCGATCCGGACCATCCGGCGGATGCCCCATACTTTGCAGGGACCGTGCCAAATTCGTTCAACCGCGGTTAATCGCCGTTTTTTGATTCTTGAAAGATAATTTCATCGCGAAAATTCCTCCTGAATGGGAAAAATTTCCATGATTGTGGGAAATTTCATTTTCTGCTGACGCGCTGCCCACTGGCGCCGCGGCGGGCGGTGCGGTAGGCGCGGGGTCGGATGAGTTTGCTGCGCCTCTCGCTGACCGATTTTCGCAATCATGCCGGCGCGGAGCTCGTCGCCGCGCCGGGGCTCGTCGCGCTGCACGGCGACAATGGCGCGGGGAAGACCAATATATTGGAGGCGATCTCGCTGCTCGCGCCCGGGCGGGGGCTGCGCCGCGCCCCGCTGGCCGAGATGGTCCGCGACGGGGCGAGCGGCGGCTTTGCCATTTTCGCCGAATTGCTGGCCGGCGACGATCTGGCGCCGGTCGCGCTGGGAACGGGGATCGAGCCCGCGCATCCGGGGCGGCGGCTGGTGCGGATCAACGGCAGCCCGGCGGCGGCGGCCTCGCTCGGCGACTGGCTCGCGGTGCTGTGGCTGACCCCCGCGATGGACCGGCTGTTCGTCGAGACCGCGGGCAATCGGCGGCGCTTCCTCGACCGGCTCGTGCTCGCGCTCGATCCGGGCCATGCCCAGCATGGCACCCGCTATGAAGCGGCGATGCGCGCGCGGACCAAGCTGCTCGCCGACCTGCCCGCGGCCGATCCGCAATGGCTGGCGAGCCTCGAGGCGCAGCTGGCCGAACATGGCGCGGCGATCGATATGGCGCGGCAGGCGGCGCTGGCGGCGCTGGCGGACGAGCTGGCCGGGCAGCCCGATGCGCCGTTCGCGCGTCCGTTGCTGGCGCTCGTCGACAGCGAGGGCGCGCCGCGTGAGGCGCCCTGGAGCGCCGAGGCGCTGCGCACGCTGTTCGCCGGACGGCGGCGGATCGACGCTGCGGCGGGCCGCGCGACCGCCGGGCCGCACCGCGACGACCTGTCCGCCGTCCACGCGGCGAGCGGGCGCGGGGCGGCGCGCTGTTCGACCGGCGAGCAAAAGGCGATGCTGCTCTCGCTCGTGCTCGCGCACAGCGACCTTGTCGAGCGGTTGCGCGGCGCGCGTCCGCTGTTGCTGCTCGACGAGGTTGCCGCGCATCTCGACCCGTTGCGCCGCGCCGCGCTTTACGAGCGGATCGCGGGACAGGGGGGGCAGGCGTGGCTGACCGGGACCGAGGCGGCACTGTTCGACGACATGCCCGGCGCGGTCACGCGCTTTCACATCGCCGGCGGGCGGATATCAACCGCCTAGCGTCGGGGCTCCGGGCGAACGATCCGCGGCTCCGCCCAGCAGCCGCGCGAGCGCGACCCATTCGGCGACGGCGACGGTCTCGGCTCGGCGCGTCGGGGCGATCCCCAGCGCCTCGAGTGCCGCGACGGCGCCCGGAACCGCCTTCAGGCTCTGTCGCAGCATCTTGCGGCGCTGGCCGAACCCCTTCTCGGTGAGGCGCGACAGCAGCGCCGGATCGACCCCGGCCGGCTCGTCGCCGGGTTCGACCCGGACGATCGCCGACATCACCTTCGGGGGCGGGGTGAAGGCCGAGCGGTGGACCTTCATCGCGATCTTCGCGCGCGCGCGCCACTGGGCCAGGACGGCGAGGCGGCCATAGGCGCCGGTGCCCACCGGCGCGACGATGCGCTCGGCGACCTCCTGCTGGAACATCAGCGTCAGCGAGCGCCAGCGCGGGGGCCAGGCGGCGGGTTCGAGCCAGCGCGTGAACAGCGCGGTCCCGACATTATAGGGCAGGTTGGCGGCGATGTGGTACGGCCCGTCGATCAGCGTATCGGGATCGAGCGCCATCGCATCGCCCTCGATCACCGTCAGCCGGCCGTCGAAGGCGTCGGCAAGCTCGGCGAGCAGGGGCAGGCAGCGCGCATCGCGCTCGACCGCGACCACCCGCGCCCCGGCGCGCAGCAGCGCGCGCGTCAGCCCGCCCGGGCCGGGGCCGACCTCGAACACCGTCGCGCCGTCGAGGTCGCCGGGCAGCGCCGCGATGCGGTCGAGCAATTGTTCGTCGAAGAGGAAATTCTGCCCGAGCGCCTTGCTGGCCGACAGTCCGTGCGCGCGCACCGTTTCGCGCAGCGGCGGCAGGCTGCGCGACGGGCCTCCGCTCACGCCGAGGGGACGCAGCGCGCCGCGCGGGCGGCGGCCAGGTCGGCGGCCATCGCGATCGCGGCGATCGTCGGGCCGGGATCGGCGCGCCCGGTCCCCGCAATGTCGAACGCGGTGCCGTGGTCGGGCGAGGTCCGCACGATCGGCAGGCCGAGGGTCAGATTGACCCCGTCGTGGAAGTGCAGCGCCTTGAAGGGTGCGAGCGCCTGGTCGTGATAGGGACAGAGCAGCGCATCATATTGGTCGCGGATGCCCGGCGCGAACAGCGCATCGGCGGCGAGGGGACCGTCGATCGCGATGCCGTCGCCCGCAAGCTGCGCGACCGCGGGGGCGATGATGCGGATCTCTTCATCGCCGAGCCGGCCGCTCTCGCCCGCGTGCGGATTGACCCCCGCGATCGCGATGCGCGGCGCGGCTATTCCGAAATCGCGCTTGAGCGCGCGCGCGACGATCCGCGCCTTGGCGACGATCAGGTCGGCGGTCAGTACCTCCGGCACGTCGGTCAGCGGGATGTGGACGGTCAGCGGAACGACGCGCAGCGATGGCCCGGCGAGCATCATCACGGCGTTGGTCGCGGTGACGCCGCAGCGTTCGGCGATGAATTCGGTCTGTCCGGGATGGGTATAGCCGATGCCCTGGAGAGCATGTTTCGATACCGATCCGGTAACGAGCGCCGCGCTCGCGCCGTTGCGCGTCAGGCCGATGCCGGTTTCCAGCGCATGCAGCGCGCAGGTCGCGCCCGCGGGCGTCGGGGCTCCGGGAGTCAGGGTTCCGCTGTCCTCGAGATGCCAGACCGGCAGCGCGTCGGCAAACGCCTCTGCAACCTCTGCCATGTCGCCGACGCGGGCGAGGGGGCCGTCCCAGACCGCCGCGACCGCCGCGGCGTCGCCGATCGCGACGAAGGGGGGCAGGGCGTGTTCGCGGCGCGCATCCCAGGCGCGCGCCGCCACTTCGGGGCCGACGCCGGCCGGGTCACCCATGGTGACCGCGATCGGGCGCCGCTTCGTTCCGTCAGTCATCAGCTATATTCGATCACGGCATCCCGGCGCAGGTCGCGCAGATAGCGCTGGGCCCGCTTGTTGACCTTTTCGTCGAGCAGCCGCTGTTCGATCTGCTCGGCGCTGGGCGTGCCTGCCGCCTGCGGCATGTCGCGGCCGCACAGCACGAGGACGCTGATCCCTTCATTCTCGGCCCCGAAGGGCTGGGTGCTGCGGCCGACCTGCATGTCGAGAAGCGTCTGCTGCAACGGCGCGGGAAGCTGGCGCATCGAGATATTGTCGCGCGACACGATCTGGGCCCCGAGTGACTGCGCGACCGCGTCGGCGGCGCCGCAACCCGAGATGTTGCTCGTCGCCTCGGTGAATTTGCTCGCCATTGCGGTTCCCTGTTCACGGGAGATTCCCGGCGGGAAATCGAGCGAAATCTGCTTGAGGCTGAGCACGGCGTCGCGCGGATCGGCGGTCAGGACCTGGCGGCGGTCGACCATCAGCATGATCGAGATGCCGCCCGGCACCGCGATCGGCCCGACGAGCTGGCCCGGACCCATTTGCGCCGCGGCTTCTGCCATCGACGCGGGGATCTGGCCCGCGCGGACCCAGCCGAGATCGCCGCCGACGACCGCGGTCGAGGCTTCGGAGAATTGCCGGGCATAGGCAGCGAACGATCCGCCGGCCTGAAGCGCCTGCATGATCTTGCGCGCATTTTCCTCGACCGCGGCGGCATTGTCCTGCGTCGCGGAGAGATAGATTTCGCCGAGGTGATATTCGTCCTGGCCCTTGGCCGCCTCAAGCCGCTTGAGCACCTGTTCGACCTCGTCGGTCGACACGTTGGTCGTCGACTGGATATTGCGCGAGAGCAGGCGGTCCCAGGCGAACTCGCCCCGAATCTGCTGCTTCACCGCCGCCGACGACGATCCCTTGGACGCCAGATATTTGCCGAACTGGTCCGGGGTCTGCTTGAAGCGCGCCGCGAGCTGGGCATATTGCTGGTTGATCAGATTTTCGTCGATGTCGATCTCGGCCTGCTTCGCGGCCTGGATCTGCAGTTTTTCGTCGATCAGGTTGCTGAACACCTGTTGGCGCAGGCGCTGTTCCTGTTCCGCCGACAATTCCATATCGTTGTTCGCGATACGGATCAGCGCCATGCGCTGTTCGATGTCGGTAGAGGTGATGATCTCTCCATTCACCGTCGCCGACGGGCGATAGACGTTGGATGGGGCATCGCCGTACAGCTTGACGTTGCCTGGGATGTCGAGGCTGGTGGTCGGCGTGCCGCCATCGTCGGGAACGGTCTGTGCGATCGCGCTGCCTGCGCCGACGGCCGCCACGGCGATCAGGCCGATCATGGTCGAAAATCTGGTCATCTTCACCCTATTCGTGAAACAGTGGCACGCTCCGTATCAGCGGATACGCCCGATGGTCCAGCGCAATCCGCCCTGAACGCCATTTGGTCGCCGGATAGCCCGTGGACGCTGAACCTAGGCTGAGCGAAGCCGGTTCGTTTTGGAGCGCCGAGCGGATAGGTCCCCCGTGGGGTAAGGATCGGCCTTCGGCCGCTTCCCGCCCTCAGAACCCCAGGTTGCGGAAGGCGACGCGGAACGAGAAGCTGTTGCCGCGACGCGCGTCGCCGGTGTCGATATAGTCGCGGCGCCAGGTCAGCGCGATCGACAGGCAATCGTCGTCATAGGCGATGCCGAGCCGGTGCCGGATCGGTTCCCACCCGTCGGTCGTCGTCGCCGGATCGTCGTCGGCCCCGGTCAGGTCGACGATCGCCGATCCGAAGATCGACCAGTTGTTCGTCACCGCGACGCGGCCGCCCGCGCGCACCTCTTCGCGATCCTGCAGATCCTCGGCAAAGCTGACGATGTCGCGATTGAGCCGCGAGTAGCCGAGCACCGCATAGGTCGACCGGCCGCCGATCGTCGCGTCGAATTCGTTGCGACGCACCGCGAGATTGTCCTTGTCGAGCCGGAAGCGGTGGGTGAGGCGCAGGAAATCGCGGTAGGCGACGGTCGTGCGCCCGACGATGTCGGAGGTGCGGTCGGTCAGCCCCGTGCCTTCGGGGAACAGCGTCGGCTTGTTCGACAGGCGATAGCTTTGGCCGACGACCGTGTTGATGGCGAAACCCGGCCGCGTGTAATTCCACTCGAAGCCATAGGTGATGCGCGCGCCGTCCTCGAACCGGTCATAGCCGTTGAAGCGGTTGATCGCGAAGAGGTTGCTGTCCTCCAGATCGAAGGCGCGCGAATCCTCGTTCGGGATGTCGAGATTCTTGATCGGCGGGGTGGCGACGATCTGGACGCGCGGGGTCAGCGTCTGGGTGCCGCCCAGAAATTCGCCGACAAAGGGCCAGCGCATGTCGGCCGCGACCGCCGCGATCCCGCGTCCCTGCCAGCCCGATTCGCCGCGATAGCCCGGAATGGCGGTCAGCAGGTTTTCGTCGCTGTGATAGACGTCGCCGCGCACCATCGCGGTCAGCGTGACCTCCTGACCCAGCCCGGTCAGCCGCCGAAGATCCCAGCGCGCGCCGGCAAAGGCGCGCTGCGTATCCTGTCCCGCGGTGCGCCCGATCGCGACGGTGTTGAGCTGAAGCTCGAACTGTCCGCCGAGCCAAGGATCGTCGAGCCGCTGGCGAAAATCGATGATCGGCAGCGCGACGGGCTGTTGTCCCTGTTCGTCGTTGACGCGCAGCGTCTGCGTCGCCCAGCCAGCGATCGACAAATAGCTCTGGCTGCCGATCCGTTCGACCTCGAAGGTCGAACGCAACCGGTCGTCGCGGCTGATGTCGTACCGGCGCATGAAGGTGCGGTCGGTCGCGATGCGGCCCGAATAGCTGACGCTCCAGCGCGGATCGATCTGGAACTTGCCCGCGCTTTCCAGATAGCCGCGAAACTCGTCGGTCGACGTCGGCGCGGTGCCGGTCAGCGGTACGACCGAGCTGTAGGTCGCATAGCCGTTGATGCGGAACGACCCGAAATCGGTGAGCGCGCGGAATTCGCCCTCCAGCATCGGTGCCGCTTCGGTATAGACATGCGGGGTCAGCGTCAGGTCGCGGTTCGGCGCGAGCCGCAGATAATAGGGAAGCGCGACCTCGAACCCGTTGGTGCGGTCGAGCCGGACGTTGGGAACCAGCAGGCCGCTGCCCGCCTCGCTCGTCGCCGGATGGCTGAGCCCCGGCAGCGGGATTAGCGGCAGGCCGAACACCTCGACCCGCGCGCCCTTGTACTTGATCTTGTTCTTTGCGCGGTCGTACATCACGCGCACCGCGCGGATCTGCCAGCTCGGCTTTTTCGGGCAACCGGCGTCATCGACGACGGGGCAGGGCGTATAGGCGGCATTTTCCAGCGAAATATTGCCGTTTTCGTACCGCTCGCCGCGCACCGCGGCCATTCGCGCACCATTTTCGAGCACGACGAGCAGATTGTCGATCACCCCGTCGCGCAGCGTATCGGTCAGCTCGACACGCTCGCCGTAGGCCGTGTCGCCCTCCGGGTTGCGGATCGCGACATCGCCCTCGGCCACGACCTGGCCCGACGTGCGGTTCCATGTCACCGTGTCGGCGCGCAGCGAAATCGCGTCGCGGTTCATCTCGACATTCCCCGACGCGACGACCACGTCGGCATCGCTGTCGTAATGAAGATTGTCGGCGGCGAACCCGATCTGGTTGTCATCCTCGACCCTGGGCGCGTCGACCGCGACCGGCGAGACATCGGGGGTTTGCAGATTCGGCTCGCCCGGAGGAACCGGGTCGGGCGCGAGCGTCGGCACGACCGGCGGCACGGCGACGTCGCCCGGAACGGCTTGCTGGGCGAGCGCCGGGCCTGCGACGAACGCCAGCGCGCTCGCCGTCGCCAGCCACAGGGGTCGCGCACCGCTTGTACGACGGGACAAAGCCCAGCTCATTTGATCAACTTTGTCCTATACCTATATTGCGCCCACCCGGATTGGACCCGTGGCTTTGTTTTTGCAACTCGCAGGCGAAACCCCTATCGGTCCGGCACGTTGCAATCAATCATCGCATAAGAAAGTTAAGGCATGGACATTCAGTTTGTCGCGCAAATCGACGCATCCGCCGATGTCGTCGCCCTCCCGGTCCGCAAGGGCGAGGTCGCGAGCATCGCGGGCGATCACGCCGCGCTGCTCGCCGCCGCGGCGACGCAGGCCCGCTTCGAGGGTGCGGCCGGCGCGGTCGCCGAGACGGTGGCGCTCGACGGAGACACGCCGAAGCGGCTGTTGCTCGTCGGCATCGGCGAGGGCACGGTCCATGACCTCGAACGCGGCGGCGCGGCGCTGACCGCGCGGCTCCAGACGAGCGGCGTGCAGGCGGTCGCGGTCGACTTCACCGGCGCGGCGGCGGATGCCGACGATGTGCTGGCGTTCGCGATGGGCGCAAAGCTGAGGAACTGGCGGCTCGACACCTATCGCACCCGCCTGGCCGAAACCGCGAAGCCCAGCCTGCGGACGATCAGCATCGCGTCGGGTGCGGGCGACGTGTCGGTGCGCTGGGCCGGCCTGTCGGCGGTCGCCGACGGCGTCGCGCTGACCCAGACGCTCGTCGCCGAGCCGCCGAACATCCTCTACCCCGAAACCTTCGTCGAACGCTGCCAGCACCTGACCGAACTCGGCGTCGAGATCGAGGTGCTCGACGAGCGGCAGATGAAGGCGCTCGGCATGGGCGCGTTGCTCGGCGTCGCGCAGGGCTCGACGCGCCCGCCGCGGCTGCTCGCGATGCGCTGGAACGGCGGCAAGGACGGCGAGGCGCCGGTGGTGTTCGTCGGCAAGGGCGTGACCTTCGACACCGGCGGCATCAGCCTGAAGCCCGGGCCGGGCATGGACATGATGAAATGGGACATGGGCGGCGCGGGCGCCGTCGCGGGCGCGATCAAGGCGATCGCCGGGCGCAAGGCGAAGGCGAATGTCGTCGGCGTCGTCGGCCTGGTTGAAAATATGCCCGACGGCAACGCGATGCGCCCCGGCGATATCGTGACCACCATGTCGGGCCAGACGGTCGAGGTGCTCAACACCGACGCCGAGGGGCGGCTCGTGCTCTGCGACGCGATCGCCTGGGCGCAGAAGAGCTATGATCCCAAGGTTATCGTCGACCTGGCGACGCTGACGGGCGCGATGGTGATTTCGCTCGGCCATGAATATGGCGGCATGTTCGCGAACGACGACGACCTTGCGGCGAAGCTGCTGGGCGCGGGCGAGGCGAGCGGCGACAAATTGTGGCGCTTCCCGCTGTCGCCGGCCTATGACAAGCTGCTCGACAGCCCGATCGCCGACATGAAGAATATCGGCCCGCGCGAAGCCGGGTCGATCACGGCGGCGCAGTATCTGAAGCGGTTCGTCAACGACGGCGTCGCCTGGGCGCACCTCGATATCGCGGGCATGGCGTGGCACGACAAGGAAGGGCCGACCTATGCCAAGGGCGCGACCGGCTATGGCGTGCGCCTGCTCGACCGGCTGGTCGCCGATAATTTCGAGGGGTGATGCTTCGCCTTTCCGCTTGCTCCTTCGTCATGCCGGACTCGATCCGGCATCCATTCGGCGCTGCGCCTGATGGACCCCGGATCAAGTCCGGGGTGACGGGGAAAAGGCGCGTTGCGCTCGATGGCGCACGCGTGCCCGGAGCGCTCGCATGAGCCGCGTGGATTTCTATCGGTTGATCCGCGACCCGGTCGAGCGCGTGCTGCCCGCGATCGCGGCGCGCATCCTGGCGGCGGGCGACCGGCTGTTGATCGTCGCGGCGCCCGCGATGCAGCGCCAGGCGATCGACGCCGCATTATGGGCGCAGCAGCCCGCGAGTTTCCTGCCGCACGGCATGGCCGAAACCCCCGATGCCGCCGACGAGCCGATCCTGATCGCCGGCGCGCTGGACGGGCCGGCGGCGAACGGCGCGCGGATGCTCGCGCTCGCCGACGGTGAATGGCGCGAGGAGGCGTTGGGGTTTGACCGCGCCTTCCTCTTCTTCGATAACAGCCGCATCGACGACGCCCGCGCGACCTGGCGAACGCTGGGCGCAGCGGACGGCGTCGAACGGCATTTCTGGAAGCAGGACGACCGTGGTCGCTGGTCGGAGGGCCCCTGAGGACGCAAAGGACAGGATGATGCGGACATTGGTTTTGGCGGCGGCGGCAAGCCTGCTTCTCGCCGCGTGCGGCTCGAAATCGGATACCGAAATCGCCAGCGGGACGGTGACCGATCCCGATACCGGCGAAAAGACCGATTACAAGGTTACGACCGACGGCGATCAGGGAAATATCAGCATCAAGACCGAGGATGGCGAGATGCAGTTCGGCAGCGGCGCCGCCAACGCCAGGCTTCCCGACGGCTTCACGCCCTATCCGGGCTCGAAGATGACCGGCGGCTTCACCGCCTCTGGCAAGGACGGGCGGGGCGGCATGGCGAGCTTCGAGGCGCCGGGCAAGGCCGAGGACGTCATCGCACATTTCCGCAAGCAGGCCGAGGCGGCGGGGCTGACCGTCAAGACCGAGGTCAAGGCGGGCGAAACGCTGATGATCGGCGCCGAACGCCCCGACGACAGCAAGTCGGGCGTCCAGATCACCGCGACGCAGGACGGCGACAAGGTGACCGGCAGCGTGAGTTACGGCATGGGCGGCTGATCGCCGGCGGGGGCGTTGCTTCCTTCTGTTCTTGCGGTGGGACGAAAGCGCGGCTAGAGGCGCGCGCAGCCCAATCCAAGCACATACAGGAGCTTCCCCCATGGCGGTTACCCGCACCTTTTCGATCATCAAGCCCGACGCGACGCGCCGCAATCTGACCGGCGCCGTCACCAAGATGCTGGAAGACGCCGGCCTGCGCGTCGTCGCGTCGAAGCGCATCCACATGACCCGCGAACAGGCCGAGGGCTTTTACGCGGTCCACAAGGAGCGCCCCTTCTTTGGCGAACTCGTCGAATTCATGACCTCTGGCCCGGTCGTCGTCCAGGTCCTGGAAGGCGAGAATGCGATGCAGCGCAACCGCGACGTGATGGGCGCGACGAACCCCAAGGACGCGGCGCCCGGCACGATCCGCAAGGAACTCGCCGAAAGCATCGAGGCGAACACCGTCCACGGATCGGACAGCGACGAAAATGCGGCGATCGAAATCGCCTATTTTTTCAAGCCCGAAGAAATCGTCGGCTAACCGCCGCGCCGCGAGGCACAGGAAGGGCCGCCGGAGCGATCCGGCGGCCTTTTTCGTTTCAGAGCAGCGGGCTGAGCATCGCGAGCAGATTCTGCCAGGCCCGCCGCGCGGTCCCGACCCCGGCGAGCGTCGCGGCGGTCACCGCCTCCGAATCGGCGCGATACGCCAGCTGTCGTGCCCGCACCTCCGCGGCAAAGGCGGGATCGGCGAACAGGATATTATTCTCGAAATTGAGCTCGAAGCTCCGCCGGTCGAGGTTGGCCGACCCGACGAGCGCGACCTCGCCGTCGACCGTGATCGTCTTGGCATGGAGCAGGCCGGAGCGAAATTCATAGAGCCGCACTCCCGCCGCGATCAGGTCGTCGTAATAGCTGCGACTCGCCCCCGCGACGATGCGGCTGTCATTGCGACGCGGCAGGATCATCGTCGTTTCGACCCCGCGCCGCGCCGCGTCGAGCAAGGCGAAGACAAGCTGTTCGTCGGGCACGAAATAAGGCGTGGTCACGATCAGCTCGCGCCGCGCCGAATGGATCAGCGCGCTGAAGCAGGCGGGCATCGCCGGATAGGGCAGGTTCGGCCCGGTCGCGATCACCTGCGCCGCGATGCCCGGCTCGGCGGCGGACGGCGGCGCGGCGTCGGGCCGCAGCAGGCCATCGACATCGTCGCCGCGCTCGCTTTCCCAGTCGGCGGCGAACACGAACTGGCATGCCTGCACCACCGGTCCCTCCCAGCGCGTCATGATGTCGACCCACGGCGCATAGCGCGCCTTCACGCGAAATTCGGGATCGCCGAGGTTCTGGCTGCCGCACCAGGCGATGCGATTGTCGACGATCAACTGCTTGCGGTGGTTGCGCAGGTCGAAGCGCCCGCGGATCAGCGTCCAGACGAGGCCGCCGATCGGCAGCGCGATCCGCGCGTCGATCCCGGCATTTTCCATCTCGATCCAATAGGCCGAGCGAATGAAGCCGCGCGACCCGAGCGCATCGGCGAGCACGCGCACCGCGACCCCGCGCTTCGCCGCGCGGACCAGCGCATCCTTGATGCGGAAGCCGTTGTTGTCGGCGAGCCAGATATAGAAGCACAGGTGCACGCTCGTCCGCGCCGCGTCGATATCGTCGACCATCATGCGGATCGCGGCGTTGCTGTCGGGCGCCAGCGTCGCCCGGTTGCCCGCGGTCGGGGGCAGGCGGTTCACCGTCTCGGCCAACGCGAACGGCGCCGCATAGGGCGTTTCGCGCAGGCTGGCGCGCACCGGCTCGTTTTCCCCCGGATGCGGCAGATGCTCCTCGATCGCGCGGTATCGCGCGCGGCGTCCCGCGCTGATCCGCGCTTCGCCGAGCAGCAGATAGGCGACGACGCCGACGACCGGCACCGCGATGGTCGCGATCAGCCAGGCGATGCGCGAGGCGGGTTCGCGCTGCGGGCGCAGCAGCACCCGGCCGATCACGACGATATAGACCGCAAAGGACAGGATCGAGAGCGCAAGGGCGACGTCGACATTCACACCGCCTTTTCACCCGGCCTTGCCCGGAATTACCAGCGGTAATCGGCGCGGAGAGGAAATGCGCCCTTAAAAGTCGTCCGCTGCCGCCATCAGTCCCGCGAGCTTCTTCGGGGCGACCGCGCGCCAGCTTTTCGCGATCCAGCCCGCCAGATGCTCCCAGTCGTTGTCGCCAAGATCGAGGCGGATCGCGATCCAGCCGTCGCCGTAATAGGCGGGCCGGAAATAGCGCGCCGAATCCTGTTCGATCAGCATCGCCTGTTCTTCCGCGCCGCTGATCTTGACGAGCAGGGCGGTACGCCCGTCGCCGTGATGGTCGGCCGAAAACCACGCGAACTTCTTGCCCTTGACGATTCCGAAGCAGGGCATGCCGTGCGACAGCGTCTCCTCGGCCTCGGGCATCGCCATCGCGGCCTCGCGCACCCGACCCAGCCAATAGCCAGGCGTGCGTTCGCGCAGGACGAACGCGGCGAGCGTCGGCGGATAGAGTTGGTGTTCGGCGATCCGCACCCGCGCGGCAAGACTGTCGGCGGTATCGCCGGGCGCGATCGCAACCGGCGTCTGCGCGAGCACCGGGCCGTCGTCGAGTGCGGGCGTGACGACATGGACGCTGCACCCGCCGAAACGGTCACCGGCGTCGATCGCGCGCTGATGGGTGTCAAGCCCCTTGTAGAGCGGCAACAGACTGGGGTGGATGTTAAGCATCCGATCCGTCCAGCCGGCGACGAAATCGTCGCTGAGGATACGCATATAGCCCGCAAGCGCGACATAGTCGGCGCCAGCGGCACGCAGCCGTTCGTCGACCAGCGCGTCGAAGGCGGCGCGCGACATTCCCTTGTGCGACTGGGCCCAGATCGCAATGCCTTCGGCCGCGGCGACCGCGAGGCCCGGCGCTTCCGGGTTGTTGCTCGCGACCAGCACGAGTTCATATGGGCAGTCGGCGGCTTTCGCGGCATAGAGCAGCGCCGCCATATTGGTCCCGGCGCCCGAGATGAGGACGGCGACTTTCGCTTTCGTCACGGCGCCACCCTTTCAATCCGTTCGTGCTGAGCTTGTCGAAGCACTGTTCTTCTCTTTCAAGGCCCAAAGGGAAGGACGGCCCTTCGACAAGCTCAGGGCGAACGGAAATGTGCGTCAGCTGTGGTGCGTGGCGCTCCACGCACCCATCGCGCTCCACGTCTCCGCGCCGCCCGTCACCGTGCAGCCCTTCGCGCCTTCGGCGATACGACCGATGCGGTGCACCGTCTCGCCCGCCGCCTCGAGCGCCGCCGTCACGTCGGCGACATCCTCCTCTGCCACCACGACCGCCATGCCGATACCGCAGTTGAAAGTGCGCGCCATTTCCTCCGGCTCGATATTCCCCTGGGCCTGCAGAAAGGCCATCAGCCGCGGCTGCTCCCAGGCGTCGGCATCGACGTGGGCGTGGAGCGTTTTCGGCAGGATGCGCGGAATATTCTCCAGCAATCCGCCGCCGGTGATGTGGGCAAGCGCGTGGACCCGGCCGCTCTTCACCAGCGGCAACAGGCTTTTCACATAGATGCGCGTCGGCGCCATCAGGGCGTCGATCAGCAAGACGGTCTGGTCGAACAGCGCGGGGCGATCGAGTTTCCAGCCCTTGTCCGCCGCAAGCCGGCGCACGAGCGAAAAGCCGTTCGAATGCACCCCCGACGAGGCGAGGCCGAGAATGACGTCGCCCGCCGCGACCTTGTCGGCGGTCAGCACGTCGCCGCGCTCGACCGCACCGACGCAGAAGCCGGCGAGGTCATAATCCCCGTCCGAGTACATCCCCGGCATTTCCGCGGTCTCTCCGCCGATCAGCGCGCATCCCGCCTGCTTGCACCCCTCGGCGATGCTGGCAACCACCGCGGTCGCGACATCGTTGTCGAGCTTTGCCGTCGCATAATAATCGAGGAAGAAGAGCGGTTCGGCGCCCTGGACGACCAGATCGTTGACGCACATCGCGACCAGGTCGATCCCGACGCCGTCATGGCGTCCCGATTCGATGGCGAGCTTCAGCTTGGTGCCGACCCCGTCGTTCGCCGCAACGAGCAGCGGGTCGTCGAATCCCGCGGCCTTCAGGTCGAAAAAGCCGCCGAAGCCGCCAAGGTCGGCGTCGGCGCCGGGGCGCCGCGTCGCGCGGGCCAGCGGGGCGATGGCACGGACCAGCGCGTTGCCGGCGTCGATCGACACGCCGGCCCCGGCATAAGTGTAGGAGGCGGGCTCGTTGGGCTTGGAATCCATGACAGGCGCGACTAACGAGTTCAGCCGACAAATGCCATGATTTCCTTGTCCGGGCCCGCGCTTTTGGGCAGAGCATAAAGAGACATGATAGCCGCTCTTACCCCGTCCGCCGCCCGGCGCTCCGCTTTGCGCCCGTTTCCGCTGTCCGTGCTGCGTCGCGACTGGCGCCCGTTCGCGTTCGCCGGCCTGCTGCTCGCGCTGCTCCTCGCGGGAATCGTGCAGGGTCAGATCGCGCGCGGCGATCGCGGCATCACGCCGATCAACAGCAGCGGCGATTTCCTGGCCAGCGGCATCGCCGTCGACGTGACCGCGAAAAACGGCGAGGAGGCGCGCGAACTCGGCTGGCGCGAGGCTCAGCGCAAGGGCTGGGCGCAGCTCTATCGCAAGACCAACGGCAGCGACGGCCCGGCGCTGTCCGATTCGGTGCTCGACGGCATCGTCACGGCGATCGTCGTCGAAAAGGAACAGGTGGGACCGCGCCGCTATGTGGCGACGCTGGGCGTCCAGTTCGACCGTGTGCGCGCCGGACAGATATTGGGGGTCAGCGGCCGGACGCTGCGCTCGCCGCCGTTGCTCGTGATTCCGGTCTTCGCGATCGACGGCATCCCCCAGGTCTTTGAACAGCGCAGCGAATGGCAGCGCGCCTGGGCCGAATATAATACCGGCGCGAGCGCGATCGACTATGTCCGCACCGCGGGCACCGGCGCCGACACCTTGCTCCTCAATCCGGGGCAGACCGGACGGCGCGGCCGCGTCTGGTGGCGGATCATCCTGGACCAATATGGCGCCGCCGACGTTCTGATGCCGACCGCGCGGATCGAATACAGCTATCCAGGCGGCCCGATCACCGGGCATTTCGCGGCGCGCTTCGGTCCCGACGACGAATTGATCGACACCTTCACCATGACCGGCCCCAGCGTTCGCGCGCTGCCCGACATGATGGAAAAGGCGGTGGCGCGGATGGACCGCATCTACACCGACGCGCTTGCCGCGGGCACGCTGAAGACCGACCGCTATCTGGTGCTGGAAAAGCCGGTCGAGATCGAAGACCTGCCCGACGAGACCGCCGACAGCGACACGCCGGTGGTCAGCGAGATCGACGTCAGCGTGCTGCCGCCGGCCGCGCAGCCCGGCGTATCGAGCTTCAATGTCCAATATGCCTCGCCCGACGTCGAATCGGTCTCGGCCACCGAACGGGCGATCGGCGCCGTGCCGGGGGTCCAGTCGGCATCGACGAGCAGCCTTGCGCTGGGCGGGATGTCGGTGATGCGGGTCAGCTACCGCGGCGATATCGGCGCGCTCAAGGCGGCCCTCGAAGCGCGCGGTTACAAGGTCCAGCAGGGTGGCAACACGCTGCGGATCAGCCGCTGATAGTGGGAACGAACCCCCGCCAGATCGCCCTGCCGCTCGACTGGAGCGCCGGAGGCACCAACGACGGGCCGCTGATCGTGGGCGCGAGCAACGCCGACGCGGTGCGCTACCTGCGGCATGTTTCGACGTGGCCGGTCCGTTCCGCCGTCCTGACCGGCCCGGCGCGATCGGGGCGCAGCCTGATGGGGCGCCTCTTCGCGCGCGAAAGCGGCGGGCGCGTGATCGACGGGGCGGACAGCGTGTCCGAAGAAGCGATGTTCCACGCATGGAACGCGGCGCAGGCGAGCGGGGCACCGCTGCTCGTCATCGCCGATACGCCGCCGTCGGCGTGGACCATCGCGCTTCCCGACCTCGCCTCGCGGCTGCGCGCCGTGCCGGTGCTGACGATCGGCGAGCCCGACGACTGCCTGGCGCGCGACCTGATCGAGGCCTTGTTCGCGCAGCGCGGCATGGCGCTCGCGCCCGAAGTGCCTTCCTATATCGTGCCGCGGATGGAGCGCAGCTATGCGATGATCCACCGCATCGTCGATGCGCTCGATGCCGCCTCGCTCGAACAGGGGCGGCGAATCGGCATTCGTCTCGCGCGTGAAACATTGCTGTCACAGGGGCTGATCGACCCCGATTTGCTGGAGCAGGATTCGCGCTCCCAAACGACAGGATGAGTGCCCATGTCGCCGAACGAAAC
The DNA here is from genome assembly GCF_059693785.1 of Sphingopyxis sp. CR5. Classification (NCBI taxonomy): domain Bacteria; kingdom Pseudomonadati; phylum Pseudomonadota; class Alphaproteobacteria; order Sphingomonadales; family Sphingopyxidaceae; genus Sphingopyxis; species Sphingopyxis sp. CR5. The sequence goes on along the minus strand of NZ_JCATIE010000002.1, from coordinate 184,139 downwards.
GCCGTTGCACGCTGATTTCGAACCCGATTCCGCCCCGGCCGCCTTTGGCCCCGACCGTTTCTTCAACCGCGAGCTGTCGTGGCTCGCCTTTAACCGCCGGGTGATGGAAGAGGCGCGCAACCCCGCGCATCCGCTGCTCGAACGGCTGCGGTTCCTGTCGATCTCGGGCAGCAATCTCGACGAATTCTTCATGGTCCGCGTCGCGGGGCTGAAGGGCCAGCAGCTTCAGGGAATCGACGATCCCTCCGCCGACGGCCGCTCGCCGGGACAGCAGCTTGCGGAGATCGAGGCGGAGGTGAACCGCCTCGTCGACCAGCAGCAGTCCGAATGGCAGCTGCTCCACCGCCTGCTCGCCGACCAGGGGATTGCGGTTCATGGCGACGGGTCGGACGTGGCCGCGTTGCGCGCGTCGTTGCGGCAATATTTCGTCGACCAGATTTTCCCGATCCTGACCCCGCAGGTGCTCGACCCCGCGCATCCCTTTCCGTTCGTTCCCAACCGCGGGCTCGGGATCATCTTCGACCTCGAGCGCAAGGCGACGGGGGACACGGTCCGCGAACTGGTGCTGATCCCGGCGTCGCTGCCGCGCTTCGTGCCGGTGCCGGGGGAGGGGGCCGGTTTCGTCCCGGTCGAGTATCTGATCGAGATTTTCGGCGACCTGCTGTTTCCCGGATACACGATCCGCTCGCGCGGGGTCTTCCGCGTCATCCGCGACAGCGATATCGAAATCGAGGAGGAGGCCGAGGATCTGGTGCGCCTGTTCCGCACCGCGATCCGCCGCCGCCGCCGCGGGCGCGTGATCCTGCTCGAACTCGCCGCCGACATGCCGGGCGAGCTGGCCGCGGTGCTCCATGCCGATATCCAGGGGCACGAGGCCATCGTCGCCAAGATCGCCGGTTTCGTTGGGCTCGCGGCGCTGTCGGCGATCGTCGACGTCGATCGCCCCGACCTGAAATTCCCCGCCTATTCGCCGCGCTTCCCCGAACGCATCCGCGAACATGGCGGCGATTGTTTTGCCGCGATCCGGTCGAAGGACATCGTCGTCCACCATCCCTATGAGAGTTTCGACGTCGTCTTGTCGTTCCTGCGCCAGGCGGCGGCGGATCCCGACGTCATCGCGATCAAGCAGACGCTCTATCGCGCCGGGAACCAGTCGCCGGTGATCCGCGCGCTGATCGAGGCCGCGGAGGCGGGCAAGTCGGTGACGGCGGTGGTCGAGCTGAAGGCGCGCTTCGACGAGGAGCAGAATTTGCTGTGGGCGAACCAGCTCGAGCGCGCCGGCGTGCAGGTCGTCTATGGCTTCATCGAGTGGAAGACCCACGCCAAGATTTCGATGGTCGTGCGCCGCGAGGGGCAGGGGTATCGGACCTATTGCCACTTCGGGACCGGCAATTACCACCCGGTCACCGCGCGCATCTATACCGATTTGAGCTTCTTCACCGCCGACCCGCGCGCGGGGCGCGACGCGGCGCAGCTGTTCAACTATATCACCGGCTATGTCGAGCCCGACCATCTCGAAATGATCATCATGTCGCCGCTTAACATGCGGAAGAGCCTGTGCAACCTGATCGAGGATGAGATCGCGTCGGCGCGCGCGGGGCGGCCGTCCGGGGTGTGGGCCAAGATGAACAGCCTTGTCGATCCCGATATCATCGACAAGCTGTACGAGGCGAGCATGGCAGGGGTGCCGATCGAACTCAGCGTGCGCGGCATCTGTTGCCTGCGCCCCGGCGTTCCCGGCCTGTCGGAGACGATCCGCGTCAAGTCGGTGATCGGCCGCTTCCTCGAGCACAGCCGCATCTGGGCGTTCGCGAGCGGCGCCGCCCTGCCGCACCAGCGCGCCAAGCTATATATTTCGAGCGCCGACTGGATGCCGCGCAACTTCGATCGCCGCGTCGAATATATGATTCCGATCGAGAACCCGACCGTCCACGACCAGATCCTGGACCAGGTTCTCGTCGCGAACTTCATCGACAATGAACAAAGCTGGGAACTTCAGCCCGACGGCACCTTCATTCGCGTAACTCCGGGCGACAAGCCGTTCAACCTGCACCATTATTTTATGAACAACCCCTCGCTCTCGGGGCGCGGCACCGCGCTCCATCGTCGCCAGGACGTCCCGACGCTCGCCTTCAATATGCGCGAAGATGGATAAATTGCGCCCCCACCGCTCGGCCGTCATCGACATCGGCTCGAACTCGGTTCGCCTGGTCGTCTATGAAGGCCCGGCACGCGCGCCTGCGGTGATCTTCAACGAAAAGGTCCCCGCCGGCCTCGGCCGCGGCCTGTCGATCGACGGCCGCATCGCCGACGAGGACGCGACGCGCGGCCTCGTCGCGCTACGCCGCTATGCGCTGCTCGCGCGACACATGGAGGTCAAGGACCTGCAGTGCGTCGCGACCGCCGCGGTGCGCGATGCAACCAACGGACCCGACTTCATCGCCGGCGCCGCCGAAGCCGGCCTGACGATACGCCTGCTCTCCGGCGAGGAGGAAGCCGAAGCGGCCGGATGCGGGGTGCTGTCGGCGATCCCCGACGCGCATGGTATCGCGGTCGACCTGGGCGGCGGTAGCCTGGAACTCGCCGAGGTCGCGCACGGCGAGGTCGGGCGCTGCGTCTCCTTTCCCCTTGGCGTTCTGCGCCTGCCGGCGCTTCGCAAGGACGGACCGCAGGGGTTCGAGCGTGCGGTGCGCAAGATGCTGCGTTCGGCGGGTTGGCCGGGAAATCTGGTCGGGCGCCCGCTCTATCTGGTCGGCGGATCGTGGCGGGCGCTTTCGCGTCTCGACCTCGAGCTGACCAAGGACCCGCTCGCCGTCCTCGACCAGCATCGCCTGCCGCGCAGCGCGCTGCGCCGGCTGCTCCGCGCCACGAAGCGCATGAGCTATGACGAGCTGAAGGCTATCCCCGGAATGGCATCCAACCGCGCCGCGACGCTCCCCGATGCGGCGGCGCTGCTCGCGGCGCTCGTCAACATCATCGACGCGCCCGAAATGACGGTGTCCTCGTCGGGCCTGCGCGAAGGTCTGCTCTTCCAGTCGCTCGACCGGAAGGTGCGCGCACAGGACCCGTTGATCGTCGCCGCCGAGTTCGAGGGCCGCCGCCTCGCGCGGTTCGCCCCGCACGGCCGCGCGATCGCCGACTGGATCGCGCCGCTGTTCGCGGGCGAAGCGCCGGGCGACAGCCGCATCCGGCTTGCTGCGAGCCTGCTCAGCGATGTCGCCTGGTCGGCGAACCCCGACTTCCGCGCCGAGCGCGGGACCGAGATCGGCCTGCACGGCAATTGGCGCGGCATCGATATTGCCGGACGTATCCTGCTCGCCCGCGCGCTGCACGCCGGTTTTGGCGGGGCAGACGCCGATTTTCCGGCAATGGGGCCGCTGGTCGATGAAGAGCGGCTGGCCCGCGCGCGCCAATGGGGTCTCGCGATCCGGCTCGCGCAGCGCCTGACCGGCGGGGTCGAGGCGCCGCTGAAGGCCAGCGCGCTAGGCGAGGTCGACGGCAGGCTGACGCTCAGCCTCGATCCCGGCTGGCACCATCTGGCGGGGGAGTCGGTCGAACGCCGTCTGCGCTCGCTGGCGCAGGCGCTCGATCGGAAACCCGACCTGAAGCTGCTTTGACGGTGGTTTCAGTCGGCGTCGGCGGGAACGGCGTCGATCTGGCTCATCACCAGCTTGCCGTGCTTGACCGCAAATCCCATGCGCCCCTCGACGAGATCGAGTGCGGCCTCGCCGAACACCTCATAGCGCCAGCCGGTCATCATCGCGATCTCGTCGCGGCGTCCCGCCGCCAGCGCTTCGAGGTCGTCGCTGCGCGCGATCAGGCGCGCGGCGACATTGAGTTCGCGCGCGCGGATCTTGAGCAGCAGCTTGAGCAGGTCGGCAACGAGCGCGCCTTCCTTTCCTAGCCCCGGGCCGCGCGGGGCGCGGTCGGGCATATCCTCTTTGGACAGGGCCCTGGCACCCGCGATCGCATCCATCAGCCGGCCGCCGATGTCGTTCGATTTCCACGTCGCCGACAGGCCGCGGACGCGACCGAGGCCATCCTGGTCCCTGGGCGGATGCGCCGCCAGATCGGCGAGGGTTTCGTCCTTGACGATCCGTCCGCGGGGCAGGTTCTTGCTCCGCGCCTCGCGCTCGCGCCATGCCGCAAGTGCCTGTAGCCGGCCGAGGACGTCGGGCTTGCGCGACGGCATCTTGATCCGTTGCCACACCTTGTCCGGGTCGATGTTGTAATTGGCGGGGTCGGCGAGCTTTTCCATCTCTTCGTCGAGCCAGTGGCCGCGGCCGGTCTTGACCAGCTTTTTCAGCATCATCGGAAAGATCTTGGCGAGATGGGTGACGTCGCCGATCGCATAGTCGATCTGGCGCTTGTCGAGTGGACGCCGGCTCCAGTCGGTGAACCGCGCGCCCTTGTCGAGATGGACGCCGAGCCACGCTTCGACCAGGTTCGAATAGCCGACCTGTTCGGCCTGACCGAGCGCCATCTGCCCGATCTGCGTGTCGAAAATCGGGTGCGGCGTCTTGCCGGTCATGTTGAAGATGATCTCGACATCCTGCCCGCCGGCATGGAAGACCTTCAATATCTCTTCATTGGCGACCAGCAGGTCGAGCAAGGGGGCAAGGTCCATCCCGGGGGCCATCGGGTCGATCGCCGCGGCGTGGTCGCTGTCGGCGACCTGGATCAGGCAGAGTTCGGGCCAGAAGGTGTTCTCGCGCATGAATTCGGTGTCGACGGCGATAAAATCGCTGCCGCGGATCAGGTCGCAAAATTCGATGAGCGCTTCGCTGGACTCGATTAACGGATGGACTTGCATGCCGCGCCTATACAGCTAGTTGAGGGATACGGGCAGGAAAAATTGCCCGGTCGGGGTCAATCCAGAATCTCTTCGGGTCGCGCAGCCGGAATACCGGCATCGGGTAAACAGAAGGGGTTTGTCATGCTGTGGGTCGGATGGGCGCTCGCCGCGCTCGCACTCGCGCTGCTCGCGGGGCAATATGCCGCGGGGCAGGCGGACATGTTCGTTTCGATCGCCAATCCGCGCCCGCTCGACGAAGAGCGGATGATCGTCACGCTGAAGGGATGGGGATTCGCGGTCGCCTCGGCGCAGCCGTTCATCGCGTCGGCGTCGGACCACGGGCTGTCGGACGTGCGCGTCTTTGCGACGCGGCGGCAGATGCTGGTGTCGATCGCGAGTTTCGGCTTCCTGCGCCCGGTCACCGTCGCATGGCGCGCGCATGCGGGGATCCTGCCGCTGGGCGACGCCTGATGCCGATCGTGCAACTGGGCGAAGCGGGGCGCTGGACCAATTATCACGGGACCGGCGTCTGCGAGGACGTCACGCGCTTTGCCCTGCGCAGCGGCGATGCGCAGCGCGGCCGCGACGAACTCGCGATCGCGGCGGGCGCGGTGCGCGACTGGCTGGCGCGCGCGAAGGCGGCGGGCAAGCGCGCCCGGCCTCTCGGCGCGGGATGGTCGCCCTCGAACATCAATATCTGTGCCGACGGCTGGCTGCTCCATACCCGCCGCTTCAACCGCTGCTTTCGGGTCGCACCGGTCGACGTGCGGCCCGCGGTCGATGCCCGGGCGCTGATGCTCGTCGAAGCCGGGGCGCTCGTCGACGAGGTATCGGACAAGCTGGAGGAGCAGGGACGCTCGCTGTGGACGAGCGGTGCGGGCAACGGGCAGACGTTCGCGGGCGCCTGCGCGACGGGCACGCACGGGTCGATGATCGCACGCGGCGGCATCCAGGATCATGTTCGCGCGGTACAGATCGTCACCCCGGCCGGCGTCTTTTGGGTCGAGCCCGAACAGGGCGTGATGAGCGATGGCTTCGTCGCCGCGACAGGTTCGACCTTGCTGCGCGACGACGACGTCTTTGCCGCGGTGCGCCTGCCGGTCGGGTCGCTGGGGGTCGTGACCGCGATGGTCGTGGACAGCGTGCCGAAATTCCTGGTGCGGCCGATCCAGAATCTGCGCACCGTTCGCCGCGAAGCCCTCGACTGGCTCGCGGCGGGTGATTTTCGGCGCTTTTCGGCGGCCTATGCGCTCGATCGCGATCCCGATTTCGTGCAGATGATCGTCAACCCGTACAAGCCGTTCAAGCGGCCTGCGATGTTGCGCTTCCTCTATCGCGAGCCGTGGCGCACCGACTATGCGCGCGCGGCGCCGGGCGAACTGGGGGCGGGATATGACGCGCTCAGCCTGCTTGGGCGATTGCTCGACGATTATCCGTTCGCGCGCGGCGCCTTGCTCCAGTTCGCGATGAAGCTGGGCTATGCGAGCGGGCCCGATGTCGACGACCCGCCGGTCTATGGAAGCTGGGGCGAGGGACTCGATACGCACCGGCCGCTTGCCGACCTGTTCAACGCGTCGGTCACCATCGACCGCGCCGACCTGCCGCATGTGTTCGAACTGGTCTGCCGGGCCTATGCGCGGCACGGCGGCTCGACGGTGATGACGGTGCGCTTCATGGAGCGCGCCGAGGGCTTGCTGGCGCCCGCGCGCTTTCCCCACAATGCGGTCATCGATTTCGACGGGCCGCGCAGCGCGCGCACCGCGGACGCCTATGCTGCGGTGGTCGACCTGCTCGATGCCGAGGGCGTAGCCTTTACGCGTCACTGGGCCAAGAGCTGCCAGCTCGACGCGGCGCGCGTCGCCGCCGACTATGGCGAGGATTTGCAGCGATGGTGTGCGGCGCGGGACCGGTTGATCCCCGATCCGGCCGATCGCGCGGTGTTTCGCAGTCGGGTCCTGGACGGGCTGGGCCTGACCTGTTGAACCCGTGCGTCAGCGCAGGCGGCGGATCAGGCGCTTCACTCCCGCGGCGAGCAGGCGCTGTGCCGCGATGCTGAGCACCACGCCGGCAAGCTTGCGTCCGGGATGCGAGGATTTGGGCGATGTCGGGGCGGACGCGGGCGTCATCGCGTCCTGCCCGGCCGGTCCGTCGGTCTTTGCTGGCGCGTTGGTCCTCTTGGCGGGTTTCGCCATTGCCACCCCCTTCATTCTCGGCACCACCCATCGAACCGCCTCGCGGCGTTGCTGTCAACCGCGACGGGCCAAAAATCCCTTTGCGCCCTTGACAAATGGCGGTTTGCGCTGCCTTAGGCGCGGCATGTCCGCGCGCTGATCGTCCGCGCGTCTCCAGCACATGAAAGACCCGAAAATGCATGCCTATCGCACCCACACTTGCGGCCAGCTTCGTGCCGGAGATGTCGGCCAGACTGTACGTATCTCGGGCTGGGTGCATCGCAAGCGCGACCATGGCGGGCTGCTCTTCGTCGACCTGCGCGATCATTACGGGCTGACCCAGATCGTCGCCGACAGCAGCGATCCGGCTTTCGCGACGCTCGATGCGCTGCGCTCCGAAAGCGTCGTCACCGTCACCGGCGATGTCGTCGCGCGATCGGCAGAGACGGTCAACGCGGGCCTGCCGACGGGCGAGATCGAAGTGCGTGCGCGCGAGGTGTCGGTGCAGTCGTCGGCGGCCGAACTGCCGCTGCCGGTCGCGGGCGAACAGGAGTATCCGGAGGATATTCGCCTGAAATACCGCTTCCTCGACCTGCGCCGCGAACGGCTGCACGCGAACATCCTGCTGCGCTCCAACGTGATCGCGAGCCTGCGCCGCCGCATGACCGAACAGGGCTTTACAGAATATCAGACACCCATCCTGACCGCCTCGTCGCCGGAAGGCGCGCGCGATTATCTGGTGCCGAGCCGCGTCCACCCCGGCAAATTCTATGCGCTGCCGCAGGCGCCGCAGATGTTCAAGCAGTTGCTGATGGTTGCGGGCTTCGACCGCTATTTCCAGATCGCGCCCTGTTTCCGCGACGAGGATGCGCGCGCCGACCGCTCGCCCGGAGAATTCTATCAGCTCGATTTCGAGATGAGCTTCGTCACGCAGGACGATGTGTTCAACGCGATCGAGCCGGTGCTTGCGGGCGTGTTCGAGGAGTTTGCGAACGGCAAGTCGGTGACCCCGGCGGGCAGCTTCCCGCGCATTCCCTATCGCGAATCGATGCTGAAATATGGCAACGACAAGCCCGACCTGCGCAACCCGCTGATCATCAGCGACGTGTCGTCGCACTTCGCCGGATCGGGCTTCGGCCGCTTTGCCGACATCGTGGCGGCGGGTGATGTGGTCCGCGCGATCCCGGCGCCGGGAACGGCCGAGAAAAGCCGCAAATTCTTCGACGACACGAACAGCTGGGCGCAGGGCGAAGGCTTTGCCGGGCTGGGCTATGCGACGCGCAAGGGCGGCGAATGGGGCGGCCCGATCGCCAAGAACCACGGGCCGGACAAGATGGACGCGCTCGCCGCAGACCTCGGCCTCGGCCCCGACGACGGCCTGTTCTTTGCCGCGGGCAAGGAAGCGGTCGCCGCGAAGCTCGCGGGCCTGGCACGCACGCGGGTCGCCGAGCAGCTCGAGCTGATCGACGCGAGCCGGTTCGAAATGTGCTGGATTGTCGACTTCCCGATGTTCGAGGCCGACGAGGATACTGGCAAGATCGATTTCAGCCACAACCCGTTCAGCATGCCGCAGGGCGAGTTGGAGGCGCTGGAGACCAAGGACCCGCTCGACATTCTGGCGTGGCAGTATGACATCGTCTGCAACGGCGTCGAACTGTCGTCGGGTGCGATCCGGAACCATCGCCCCGACATCATGTACAAGGCGTTCGAAATCGCGGGCTATAGCCAGGCCGAGGTCGATGCCAATTTCTCCGGCATGATCAACGCCTTCAAGTTCGGCGCGCCGCCGCACGGCGGATCGGCGCCCGGGGTCGACCGCATCGTGATGCTGCTCGCCGACGAACCGAACATCCGCGAGGTCGTGGTCTTCCCGATGAACCAGAAGGCCGAGGATCTGATGATGGGCGCGCCCGCGCCGGTCAGCGACAAGCAGTTGAAGGAATTGCACATCCGCCTGGTGGACGGCCCGAAGGGCTGAGCATGGGCGCGGCCCCGGACGAACACCGGCTCGCGACGCCCGACGGCGACATCTGCTGGTTCGAATGGGGCACGCCGGGGGCGGGGCCTTCGCTGCTGCTGCTCCACGCAACGGGCTTTCACGCGCGGCTGTGGGACCGGGTGGTCGCAGCCTTGCCAAGGGACGCGCATGTGGTCGCGCCCGACCATCGCGGACACGGGCGCAGCTTCAAGCCGGCCTCGCTGTCCGACTGGACGGGCAACGCCGCAGCGTTGCTGCCGCTCCTCGACCGGTTCGCCGGGCGTCCGTTTGTCGGCTGCGGGCACAGCATGGGCGGTCATGTGCTCTCGCGGCTGGCGGCCGAGCGCCCCGGTGCCTTTCGCCATCTGGTCCTGATCGACCCGGTGATCATGGCGCCGGCCCTCTATGCCGGCGGCGCCGACGTGCCGATACCCGACCCGATGGAGCATCCGGTCTCGCGCCGCCGCAACCATTGGGACAGCGCCGAGGCGATGCGGGCGCGCTTTGCCGGCCGCGCGCCCTACAACGGCTGGCAGGCTCCGGTGCTCGCCGACTATTGCACCTACGGACTGCTTCCTGCGGCGTCGGGCGAGGGGTATGAGCTTGCCTGTCCGCCCGCGCTCGAAGCCTCGATGTACCAGAATGCCCTGCGCGCCGACCCCTATGCGTGGCTTGGCCGGCTGGACGCACCGGTAACGCTGATCCGCGCCCCGTCGGGAGAGCGCGGCGGCGACCTCGACTTCTCGCAAAGCCCGACATGGAGCGGGCTCGGCGCACACATCGGTGCGGTTCGCGACGAGCTATGGGACGGGAACAGCCATTTCATTCCGATGGAGAATCCCGAACGCGTTGCGGCGTCGCTCGCCAGAGTGGCGTCCAATCAGGGTTAACCGCGTCGCATCCATCGCGCCGCTGTGATAGCAATGCCGCGGACCCAAGAGGACATGCGATGACGATCGACCTCGCCGACTATGAATCCGGCGCCAAATATGACGGAAAATATGGCGACGAGCTGGAGGCGCTCCAGGAGCGGCTCGAACGCGTGCAGGCCGCGCACATCACCCACCGGCAGCGCAGCGTCATCATGCTCGAGGGTTGGGACGCGGCGGGCAAGGGCGGCATCATCCAGCGGCTGACCGCGCAGCTCGACCCGCGCTATTTCGAAGTGTGGCCGATCGGCGCACCGACCGACGAGGAAAAGTCGCGCCATTTCCTGTGGCGCTTCTGGAAGCGGTTGCCCGGCGACCGGGAAATCTCGATCTTCGACCGAAGCTGGTACGGCCGCGTCCTGGTCGAACGCGTCGAGGGCTTTGCGACCGAGGCCGAGTGGCGCAAGGGCTATGACGAAATCAACGAGTTCGAGGCGCAATTGACCGGAAGCGGCACCAATCTGGTCAAGCTGTTCGTCCATGTCACGCAGGACGAGCAGGACAAGCGCCTGGCCGACCGGCTCGACGATCCCTGGAAGCGTTGGAAGACGGGCGCTGAGGATTATCGCAACCGGGCGCGCCGCGTAGATTATCTCGCCGCGATGCACGAGATGTTCGCCCAGACCGACACGCGCTGGGCACCGTGGACGGTGATCGACGGCAACAACAAGAAGGCGGCGCGCATCGCGGCGCTGAGCCACGTCGCCGGGGCGCTGGAAGCCGCGGTGCCGATGACGCCGCCGGAGCGCGATCCGGCCGTCGTCAAACTTGCGGCCAAGGCGTTCGGATACAAGCCCAAGGATTAGGCCCCCGGCCGCCTGGGTTTTTCCCGCCGCTCGGCTAGCAAATCCGCGCACCGGTTGTTACATGGGTTCGATGAGCCGCGCCAAGAGATCCGACGACTGGGGATTTCCCCGCTGGCGCGCCTATGGCGCGTCGCGGGAAGCGCAAAAGGTCCGCCTCTGCGATCGGCACGGGTGCGCGGAGCCGGGCAATTGTCCTGCGCCCAAATCGCCAAACAGTCCCGACCGCTGGTATTTCTGTGAAACCCACGCCGCCGAATATAACCGCGGCTGGGACTATTTTGCAGGGTTGAACGCCGAAGAGGCGGCGGAGCGTGCCGCCGACGAGGCGCGGGGCGCGCGCAGCTATGCCCGTGCGCAGCATTATGGCTGGGGCGGCGAGGGCGATGGAAGCCGCAGCGCCGACGAAATGCGCGCGCTCGACGTCCTCGGCCTCGATCCCGATGCCGATTTCGACGCGACCAAGAAGGCGTGGCGCGCCTATGCCAAGGAATGCCACCCCGACGTCAAGCCCGGCGACGCCGACGCCGCGAAACGCTTTGCGGCCGGCCAGGCGGCGTTCGAGGTGCTGAAGCAGGCCGAAGAACGGAAAAGCTGGAAGCCCGCCTAGGCGGCCTTGCCGTGCGTCACGTCCATGCTCACCGCTGTGCCCGCGTCGATCTCCGCGGCCTTCGCTTCGACGAGCTTGACGATATGGTCGATCATGTCGGCGTCGGCGACATGGTGGTCGGTGACGCCCGACAGATAGACCATATGCTTGCCGCCGCCGCCGCCGGTGATGCCGATGTCGGTTTCGCGCGCTTCGCCGGGGCCGTTGACGACACAGCCGAGGACCGAGAGCGACATCGGGGTCTTGATATGCTGGAGTGCGTCCTCGAGTTTTTGCACCGTGCGGATCACGTCGAAGCCCTGCCGCGCGCAGCTGGGGCAGGACACAACGCGGACGCCGCGGGTCCTGAGGCCGAGCGATTTCAGGATTTCGTAGCCGACGCGCACTTCCTCCTCGGGCTCGGCCGACAGGCTGACGCGGATCGTGTCGCCGATCCCGGCCCAAAGGAGATTACCGATCCCGAGCGCGCTCTTCACCGTGCCGCCGATCAGGCCGCCCGCTTCGGTAATGCCCAGGTGGAGCGGGCAGTCGACCGCTTCGGCGAGCTGCATGTAGGAGGCGACCGCTAGGAACACGTCGCTCGCCTTCACCGCGACCTTATACTCGTGAAAATCATGGTCCTGGAGCAGTTTGATATGGTCGAGCGCGCTTTCGACGAGCGCCTCCGGGCAGGGCTCGCCATATTTTTCGAGCAGGTCCTTTTCGAGGCTGCCGGCGTTGACCCCGATGCGGATCGCGCAGCCATTCGCCTTGGCCGCGCGCACCACTTCGCCGACGCGCTCCGACGAACCGATATTGCCGGGGTTGATGCGCAGGCAGGCGGCACCCGCATCGGCGGCCTCGAGCGCGCGCTTATAATGGAAATGGATGTCGGCGATGATCGGAATGCGCGCCGCGCGCACGATCCGGCCGAGCGCCGCGGTCGAATCGGTGTCGGGACACGATACGCGGATCAGGTCGGCGCCGGCCTCTTCGCAGCGGCGGATCTGGTCGATCGTCGCGACCGGGTCGCTCGTCGGCGTGTTGGTCATCGTCTGCACCGTGATCGGCGCGCCGCCGCCAACGGGGACGTCGCCGACCATGATCCGACGACTTGTCCGCCGCGCGATGTCGCGCCAGGGGCGCAGGCCGGGATTGTGATCGCTCATGTTGCATGCCAGATAAAAGAGGAGCCGTGGCCGCTCTTTAGACGCCCGGTCGCCGCTTGGCAAAGGCCATGCGGACGACGGGCCGGCGGCCCGCCGCATTTGCGAGAGGAGTTTTCATGCAGTTTCCGGCCAAGGCGTGTTTCGGCGCGCTGCTTGCCCTGTCGGTCGTGCCAGCTGGCGCACAGGCGCAGGATATCCCCAGCGGCCCGCTGTCGGTGTCGGGCAGCATTTCGGTGGTTTCGGATTATCGCTTTCGCGGACTGTCGCGTTCGGACGGCAAGGTCGAGGTCCAGTCGACGATCACGGTAAGTCACCAGAACGGCCTCTATGCGGGTGTATGGGGATCGGGACTGCCCGACACGCCGCGCCGCGGGCAATATGAACTCGATCTCTATGGCGGCTATGCGACCGAAATCGCGCCGGGCACCTCGCTCGACCTCGGCGCGACCTGGTTCGTCTTTCCCGGCAATCGCGCGGCAGCGGGGCCGAGCGACTATGCCGAGGTCGCTGCGCGGCTGTCGCACGATCTGGGGCCGCTGTCGGCGACCGCAACCGCCGCCTATGCTCCCGAGCAAAAGGCGCTGGGCGGGGACGACAACCTCTATCTGGGCCTCGACCTGTCGGCCGGGATTCCCAATACGCCGGTCACGCTCTCGGCGTCGGTGGGGCGCAGCGACGGCGGGCTCGGCGCGCTCGCGGGCGAGCGCCGCTATGTCGACTGGTCGCTGAGCGCAAGTGTGGTCCACGGCCCCGTCACCCTGTCGGCGCGCTATGCCGACACCGACATCCGCAAGACCGGCGTCAAGGCGGTCGACCGACGGTACGACCCGACGCTGATATTGGGAGTCGGCCTATCCTTCTGAAAGTCGGCGTAACAATATTTCTTATGTAACCGGTTCGACGTAAGGTAGTTGTTGCATATTTGTCACATAGCCCATTTTTTAGGCAAGGTCGGCGCTTTCCCCATTGTGCAGCGCAGCGAGTCTGTGAAAGAGGAGGGCTCGTCTGAAGGGACTGGCCCGTAAAAGAGGCCGGCCGTCAGGCAGCAGGCAGGGACGATCCGTTTATCTGTTCAGAGGATCTGTCCATGAAGAATTTCTCCCGCGCGTGCCTCGGCATGCTTCTCGCCGCCGTAGCGATCCCGTCGACCGCCTACGCTCAGGATGAGGATAGCGACGGCATCACGATTTCGGGTAGCGCCACCGTCGTCAGCGACTATCGCTTCCGCGGTTTCAGCCAGTCGAACGAGGAAGCCGCGATCCAGGGCGGGTTCAGCATCAGCCATGACAGCGGGCTGTATGTCGGAACCTGGGGATCGAGCATCGGTTTTGCCAACGGCACCGAAATCGACGTCTTCGGCGGCTATTCGAAAGAAGTCGCGCCCGGCCTGACCGCCGACATCGGCGCGACGCTCTATCTTTATCCCGGCACGTCGAACAGTTCGATCATCGAGCCCTATTTCTCTGTGTCGGGCGACCTTGGCCCCGCATCGCTCAAGACCGGCATCGCCTGGGCTCCGGGCGGTCAGGATTCGCTCGGCGACGACAGCGGCGTCTATCTCTACACCGATGCCGGCGTTGCGATCCCGAACACCCCGTTCAGCGTGAACGGCCATATCGGCTTTGCAAAGAGCGACAGCTTTCTGGGCGGTGCCGACGGCGAAGTCATCGACTATTCGGTCGGCGTTTCGGCCAGCTGGAAGGCGCTGACCGGCAGCGTCGCCTATGTGAACACCGATGCGCCCAAGGCGCTCGGCTACAAGGAAGGCGTCGGCGCCGACGGTGCCGTGATCTTTACGCTCGGCGTTTCGTTCTGACGCCGGGCCGGGGGCGGCTTCTGGGGGGAGGCCGCCCTTTCCTTTCGGCGTAGCGGCTGGAAGGACTATCGTCAGCGCCAACGCAGATTGTCGCGGCCAAGGTCGCTCAGCGTCTTCGCCCCCATCAATTTCATGCCGCGTTCGATTTCGGCGCGGAGCAATGTGCCGGCGCGCGCGACTCCATCCTCGCCCGCCGCGGCGAGCGCGTAGAGATAGAGGCGCCCGCCCGAACAGGCTTTCGCGCCGACCGACAAGGCCTTGAGCACATGCGTTCCGCGGGTGATGCCGCCGTCGCAGATCACCTCGACCTTGTCGCCGACGGCATCGACGATGTCCGCGAGCGCGTCGAAAGGCGAAATGCTGCCGTCGAGTTGTCGCCCGCCGTGGTTCGACACCATGATCGCGGTGGCGCCGATGTCGACCGCGCGTTTCGCGTCCTCGACCGCGACAATGCCCTTTAGGCAGAAGGGGCCGTCCCATGCCTTGCGAATGGCCTCGGCGCGGGTCCAGTCGAGGCTCTGGTCGAGCATCGAGGTGAAATAATCGGCCACCGACCTGGGCACGCTCGATCCCTCGGACACGTGGGTGGCGAGGTTGGGCAGGCTGAATTTCTCCCGGAGAACATAATTCAGGCCCCAGCCGGGTTTCGCGGCATAGCTCAGCATGTTCGACGCGGTGAAGCGCGGGGGCGAGGTAAAGCCCGAGCGCAGGCAGCGTTCGCGATTTCCCCCGACGATGGTGTCGACGGTCAGCGCAACCGCGTCGAATTTCGCTTCGCGCGCGGCGTCGAGCATCGCACGGTTGAGCCCCTCGTCCTTGTGAACATAGAGCTGGAACAACTTGGGCCCGTCGGTGAGGGCGCCGGCTTCGGCCAGGCTGATCGTCGCAAGGCTCGAAATGCCAGCGACCGTGCCCGCCTTCGCCGCCGCGCGCAGCACGGCGCGCTCGCCCTGCCAGTGGAACAGGCGCTGGAGCGCGGTGGGGGACAGGAAGAGCGGCATCGACACCTCGCGCCCGAACAGGGTCGTGCGCATATCGACGCTTTCCATCCCGGCGAGCACGCGCGGGATCAGGTCGCAGCGGTCGAAGGCGTCGCGGTTGCGGCGGCGCGTCACCTCGTCGTCGGCGGCGCCGTCGATATAATCGAACACCGGCCAGGGCAGCCGCCGTTTTGCGAGCGCCCGGAAATCGTCGATATTGTGACAGTCGGTCAGCTTCATTCTGCCCCGTCCGTTCGTGTCGAGCCCTTCGACTGCCTTGACAGGCGCCCAGGATAAACTTGGGATTTTCGCCGAAGTGGAGACGCCTCGCAAGGTTGCGCCAGATCGACGGGCATCCCGACTTCGCTCGAGGCGAACGCGGAAAGGACGGACGAGCGCGCGTGGCTTGCTGTCATGTTGACCCGCCTACCAACCGCGAGAGCGCCCATCGCGGCTCGACCGGCCGGCTCGCATCTTCGACATGCGCGGCCACGCGCCCCCCGATCGCAGGGGCGAGAGCAAAGGCGCGACCCGCGCCGCCGCCGGCGAGCCATACGCGCGGATGCCCGGGCAGGCGGTCGAGCAGCAGGTCGCCCGTTGCGGTGCGGCAATCGTGCGTCGCGGCACTCGCGACCACGGGCGCGTCGGCCAGACGAGGCAGCCGGGTCGCGACCCATTGCCGGGCCTCGGCAAGCGCCCGCCCGTCCGACCCGGCGTCGGTGCGTCGGTCGAAACTGTCCGGATCGACGCTGGCGTCGGGCGCGCTTTTCCACACGCGCACCCCGACACCTTCGACGTCGGGGATCAGGTTGAAGCCATAGGCGCGGTCGACGAGCGCCGGCATGGCGGGCGGGCGGTAATGGACGTCGCCCTGACCGGGACCGAAGTGGAAGACGGTGTAGCGTACCGCCGACAGATGGTGCGGCGTTAAAAGCTGGGGGAACAATTCGGTCAACCACGCCCCGCTGGCATAGACCAGCGTCCTGGCGGTGCCGCCGTCGGGCAGGACATACAGATCGCGCTTCTTGTCGTGCAGCGGCGCGGGCATCACCACGGTCTCCGGGTCGACCTGCGCATCGGGGATCGCTTCGAGCACGCCCCGCCGTCCCGCGAGCATCGCCCCGGCCTGGGCGACGAGGGCCGCTTCTTCGGGGCGCCACGCGACCTGCGTGTAGCGCGGACGGAGCGCATCTCCGCCGATCCGCGCGGTGCCGTCCGGCGGCACGACCGCGTCGGTTGCGGCGAGCGCGGTGACCGCTTCGCACGGGGTGAGAATCGGCAGGCTTGCACTGTCCGACAGGCGCGCCCACGCCTTGCGGCTCTCTTCGACCAGCGCCGCATACAGCGCGTCCCCGCCCTGGACCGGATCGAGCATCATCGTGGGAAGGTTCGACGCCGCGCGGCGGTTGCCCGCGCCATAGGCGTCGAACAGGCGGACATGCAGCCCGCGCCGTACCAGATGCCATGCGGTCCAGGCGCCGATCGCACCCGCGCCGATCACGGCGACATCGACGTGGCGCTCGGGCGGCTTGGCGCCCTTGCGCGCTCGCGAGCGGCGGGGTTCGGGCGCCTCGCGGCGCTTCGGCTCCTTCTTTGCGCCGCCGAGCGCGAGCGCCGTCGGCGCGGCCGCCATTGCGGCGAGCAGGCGACGGCGGCGCACGTCAGCCGCCCTTGCGCTTGTAATAGCGGTAGCCGCCGATCCAGGTTTCCAGCGGGGTCATGTTGCGGATCTCGCCGGGGCTGGCAAGCATCGGGTCGGCGTCGAGGATCAGGAAATCCGCGCGCATTCCCGGCATCAGCGTACCGATACGATCCTCGGCAAAACCCGCGAAGGCGGCGCTGCGGGTGAAGCCATCGAGCGCGGTTTCGCGGCTCACCGCCTCTTCGGGGTGCCAGCCGCCGAACGGCTGGCCGTCGGCGTCGGTGCGCGAGATCGCGGCGGCGATGCCGGGGAAGGGATTGGCGCTCTCTACCGGTACGTCCGATCCGAAGGCAAGGCGCACGCCCGCTTTCTCCATGCTGCGCCACGCATAGGCGCCCACCAGTCGCTCCGGCCCCAGCCGCGCTTCGGCCATCAGCCGGTCCGACGGCTGGTGGATCGGCTGCATCGAGGCGACGACGCCCAATTGCTTGAAGCGCGGAATATCGGCAGGGTCGACGATCTGTGCATGTTCGATACGCCAGCGGCGCTCGCCGGGCAGATCGGCGTTGAGGTCGGTGATCGCGTCGAGCGCCTCGGCGTTCGCGGCATCGCCGATCGCATGGATCGCGACCTGGAATCCGTCCATCGACGCGCGCACCATCTTGTTGCGCAGCTGGGCGGGGGTGAGCAGCGGCAGGCCCGTCTGTCCGGGCGCGTCGGCATAAGGCGCCTTCAGCCACGCGCCGCGCGATCCAAGGGCCCCGTCGAGGTAGAGCTTTACCCCGACCATCCGCAGCTTGTCGTCATAGAGCCAGGGCGTTGGCCCCGGTCCGCCGATCAGCGCCATATTGTCGACGTCGTGGCCATAGCTGATGATGCGGATCGCCAGCTGGTGCTTGTCGCCGGCGCGGCGATAGCTCTGCCAGTCGTCGATGGTCGTGCCCATATCGGCGATCGCCGTGATCCCCTGTTCGAGCAGCTTTTGCTGCGCGAGCAGGAAGGCGCGGTCGCGATCGCGCGCAAGCGGCTTGGGCACCGCCCCGCCCACCAGTGCGGTTGCGGCATCGACGAACACACCGCTCGGCTGACCCTTTGCCATTTCGATCCGGCCGCCCTCGGGGGCCTTGGTCGACGCGGTCACGCGCGCGGCGCGCATCGCGGCGCTGTTCGCCCATCCCGCATGTCCATCGACGCGTTCGAGCCATACCGGGCGATCGGGGACCGCGGCGTCGAGGTCGGCGGCGGTCGGGAAGCGGCCGAGCCCCCAGGCCTCCTGGTTCCAGCCGCCGCCGATGATCCACGGCAGCTCGGGGTTGTCGGCGGCATATTTGCGGATCGCGGCGAGCGCCTCGTCGAGCGACCGCGTGCCCGACAGATCGAGCGTCATCAGCGAAAAGCCCAGTCCCATGACATGCCCATGCGCGTCGATCACGCCGGGGATCAGCGTCTTGCCCTTCGCATTTTCCTCGAAATCGGGACGCTCCGGGCGCTTGTCCTTGCGGTCGAGGAGCTGCTTGACCTTGCCGTCCTTGTCGATGAGCAGTCCGGTGAAACGGATCAGCTTGCCGTCCTTGTCGAGCGTCAGGCCGTTGACATTGTCGATCAACGTATCGGCGTGCGCGGGTGCGGCGAACGCCAGCACCAGCGAAGCACAAAGGGCGGCGCGGATCACTTCGGCAGCCTCGTCACCAGCGAACTCGTGTCCTTTCTGCCGCCGCCGGCCTTTTGCACCTCGGCATAAAATTGGTCGACGAGCGCCGCGACGGGCAGCGTCGCCCCATTGACCCGCGCTTCGTCGAGCGCGAGACCCAGATCCTTGCGCATCCAGTCGACCGCGAAACCGAAGTCGAATTCGTCGTTCGCCATCGTGGCCCAGCGGTTCTGCATCTGCCAGCTGGCGGCCGCGCCGCCCGATACCGCTTCGAAAACCTTGTCGGTGTCCAGGCCCGAGGCCTGGGCGAAGCGCACGGCTTCGGACAAGCCTTGCAGCACGCCGGCGATCGCGATCTGGTTGACCATCTTCGTCGTCTGCCCGGCGCCCGCGCCGCCGATATGGACGATCCGCGCGGCATAGGCGCGCATTACCGGCTCGGCCGCGGCAAAGGCGGCATCGCTGCCGCCGCACATGATCGACAGCTTGCCCGCCTGAGCGCCCGATTCGCCGCCCGACACCGGCGCATCGACGCTGAGCAGCCCGTGCGTTTCGGCCTCCTGGGCCAGCCGCCGCGCGATTCGCGCCGATACGGTCGTATGATCGACAAAGACCGCGCCCTTCTTCATGGCGTCGAAGGCGCCGTCCGCCCCCAGCGTGACTTCGGCGAGATCGTCGTCGTTGCCCACGCAGGCGAGAACCGCGTCGGCGTCCTTCGCCGCTTCGGCGGGCGTCGCTGCGGCGCTGCCGCCATATTCGGATGCCCAGGCGTCGGCCCTGGCGCGGGTACGGTTGTAGACAGTGACGCTGTGGCCGGCCTGGACGAGATGCCCTGCCATCGGGCCGCCCATGACGCCGGTGCCGATGAAGGCGATACGCAATTTTTCTTCGCTCATGCGCGGTCCATAGCATTGTTTGCTTCATGCGCCAGATGGGGTAGGGCGCTTGCCGCTATGACCGATCAACTCACCCTGACCCCCGCTGCCGATTTTCCGGCGATCACGTTGGACGATGTGCGCGCGGCGGCGGAGCGAATTGACGGCGCGGTTGTCCGCACGCCGACGCTGAAATCGCAGACCTTGTCCGAACTGGTCGGCGCCGACGTGTGGCTGAAGTTCGAAAATCTGCAATTTACCGCGGCTTACAAGGAACGCGGTGCCCTCAACGCGCTGATGCTGCTCGACGATGCGGCCAAGGCCCGCGGTGTGATCGCGGCGTCGGCGGGCAACCACGCGCAGGGGCTGGCCTATCATGGCAAGCGGCTGGGCGTTCCCGTCACCATCGTGATGCCGAAGACGACCCCGCAGGTAAAGGTATCGCAGACCGCGAGCCACGGCGCGACGATCGTGCTGTTCGGCGAAAAGTTCGACGACGCCTATGCCCATGCGCTCGAACTCGAAAAGGAACGCGGGCTGACCTTCGTCCATCCCTTCGACCATCCGCACGTCGCGGCCGGGCAGGGAACGGTCGCGCTCGAAATGCTGGAGGATGTGCCCGAGCTCGACACGCTGATCGTGCCGATCGGCGGCGGCGGACTGCTGACCGGCATGGGGACCGCAGCGCGCGGGATCAAGAATGACATGCGCCTCGTCGGGGTGCAGGCCGAACTCTATCCGTCGATGTATGCCGAATTGAACGGCGTCGACATGGCGTGCGAGGGCGACACGCTGGCCGAAGGCATCGCGGTCAAGCAGCCCGGCGCCTATACGCGCAAGGTCGTCGCCGAGCTCAACGACGATATCGTCCTTGTCGCCGAACGCCACCTCGAGCGTGCGGTCAGCCTGCTCTTGCAGATCGAGAAGACGGTGGTCGAGGGCGCGGGCGCCGCGGGGCTTGCCGCCATGCTCGCCCACCCCGAAGAATTCGCCGGGCGCAAGGTGGGGCTCGTCCTGACCGGCGGCAATATCGACACGCGGCTGCTTGCCAATGTGTTGCTGCGCGACCTTGCGCGGTCGGGCCGCATCGCGCGGCTGCGTATCCGCCTTCAGGACCGACCCGGCGCGCTGTTCAAGGTGATGGAGGTGTTCAACGCGCACCAGGTGAACATCATCGAGATCTATCACCAGCGCATCTTTACCACGCTTCCCGCCAAGGGGCTGATCACCGACATCGAATGCGAAGCGCGCGACCGCGAGCATCTCGACGCACTGGTCAAGGCGCTGCGCGACGCCGGCTATATGGTGACGACGGTGGAACTCGCGTAGACTATGCCGATATTCAGCCCGTGACGGGCTGCGAACGGCCGTCTCCTGCGCTTCCGGTGCTCACGTACTGACGTACGCTGCGCGCCGGTTCTCGGAGCCAGCCATTCTCTCTCCACCGCGAACTGAATCTCGACATAGTCTGGACGGCCGATGAAAGAATTCTCGCTTCAACTCACAGCAACCCCGGATGCGATCGACGAACTCGGCCACGTCAACAATGCCGTCTGGGTCCAGTGGATCCAGCAGGTCGCCACCGGCCATTGGGACGCCGCGGCGCCGCAGAGCCACAAGAACACCTATATCTGGGTCGTGGTGCGGCACGAGATCGACTATCTGCGCGCGCTCGGCCCCGGCGAGAGCGTGACCGCGCGCACCTGGGTCGCCGACAAGCCGCGCGGGGCGAAATTCGATCGCTTCATGGAATTCACCGGCGCCGACGGCAAGGTCCACGTCCGTGCCCGCACGGTCTGGGCGCTGCTCGACAAGGCCAGCGGCCGGCCGCTGCGCGTGACCGACGACATCGTCGCGCCTTTTGCAGGGTAGCGGACGTCGGGACGCCCGAAAGTCGGCGCTATGCGTAGCCGACCCAGCCGCGCCAGGTGAAGGCGGTATAGAAGGTTTCCACACCGGTGAATCCCGCCGCGCGCAGCACCGCTTCATCCTCTTCGGGGCTCAGCATCGCGACGTGGGTGGCGACGGCCTGGCGGCCCTTGGCGACCTGTTCGGGATCGCCGCCCGAGGCGACGGCAAAGGCGGCATAGCGGTCGAGCCAGCGATCGCGCGCGTCGGCCGACTGTGGGAAGCTACCGTGCGCGGCGACGAAGGGTGCGCCGGGTTTCAGCCGCGCGCGAATTTCGGCCGCGGTGCGGATGCGTTCGGCGCGGTCGAGGAAATGGAGCGTCAGGAGGCAGGTTGCCCCGTCGAACGGGCCGGGCGGGGCATCGTCGATATACCCCTCGATCAGGTCGGCGCGGTCGGCATCGGGCCCCATCACCCGTTCGGCAAGGTCGAGCATCGCCCCCGCGGGATCGACCCCGGTGAAGCGCCAGCCCGGATGGGCGTCGGCCATCGCCTTCATCTCGCTGCCGCCGCCGGCACCGAGAACCAGGATATGCGCGTCGGACGGCGCGCGCTCGGCGAGCAGCAGCCCCGTCATTCGGTGCAGCCCGTCGAGCCCGGGGACGAAGCGGCGCGGCCCTTCGCCATAGTGCGCAACGGCGGCGGGGTCCTTGAAGCTGTCGAGGAAATATTGGACGCCTTCAGCCATGAACATGCTCCTGCGAGGGGGTGGGGCGCGCCGCCATGCGGCGATGGAAATCGGCGGCGAGCGCGGCGAGCGTCACGGTCTCGAAGCGCGCGAGCAGCAGGGCTTCGGCATCGCGAAAACTGGTGTCGAGCGCCGCGTTGACCGCCTGCTCGACAAGGCAGCCGGGCGCTTCCGTACGGTTGCCCATCGCCATCAGCCGGGGACGACCGATCGCATCGTAGATGTCGCGCATCGTGACCGTCGACAGGTCGCGCGCGATCGTCCAGCCGCCGCCGTGGCCCTTTTCCGAATGGACGAACCCGGCCTCGCGCAGGCCGCCGAGGATACGGCGGATTACGACGGGGTTGGTCTGCATCGCCTTGGCAAGGCGTTCGGACGTGAGCGGCGTGCCCGCCTGTGCCATGTGGAGGAGGACGTGCAGGACGCCCGAGAGCCGGCTGTCGCGTTTCATGTAACTTCTATTATTTCGTGAAATGCGGCGCGTCAAGGTGGCAGATTGCTGACGGTGCGCGACTCAATTGACAGCTGCGAAGGACGGGGGGTATCGGCGACCCGCCGGGGATTTTCTGTCATGTCGAGAATGTTATGAAAATTCTTCCCCTGCTGTGTCTTGTCTTGCTGGGTGCGTGCGCCGCCCATCCGCCGTTGCCGGACACGGCGGTGCATTCCGCCGCCGCGACGCCGACGAACCATGTGCTTGTCGCGCGCGATCGCGGCGGATGGACGGCGCATTTCCGGTTCGCGGCCGATGCGCCGATCTGGGCATTTCAGCGATCGGCCTTGCTGCGGATCGACGCGACCCCGTGGCGCCCGAAAAGCTGGCAGGTGGAAACGCCAGGCGTATCGCTGGCACGGATCGGCGATTTCGACGCCTTCGTCGCCGCCGACGGCAATGTCCCGTGCGAGGTGACGATAGCTTTTCAACCGCTTGGCGAGGATCTGGTCGCCGACTATGATCCCGCGATCATCCTGTCCGATGGCACGATGGCACTTTATGGCGGGCATTTCGCCACCTTTCCGATGGAAAGTCGCGAGGCGCTCGCGGCGCTGCGCGAGCCCGGCGACTATTCCAACGATATCGGGCTTACCGCTGGCGGCGCGCCGCTGTTGTTCGACGGACACCGGGTCACGCGGGCGGAAGATATCGGCGACAATTATGTCTATGTCGGCGACGTGGCGCTGTCGCCGGACGATCCCGTCGCGACGATCCTGGACCCCGGTCTGCCGGCGTGGATCGCAACGCGCCTGCGCGATTTCACTCCGGCGGTGTTTGGCGCCTACGAAGCCGAAATGGGTGCACACAAGGGCAGCCGGCCGACGGTGATCGCAAGCTGGGCCGGTGCGAATTTTGCCGGCGCCAGCACAGGCGGCAGCGTCTCCCCCGGCCTGATCACGATGCGACTGGAGGGCAAGCAATTACTGACCCAGTCGCCGGGCGCGCTCGATCAGATGCGCTGGTTCATCGCGCATGAGGCGGCGCATTTCTGGCTTGGGCAGACCATCGGCTACGCCTCTCCGGACGACGCGTGGATCACCGAGGGCGGCGCAGATTATCTGGCGATGCAGGTCGCGAAGCGTGCAGATTCGCATTATGACGCCGGCGCCTTCATGGACGAGGCACGGACCGATTGCATCGCCGCGCTCGCCAAGGGCTCGCTTGCCGACGCGCGCCGCCGGAACGACCAGCGCGCTTATTATGCCTGCGGAGCCCTGTTCGCGCAGGCCGTGGACGCCGCCGGCCGGCCGCGCGGCAAGGGCTTTGCCGATTTTGTTCGCGGCCTGATCGAAACCGATGCGGACGGCCGCGTGACGGCTGCCGAATGGCTGGATGCGGCGCGCGCCTTCGGGGTGCCGGCCGACCGGGTGGCGCGTATCGAAACGCTGATCGCCGGCGGTCCGGAGGCGGCGCCCGCGCTCGATGCGTTGCTCGGCGATTGACCGGCACGGGAAAGGCGCATAGACCCGCTCGCGATGACCGGTAACCGATCCACTCCTTTCAGCGTGT
Source organism: Sphingopyxis sp. CR5 (assembly GCF_059693785.1). Taxonomy (NCBI): domain Bacteria; kingdom Pseudomonadati; phylum Pseudomonadota; class Alphaproteobacteria; order Sphingomonadales; family Sphingopyxidaceae; genus Sphingopyxis; species Sphingopyxis sp. CR5. The sequence continues at coordinate 160,140 of NZ_JCATIE010000002.1, read as the reverse complement.
ATTGGCGCTCCTTTATCTAGGAGCGGCATGGCATCATCCTGTGACCATCGCCGCCGTGTTCGGACAGGCGAATGGTCATCATCACACCACTACCCCCTCCGGTCACGGCGTGCGCTTTTGAAGAAGACGCGACATGACCGATACCTTGCTTGCCTTGTCGACCGACCATTGTCGCATCACGCCCCTGTTGGCGGACGATGCGCGTGCCCTGTCTGCGATCACCGATGCTTCGGTGACGTCGCAGGTGCATTTCCTGCCCGATCCGTTCACCGAAAGCGATGCGCGCGCCCTGATCGCGGCATCGGGCGGAGGCGACGTGTACCATGCGGTGCGCGACCGGCGCGATGCGGCCTTGGTTGGCGTTATCGGCGTTCACCGCCGGCCGGGCCGGGAATATGAAGTCGGTTACTGGTTTGCGGCGGCGGCACGGGGCAGGGGACTGGCGACCGAGGCGGTCGGCGCGATGGTCGCGTCGCTTGCGGCGTCGCGGCCGGACTGTGCGATCGTCGCCGAATGCCATCCGGCCAACGAGCGTTCGCGCGCGCTGCTGCGGCGGCTCGGTTTCGCGGCGACGGGCGAGAGGGGATGCCGCCCAGGACGGATGCGTTTCCGGTGGCGCGCCGGGGCGGGCTATCGCATCGACGTATGCTGAGGGCGAAAACGGAAGACGCCGCTCGCCGTTGTCCGCAAGCCGCTTTCAAAGACATCGTAGCGGGCGACTTCCCGAAGTCGATCGAGCGGTAGCGGGCGGCGCCACGGATCGCCGACGAGGATATCGAGCCCCGCATCGAGGCAGCGGGCGAGAAAGGCGGTAACGCGGCCGGCGAGGTCTTCGGTGTAGAAGAGGTCGCCGACCAGCACGAGGTCGGCGTCGGGGACGGGCAAGGCGCCGACATCGGCATGGCACACCGCGACGTCGACGTCGTTCAGCGTCGCATTGAGGCGTAGCGCCGCGACCGCGTGGCGATCGCGTTCGACCGCCGTGACCGACGTCGCTCCGGCTATCGCCGCGGCGATTCCAACGAGTCCCGATCCCGCGCCAAGATCGAGGACTCGGCGGCCGCGCACGATCCCGGGTCGGTCGAGCGCATGGCGAGCAAGCGCAAGCCCGCCCGCCCAGCGATGCGCCCAATAGGGGGCGGCGACGCCGGCCCGGTCGTCCTGCGCCAGCCGTCCGATGCCGCTCGAGGGCACGGCGCCGTGCAGGCGGATTTCGGGAATGCCGGGGACGGGTGCGACGGGCAGGTTGGCGCGGATGAAGTCCGCGAGATCGGCGTCTGTCATCGGGTCGCGGCGGCGTCCTCGTCGACCTTCTCGGTCAGGGCTTTCGCGATCGCTGCGACCGATGTCGGGGCATAGGCGAAGCCCATATGGCCGCAATCGACCTCTATCTGCCGGTCGCTTTCGTGCGGAAGGCCGCGCGCGCTGTTCACCGCGATGACGCCGTCGTGCTTCGACCAGAGCGCGAAGGTCGGCATTTCCGGGCGCGGGGCCGGGTGGAAATCGATCGGCGGATTGTCGACCGGGTGGCGCGCGATCAGGTGATAGAGGCGCCACGCGCGATTGGCGCGGCGGCTGCCCGAGAAAGGCGACCCCAGCGTCACCACGCGCGCGACCTTGCCTGGATGATGCTTCGCATATTCGCGGGCATAAATGCCGCCCAGGCTCCAGCCGACGAGGGCGGGCGCTCGTCCGGTGCGCGCCATGATCCACTCGACACGGCCGTCGATGCGCTCGATGATGTCGGCGGTCGCGCCGCGATTGAAGCCCAGGCCCCAGGCGTAGCAGCGGAAGCCCGCGCGGCGCAGGTCGGCGCGCAGCGCTTTGGTGGCCCAGTCGCCCGACAGGAAGCCCGGCAGGACCATGACGGGCGGATAGGGGCTGTCCGGATTGGCTTCGGGCGGCATGGGCCGGACGCGGCCGCCGATCGCGCGCAGCAAGGCCCCCGCCTCGCGCCACAGCAGTCCGAGCCGGGGGGGCGCGTCGGGATCGGGCACGCGCGCCGGCCATTCGGCGCGGCGAGAGAGGAAGGCGCGGATCATCAGCCCTTCGGAACCAGCTTCACCAGCTTGCCGTCCTTCCCGTCGGTCAGGAGCCAGACCGATCCGTCCTCGTTGACCTCGACCTCGCGGATGCGCGTCCCGAAATCCCAGCGGTCGGACTTGTGCAGCGCGTCGCCGTCGATCGCCATGCGGATCAGCCCTTCGCCCGACAGCGCGCCCATCAGAAGGCTGTTCTTCCAGCCCGGATAGAGGCTGCCATCGTACCAGGCGAGCCCGGCCGGCGAAATCGACGGATTCCACCACAGCTTGGGCGCGGTGAATTCGGGATGCGTCGGGTGGTCGGGGATATCCTTGCCGTCATAATGGTCGCCGTTCGATACGATCGGATAGCCGTAATTCGCGCCGCGTTCGACGAGGTTGACCTCGTCGCCGCCCTTTGGTCCCATCTCCTGCTGCCACAGCCGTCCGGTGCCGTCGAATGCCAGCCCCAGCAGGTTGCGGTGGCCGAGCGACCAGATTTGGGCGGTGATGCCGTTCCGATCGGATCCTGAAGCGTCGGCAAAGGGATTGTCGGCGGGAATGCTGCCATCGGGCTTCAGGCGGATGACCTTGCCCAGATTCTTGTCCATGTCCTGCGCGGGATCGAATTTCTGCCGCTCGCCCGAACTGATGAACAGATATTGCCCGTCGGGCGAAAAGGCGAGCCGGTGCGAGAAATGGCCGCGGCCGGGGACTTTGGGGTCCTGTTTCCAGATGGTCGCGAGCCCTTCGAGACGCGGCGAGGCGCCATCGACCAGCCTGGCCTTGCCGACGACGGCGCCATAGGTGTCGCCGCCGCCCGCCTCGATCCAGCTGAGATAGACGCTGCCGCTCGATGCGAAATCGGGCGCCAGGATCACGTCGCCGAACCCGCCCTGCCCGCCATAGGCAACCGTGGGGGCGCCCGCGACCTCCAGCGTCTCGCCGTCAGCCTGCCACAGCTTGAGCTTGCCGGCCTTCTCCGTGACGAGCGCGCGCTTGCCGCCGGGCAGGAAGGTCATGGCCCAAGGTTCGTCGAATTCGGCGACCTCCTCGACGGTGAAGGGCGCATCCGCGAGCGGGGCGGCGGGCTGCTTGCCCGACGCATCGAGTGCGGCCATGTCGCCCGACGCGGCTTCGCTCGGCGCGCTGCCGGCCGAACAGGCGGCAACGACGAAGACCGCGGCGAGCGTGAATGTCGGAAGAGTTTTCATGCCGGACGTCGCCTTGTTGTGGAGGACAGCGCCGTTCTGGCGCGGCGATGCCGCAAAGTCGAGGGGGCAGGATCGGGAGCCTATCGTTCGCTTCCGCGCCGCGCGGCGATTTCCTCGACGCTGCCCATGATCGCGTCGACCGCCTCGCTCGCCGGCGGTGCATCCGACCGTTTTTGCGAAAATTGGCCGCTCGCCATGATGTCTTCGAGCGCCGTTCGCGCGCGCGAAACCCGGCTCTTCATCGTGCCGAGCGCGCAGTCGCAGATCTGTGCCGCCTCTTCGTACGACATGCCGCCGGCACCAACGAGGATCAGCGCCTCGCGCTGGTCCTGCGGCAATTCCATCAGTCCGCGTTGCAGGTCGGCCATTTCGCCCGAATCCTCCTGCGCGGCCGGCGTCGCGAGCGTGCGTTCGACGACGCCTTCGTCATATTCGCCCTTGAACTTGTTGCGCCGCATCTGGGACAGAAAGGTGTTGCGCAGGATAACGAAGGTCCAGGCCTTGATCGACGTTCCGCGCTCGAATCGTGCGCGCGACGCCCATGCCTTGACCATCGTATCCTGAGTCAGGTCGTCGGCCAGGTCCGGATTTCCGCACAGGCTTCGCCCATAGGCGCGCAAATGGGGAATGACGTCCGCGAGCAACGCCTTGAATTCGCTGTCGGACAGGCCGTTGTCGTCGGAGGGCTGCAAAGCAGCTTGGGGACGGGTCATTCGGGGCTTTTCTGATCGAGCTGGGACAGGAGGTCGAGCATGCGGTCGGGAAGATCCTCCGCAACGATATTGCCATAGATCATGCGCAGTTTCGCGCTCACCGGCTCGGGCGACTGACGCCCCGTAAGCGCGCGGTGCCACTGATCACCGCCCGTGCCGGGGAAGCTCCCTCGGGCCTTCGGGGACGCGTCGGTCACCGGGCGCGGAGCGCCTTTGCCGTTCATCCTGTTATCGCCGTGCGTTGCCATGACAAAGCAACGACAGAAGGGGGCGCAAGTTCCCGGCGCGTGCGATTTTTCGAATTGGGGCGTTGCCAAGAAACCACAGTTCGCCCTAACTCAGATTAACGCCACAGCGCGGGCGAGCGACTAGAACAGCTCTCTGGCGGCTTAGCGCCAGTTCAAGGAAAGGGCCGCACTTGCTCTCCGTCATCTATGTCAGCGTGGCCGATCCCGGCCTGACGCAAGACGATATCCTCGCCCTTCTCGAAACCGCGCAGCGCAATAACGCGCGCGACCAACTGACCGGTGCGTTGATCTATAACGGCCAGAATTTCATGCAGCTTCTCGAAGGGCCGATCGAAAAGGTCGAGGCGTGCCTTGCCGCGATCCGCGCCGACCGGCGTCACAACGGCATGATCGAAATTCGGCGGCGCGTGATCGAAGAGCGCGAATTTGCCGGGTGGTCGATGCTCTATACCCCGCTGTTCCGTGGGCACGACGAAAATCTGGCCCGGCTTGCGGCGAACGGCCGCCTCGATCCGCAGGACGAGCATATGCTTGCGAACTTCCTGGCGCTGGGGCATCGCAGCGGCACAGCCGTGTGACGGCCCGGCCGGCACGAGCGGCGCCTCCGCACTTGGGCTTTGCTTTGCCCGCGCCACCGGCTAAGCCGCGCGAAGATGAAATATATTTCCGTTCCGCCTCTCCAGCGCCCGGGCCTTAGCAGGCGATGACGACCGATATCGCTCCCCAGCCGCTCGACGACGCGAGTTTCAAGCGCGAACTCGCCGCGATGCTGCCGCACCTGCGCGCGTTCGGGCGCAGCCTGTGCGGCAATGCCGACATGGCCGACGACCTGGTCCAGGAAACCATGCTCAAGGCGTGGAAGGCGCGCGCGCAATATGTGCCGGGTCCATCGAGCATGAAAAGTTGGGCCTTCGTCATCCTGCGCAATTGCTTTCTGTCGCAGATGCGGCGCAAGAAATTCACCGCCGATTACGACGAACTCGCCGCCGAGCGGCTTTTGGTGGCACCCGACGATCAGGACGACAGCCTGCATCTGGCCGACGTTCAGCGCGCGCTGCTGCAATTGCCGGTCGATCAGCGCGAGGCGCTGGTGCTTATCGGGGCGGGCGGCCTCAGCTATGAAGAAGGCGCCGCCATCTGTGGCTGCGCGGTCGGCACGATGAAAAGCCGCGTCTCGCGCGCCCGCTCGGCCTTACACGATATATTGGATGGCGGTGACATGCCGCTGCGCAGTACCGATGTCCTGCCTGCCAGCGAAACCTTTGCCGCGATCATGGACAAGGTCGACGATCTGACCGCGAACGGTCCCGGCGCCGACGGTTAGCGACCGCTTCCGGGGTCAGGCCGCGAGCTCCGGGGTGAAGAGCAGGCTCTGGCTGATCGCCGCGCGCACGGTATTTTCACGAAACGGTTTCGAGATCAGAAAGGTCGGTTCGACGCGGTTTCCGGTCAGCAGCCGTTCGGGGAAGGCGGTGATGAAGATCGTCGGCACCGGGGCGAGCGCCAGAATGTCCTGCACCGCGTCGATCCCCGACGACCCGTCGGCCAGTTGGATATCGGCGAGCACGAGCCCGGCTTCGGTCCTCTCGAATGCCGCGACGGCATCGGCGTGGGTTGCGGCGACGCCGGCGACTTCGTGACCCAGGCCGCGCACGATTTCTTCGAGCTCCAGCGCGATCAGCGGCTCGTCCTCGATGATGAGGACCGAGGTGCGCGATTCGCGGTCGAGGTCGGCAACCGCTTCGCCGAGCAGGGTCTCGACGGTCGCTTCGTCGGTTCCTGTTATCCGCGCCGCCTCGTCGGTCGAAAATCCTTCGAGCGCGGTCAGCAACAGGATCTGACGGCCGAGCGGGGTGATCCGCGCCAGCCGCCGGTTCGCGGCGCGCACCAGCGCGTCTTCGTCGCTGTCGTTTTCGCCGTCGTCGATGAACGCGCTTTCCCAGATGCGATGGAAGGCGCGGTAGAGGTCGATACGCGTCCCGTCGCCGGACGCGAATTCGTCGGGCGCGGCAACGATCACTTCGAGCAAGGTGTGAACGAAATTGTCGCCGTGCTGCTGGCTTCCCGTCAGCGCGCGCGCGTAGCGGCGCAGGAACGGCAGATGTCCGCGAATTTCATCGCCCAGGCTCATGCAGAAGACCTCCCTCTTAAAGGGGTCATACGCCCTCCGCGGCGGTCTGGTTCCCATCTCGCGCGACAAAAGCGCCAAAAAGGGCTGCAACTTGTTACGGGATAATGCGTAATCGTGGACGGGACGCTTCGGGGCCGGGGCCCGGACCGTTGATTTGTCAGCGGTTGGGTCCGTTTTTTGGGGCCAGCATGCTTTTGTAGGGACCAGTTTCATGGCACAGCGGCCCTGGAAATCGAACGATGCGGCGGCATCGGCAGGCGAGGGGGGGCGGCAGTTGGCGGACGGTGGGGAGAGGGACGCGGAGTTCGAAGAGCGCCGGCGGCTGAGGACCCTTCGCGAATACCGCATCATGGATACCGGCCCGGAACAGGCTTTCGACCGTGTGACCAAGCTGGTCGCCGACCTGTTCGACGCGCCGATCGCGCTGGTGTCGCTCGTCGACGACTGCCGCCAATGGTTCAAATCTGCCTATGGTCTCGATGTGCCGGAAACGCCGCGCGATATCAGCTTTTGCGAGCATGTGATCGCCGACGACAAGCCGCTGATCGTCGCCGATGCGCGGCTCGACCCCCGCTTTCGCGACAATCCGCTCGTCACCGGCGAACCGGATATCCGTTTCTATGCCGGAGTTCCGCTGCGCGCCTATAATGGCGCGGTGCTCGGAACTCTGTGTATCATCGACCGCAAGGTTCGACCGGGGCTCGATCGACGCGAACTGGAACGGCTCGAGGATTTTGCCGCGATCATCATGGCGGAAGCCGAACTGCGCCGCACCGCGGTCGAACGCGACGAAGCGCGCCATATGCTCGAACGGGCGCTCGATTTCTCGGGCATCGCGACGTGGCTTTATGACGCGCGGACAGGGGAGGTTCGCTGGCGCGGCGCGGTCGCCGACCTGTGGGGCGCCGACCATGCCGACGCGCTCGGCGATGTCGACGGCGTTTTCGATCGCATGCATCCCGACGACCGCGACCGGGTGCGCAAGGTGCTTGAGGAATCGGTGGCGTCCGGCGGCAGCTATGTCACCGAATATCGCGTCGTCCATCCCGAAAAGGGGGTGCGCTGGCTCGCCGCACGCGCCGATTGGGACGTGCAGGCGAACGATGCGGTACTGATGGGGATCAGCCTCGACATCACCGAGCAAAAGAGCCGGCAGGAAAATGCCAATCTGCTGATGCGCGAACTGCATCATCGGATGCGTAACCTGTTCGCCACCGTCGGCGCGATCATCTCGCTCACGCGCCATTCGGCGCACGACGTCGACGATTATGTCGAACGGATCAGCAGCCGGCTCGACGCGCTGAACCGCGCGCAGAACGTCCTGCTCGGCGCCAATTTCATGACCGGGTCGATGTATGCGCTGATGCAGGAGGTCGAGGCTGCCTTTCCGCGTGTGCGCTGGTCGGGCCCCGACCTGCTGTTGCCCGAAAATGCGCTCGTTGCCATGGCGTTGCTGTTCAACGAGCTGGCGACCAACGCGGTCAAGCATGGCGCGCTGTCGGCCGAAGGCGGCCGCGTCGACGTTACCTGGTCGCAGGACGAAGGCGACGCGGAGGACAGGCAGTTCCGGATGACATGGGCCGAAAGCGGGGGAAGCGGCGATGTGATCGCACCCGACCGTACGAGTTTTGGCACCTTGCTGATGGAACGCAGCGTTCGTAATAACCTTGGCGGGACGATCGAGCGCCTGTGGGAGCCGACGGGCCTGGTCGTTAACATCACGCTGCCGGCAAAGTGGCGCGAAGCATAGGGGCGGGGCGATGAGCCCCGGGGACGGGGACGAAATGGCACTCGAGGCGCTGATCGCGCGGCTGCATTATTACAGCGATCTGGGGGAGGCGGAGCGCGCGGCGCTTGCGGGACTGTCGGTCGCGCCGCGCCGTTTTTCGGCGAATACCCAGATCATCAGCGCGGGTCAGGAAATGGACGCGGTGCTGGTGATGCGCGACGGATGGGCCGCGCGTTTCAAGGCGCTCGAGGACGGGCGACGCCAGATCCTCAACATCCTGCTGCCCGGCGATATCTTCGACTTGCAGGTCCTTGTCGCGGCCGAGGCCGACCATAGTATCGTCACGGTGACCGACGGGTCGCTCTACGCGGTCGCGCCCGGCGCGGTGCGCGACATATTGGCGGGCTCGGGCGCGCTGAGCATGGCCTTTTGGTGGACGCAGGTGCAGGAAGAGGCGTTCCTGCGCGAACAGATCGTCCGCAACGGCCGCCAGACGGCGCAGGAGCGCATCGGTCACCTGCTCCTGGAACTGCATCGCCGTGCCCGGATCGTCAACCAGGCAAGCGAGGATGCGATGCCCCTGCCGCTAACCCAGACACAGATTGCCGACACGCTTGGCCTGACGCCCATTCATACCAACCGCGTCTTGCGCCGCCTCGTGCGGGCTGGCCTGATCGAAATGAACCGCCAGCACATCCGCTTCCTCGATCAGGATGCGCTGGCTGAAATGTGCGATTTCGATCCGAGCTATTTTCACCTCGACGCGTTTCGTATGCGGCTTGGCCGCGGCGTCGGCGGACGCTGAAGGGCGAGCCGGGAAGGGGCGCGCGGCGGCGGCCCCCCTCTTCCGGCCGAGGCTTCACGCTGCAAGGGCGCGGAGCATCCAGGCATTTTCCTCATGCTTACCGATCCGCGCGGTCAGCATGTCGGCGGTAAACACGTCGTCGGCTTCTTCGGCGACCGCAACGAAATCGCGCATCCGTTTCGCAGCGGCCTCATTGTCCGCGATCAGCACCGCCAGCATGTCTTCCGCCTTGTGCGGGACCTTGTCGCTGGTGATCTGGGACAGGTCGCCGAATTCGACGAACGAGGCGGGGGCGAGTTCGCCGAGTGCGCGAATACGCTCCGCGATCGCGTCGATCGCGTCGTCGAGGTCGGTATATTGCTCTTCGGTCAGCTTGTGGACGCTGTAGAAGCCCGCACCGACGACGTTCCAGTGGACGCCGAGCGTCTTCAAATAGAGGGTGAAGCTGTCGGCCAGGGCTTCGCGAAGCGTCTGCGCGACCTTCTTGCGCTTGGCGGAGGTGATCCCGGTGTCGACCTTCGTGGGCTTGGTGACGGCTTCCATCGTGTCGCTGGACATGGACGGTCCTTTCTCTTGTCTGTGATTGAGGGGCGCCGAACGGCGCTCGCTCTACTAACGGCACAGTGCGGCCAGCCGTTCCATCGACGCCGCCGATGACGGCCAAAGAAAAAGTCGATCAGGCTAATTCATGTTTGTTCTTGCTTCGTTCCGAATGCTAAGCTGGCGCGATGAACGACAAGTCGCCCCTTCAAAAGCTCGCGATTCTTGCCGATGCCGCCAAATATGACGCCTCCTGCGCGTCGTCGGGAACGGTGCGGCGCGATTCGATGGCGAGCAAGGGGATCGGGTCGACTGAAGGCATGGGCATATGCCACAGCTATGCGCCCGATGGCCGCTGTATCTCGCTGTTGAAAATATTGCTCACCAATTTCTGCGTGTACGATTGCCGGTTCTGTATCAATCGAGCGTCGAGCAACGTAGCGCGGGCGCGGTTCGCCCCGCACGAGGTCGCTGCGCTGACGCTCGATTTCTACAAGCGCAATTATATCGAAGGCCTGTTCCTCTCTTCGGGGATTATCCGGTCCGAAGATTATACGATGGAGCAGCTGGTCGAGGTCGCGCGCCTGTTGCGCGAGGAGCATCGCTTCGCGGGCTATATCCACCTGAAGACGATCGCCGGCGCGGACCCGGCGCTGATCGCGCTTGCTGGTCTGTATGCCGACCGCCTCTCGACCAATGTCGAGCTTCCGACCGAAGCGGGGCTGGCAAGCTTCGCGCCCGAGAAGAAGCCGGCGACGATCCGCAAGACGATGGCGTCGGTCCGAACCCGCGAAGCCGACGTGCTCGACGCTGCGAAGAGCCGGTTGATCGGCAAGGCGAAGCCGCCGCGCTTTGCGCCGGCAGGCCAATCGACGCAGATGATCGTCGGTGCCGACGGAGCCCGCGACGACGATATATTGCAGGCCGCGACCAATCTCTATTCGGGCTATCGGCTGCGCCGCGTCTATTATTCGGCTTATAGCCCCATTCCCGACGCGAGCGGCGACCTGCCGCCGGTGCGGCCGCCGCTGATGCGCGAGCATCGGCTCTATCAGGCTGACTGGCTGCTCCGTTTCTATGGGTTCGAACGCGCCGAAATCATGGCGGGCGCGTGCGACGGCATGCTCGACCTGTCGATCGACCCCAAGCTCGCCTGGGCGCTCCAGCGGCGCGAGGCTTTCCCGGTCGACGTCAATCGCGCCCCGCGCGAGATGCTGTTGCGGGTGCCGGGACTTGGCACGCGCGCGGTCGAGCGAATCGTCGCGGCGCGGCGGTTCGGCGCGCTGCGGCTCGGCGATCTGGCGAAGCTGACGATTTCGGTAAGGAAATTGCTGCCTTTCATCGTCACGCCCGATTGGCGTCCCGGCAAGCTGACCGACAGCGCCGACCTGCGCGCGCGCTTTGCGCCGCCGCCCGAACAGCTCGCGTTCGCGCTGTGAGGGAGGTGGTCCTCCATACCCCGGGCGATTTCGCGGAATGGCGGCGCGCGGCGCGGCTTTTGCTGGCGGAGGGCGTCGCGCCCGAAGCAGTAAGCTGGCGCGGCGTCGATGAGAGCGCCTCTTTGTTCGGCGCGCCGCCACCTGCGGCATCGGCCGGGGCCACCGTGTCCATCCCGCGCGACCTGCTGGCCATTGCGGAACGTGTCGCCTGTCACCGCGATGGCGATGTGCCAGCGCGCCTCTATCGCGTGATCTGGCGCGCGGTCGCCGACCGGCATCTGCTCGAACGCCGCACCGATCCGGACGTCGACTGGTTGATGAACGCCGACAAGGCCGTCCGCCGCGACATGCACAAGATGCACGCCTTCGTGCGCTTCCGCCGCATCGGCGAAGCCGCGGGGCGTGAGAGTTTCGCCGCGTGGTTCGAGCCCGCGCACCGCATCGTGCGGCTGACGGCGCCTTTTTTCCAGCGCCGCTTTACCGGCATGGACTGGGCGATCGTCACCCCCGACGCGCGGGCGATCTGGAAGGATGAGGCGCTGAGCTATGGTCCCGGCGGTACGCGCGACGAGGTTCCGGACAGCGACGTGGTCGAGGATCAGTGGCGAACCTATTATGGCGCGATCTTCAACCCCGCGCGGGTCAAGGTCGCCGCGATGCGCGCGGAGATGCCGAAAAAATACTGGAAGAACCTTCCCGAGGCGCAGGATATCGCGTCCCTCCTGGCGGGCGCCGGGGCGCGGGTGGAACGGATGCGCGCGGTGGCCGTTTCGGCTGCGAACTCGCGAACGGAGAAATGGCGCAAGCGCATGACCGACGACGATGTCCCCGCCGAAGCGATCGAAACGCTCGACCAGCTCGCGCGCGCGGTCGATCGCTGCACGCGATGTCCGATCTATTGCAACGCGACACAGGGCGTGACGGGCGAGGGGCCAAAGGATGCACGGATCATGCTTGTCGGCGAACAGCCCGGCGATCGGGAGGATTTGCAGGGCCGCCCCTTTGTCGGTCCGGCGGGGCAGCTTCTCGACGACGCACTGGCGGCGGCCGGCCTCGATCGACACAGGCTGTTCCTGACCAACGCGGTCAAGCATTTCAAGTTCGAACCGCGCGGAAAGAGGCGGCTTCACCAGACGCCGACCGCAGGCGAAATCGACATCTGCCGTTGGTGGCTCGACAAGGAACGCGAACTTGTCGCGCCCCGGCTGATCGTCACCCTGGGCGGCAGCGCGCTGCGCGGGGTGGTCGGCAAAAGCGTCAGCATCGCGTCGATGCGCGGCGAAGTGCACGACCTTGCGGGCGGAGCGAAGCTGATCGCGACGGTCCATCCCTCTTTCCTGCTGCGCCTGCCCGACCGCGATCGTGCCGCGCAGGAGCGCAAGGCGTTCGTCGCCGACCTTGTCCATGCGCGAAAGCTCGCCGCCTGATGGCAAAGGCGACGCACTGGCTCGAGCCGCATCCCCACGGCCTTTATGTCAGGCCCGCCGACCTGTGGATCGACCCCTCGCGCCCCGTCGCGCGCGCGGCAGTGACCCACGGCCATGCCGACCATGCGCGTAGCGGGCATGAAGCGGTGTTCGCGACCCCCGAAACGCTGGCGATCATGGCGCTGCGCTATGGCATCGACGCCGCGGCGAGCCATAATGCCGCCTTGTCCTACGGCGACGGGTTCGAGCGTGGCGGCGTTCGCTTTTCCTTCCATCCGGCGGGCCATGTTCTCGGCAGCGCGCAAATCCTGATGGAGCATGCCGGCGAGCGGATCGTGGTCACCGGCGATTACAAGCGCCGCGCCGATCCGACCTGTATGCCGTTCGAGGTCGTGCCGTGCGACATCTTCATTACCGAGGCGACTTTCGGTCTTCCGGTCTTCCGGCACCCGCCGACCGCCGAAGAGATCGCCAAGCTGCTCGCCGCGGTGCGCGCCGAACCCGATCGCGCGGTGCTGATCGGCGCCTATGCGCTGGGGAAGGCGCAGCGCGTGATCGCCGAGCTGCGCCGCGCCGGCTGGGATGCGCCGATCTTCATCCACGGCGCGCTCGAACGCATGTGCGCGCTCTATGCCGAGCATGGCGTCGACCTGGGCGAGCTACGCCTCGTCAGCGATGCCGACAAGGCGGAGATGGCGGGGCAGATCGTGCTCGCGCCGCCGGCGGCGCTGAACGATCGCTGGTCGCGGCGACTGCCCGATCCGGTGACGGCGATGGCGTCGGGCTGGATGCGCGTGCGCCAACGCGCGCGGCAACGCATGGTCGAGCTGCCGCTCGTCCTGTCGGACCATGCCGACTGGGACGAACTCACCGCGACGATCGCCGAGGTGAACCCGCAGGAAAGCTGGATCACCCACGGCAGCGAGGACGGCCTGCTGCGCTGGTGCGAACTCCACCAGCGCAAGGCGCGCGCGCTGCATCTGGTCGGCCGCGACCTGGAGGAGGAGGCGTGAAGCGTTTCGCGGCCCTGATCGACCGGCTGATCTACACGCGCTCGCGCAACACGAAGCTCGCGCTGATCGTCGACTATCTGAAACATACCCCCGATCCCGACCGCGGCTGGGCGCTTGCGGCGCTGACCGATGCGCTCGATTTTCCGGCGGTGAAGGCGGGAACGGTGCGCGCGCTGCTCGCGACCCGCGTCGACGAGGAATTGTTTCGCCTGTCGCGTCAATTCGTTGGCGATACGGCCGAGACGGCGGCGCTGCTGTGGCCCGAACCTGTTCGCCCCTCCCCTTCAGGGGAGGGGACGGGGGTGGGGGCCAGAGGCCTTGCGCAAGGTATCGAGCCCCCACCCCAAACCCCTCCCCTGAAGGGGAGGGGCTTAACGGTTTCCCAGGCCGTCGCTGCGCTCTCCGCCGCCAGCCGCAGCGACGCGCCCGCAATTCTCGCCGCGCTGCTCGACCGGCTCGATGCCGACGGGCGGTACGCCTTGCTAAAGCTCGCGCTCGGCGGAATGCGCGTCGGCGTGTCGGCGCGGCTCGCCAAACAGGCGTTCGCGCAGGCGTTCGACGTGCCCATCGACGATGTCGAAGAGCTTTGGCATGCGATCCCAGCGCCTTACCAGCCGCTCTTTGCATGGGGCGAAGGGCGGGCTCCGCGCCCCGACCTTGCCGATGTCCCGTTCTTTCGTCCCTTCATGCTCGCCCATCCGCTCGAGCAGGAGGCGATCGACCTTGCAGATTTTGCTGCCGAATGGAAATGGGATGGCATCCGCGTCCAGATCGTACGAGCCGGTGGCCGGAGGGGCGGCGAGACGCGCATCTACAGCCGCGGCGGCGAGGAGATAAGCGGCGCCTTTCCCGAACTCGTCGCAGCCTTCGACCAGGATGCGGTGATCGACGGCGAATTGCTTGTGCGCGGCGAAGCGCAGGGCGGGGTCGAGGGCGGCGCGGCGAGCTTCAACGCGCTCCAGCAGCGGCTGGGGCGCAAGACGGTGACGAAGAGGATGCTCGCCGACTTTCCCGCCTTTGTGCGCGTGTACGACCTGCTCGACGTCGACGGGGAGGATCTGCGCGGCCTGCCGTGGGAGGCGCGGCGGCGGCAGCTCGAAGCCTTTGTTCCGCGCCTTGCGGAAAGCCATTTCGACCTGTCGCCGGTGATCGAGGCCGATCATTTCGATCATCTTGCCGAACTGAGGGCCGGCGCGCGCGACGCGGCGATCGAGGGGGTGATGCTCAAGCGGCGCGATGCGCCCTATGTCGCGGGACGCCGCGCGGGCCTGTGGTATAAATGGAAGCGCGACCCGCTCACCGCCGACTGCGTGATGATGTATGCCCAGCGCGGCAACGGGCGGCGCGCGAGCTTCTATTCGGATTATACCTTCGGCTGCTGGACCGACGCGGGCGAATTGTTGCCGGTGGGAAAGGCCTATTCGGGTTTCACGGACGAGGAGCTGAAATGGCTCGATAAATTCGTCCGCGATCACACCGTCGACCGCTTCGGTCCGGTGCGCGAGGTCGAAAAGGCACTGGTGCTCGAAGTCGCCTTCGATTCGATCCATGCGTCGAAGCGCCACAAGTCGGGGCTCGCGATGCGCTTTCCCCGCATCGCGCGCATCCGCCGCGACAAGCCCGCCGAAGAGGCCGACCGGATCGCGACGTTGCAGGCGATGGTGACGTGATGCTTTCCTGCCATCGTCATCCCGGACTTGATCCGGGATCCATTGCCGCGGTCGTAGCTTGGATCCCGGATCAAGTCCGGGATGACGATGAATGACAGATCGCCTTTTGGTCGATAGCGGCCGAGGCTTGCAAATGGACTGATCGCTTCTTCGGAGAAGGAAGAAGGTGATGAATATTTGCCTTCACAGGGTTGCAACCGCTAAGCGCGATACCGAGTTAGTGACCCCATAGTTCATACAGAAAATGGAGACTGCCATGACGATCGCCTTTCCGCCGCTGCCCTATGCCGAAGACGCGCTGGCGCCGCATATTTCGGCCGAAACGTTGCAGACGCATCATGGCAAGCACCACAAGACCTATGTCGACAAGGTGAATGCCGCGATCGAGGGCACCGACCTTGCCGACAAGAGCCTCGAGGAGATCATTCACCACGCCGAAGGGGCGGGCAACAAGGGTCTGTTCAACAATTCGGCGCAGTCGTGGAACCATGCCTTCTACTGGAACAGCATGGCGCCGTCGAAGACCGCTCCCTCGGGCGACCTCGCCGCGGCGATCGACCGCGACTTCGGTTCGCTCGACGAGCTGAAAAAGAAGCTCAAGGACACCGCGGTCAACCACTTCGCGTCGGGCTGGGCGTGGCTCGTTGCCGAAAACGGCAAGCTGTCGGTCACCGATACGCACGACGCCGGCACCGAGCTGACCAAGGGCATCAAGCCGCTGCTGGTCATCGACGTGTGGGAACATGCCTATTACATCGACCGCAAGAATGTGCGCCCCGACTATGTCGGCGCCGTGGTCGACGAACTGCTCAACTGGGACTTCGCCGCCGAAAACCTCGCGCGCGACGGTGCCTGGACCTATCCGGGCTGAGCAGCGCGTCAATAGCTGTAACCCCATAGCTGAAACGATGTGTGCTCCCGCGAAGGCGGGAGCCCATCCCCGGCCCCGGTCGGTGCTATCGTGAAACGGCCGGTGATGGGTCCCCGCCTTCGCGGGGACACACAAGATTATTCTTTGGCCTTGGCATCGCTGACCGGGATTTGGGGCCTGTCGCCCCGGGGCGCCTTCGCCTATACGCCGCCGCCATGACGATCAGTCTCTTCGAACTCTTCAAAATCGGCGTCGGCCCTTCGAGCTCGCACACCGTCGGCCCGATGGTCGCGGGACGGCGCTTCGGACTGTGGCTGGGCGAGCATAACCTTCTCGACCGCACCGCGCATGTCGAGGCCGACCTCTATGGTTCGCTTGCGCTGACGGGGAAGGGGCACGCCTCCGACACCGCGCTCGTCGCCGGGCTCGCGGGCGAAATCCCCGCCGAAACCAGCCTGTCCGCAATCGAGGCGCATTGGGCGCGCGCCGAAGCCGAGGGCGCGCTCTATCTGCTCGGGCGCCGTCGCGTCCGCTTTCAGCCGAAGCGGGACCTTCATTTTCTCACCCGCCAGCGCCAGCCCTTCCACACAAACGCGCTGTCCTTCACCGCGCGCGATGATGCCGGCGAAATCCTGGCGAAGCGCATGTATTTCTCGATCGGCGGCGGCTTCGTCGTCGACGAGGAGGAGGCGGGGCGCAACAGCCGCGGCGGCGAGGACGAGGTCGAGCTGCCCTATCCCTTCACCTCGGGCGCCGACCTGATCGAGATGGGCGCGGCGTCGGGCAAGAGCTTCGGCGAGATGATGCTCGACAACGAACTCGCGCACCGCAGCCGCGAGGAAGTCGAGGCCGGGATCGATGCCGTCGCGGCGGCGATGGACGCCTCGATCGATGCGGGTTGCTGTAGCACCGGCACCCTGCCCGGCGGGCTCAAGGTCCGCCGCCGCGCGCCGCAGATCGCCGCCGACATCCGCGAACGCCACGAGGCGAACCTGTCCGAACCGCTCGCGATGATGGACTGGATCAACCTGTGGGCGATGGCGGTCAACGAAGAGAATGCCGCCGGCGGCCGCGTCGTCACCGCGCCGACCAACGGCGCCGCCGGGATCATCCCCGCGGTGATCCGCTATTACAAGCGGGGCTGCCGCGGCGATGCGAAGGGCGTGCGCACCTTCCTCCTCACCGCCGGGGCGATCGGGGCCTTGTATAAACGCAACGCCAGCATCTCGGGCGCCGAAGTCGGGTGCCAGGGCGAGGTCGGGGTCGCCTGTTCGATGGCGGCGGCGGGGCTGACCGCGGCGCTCGGCGGCACCAACGCGCAGATCGAAAATGCCGCGGAGATCGGCATGGAACATAATCTCGGCCTCACCTGCGATCCCATCGGCGGGCTGGTGCAGATCCCGTGCATCGAGCGCAACGCGATGGGCGCGATCAAGGCGATCGACGCGAGCCGCATCGCGATGATCGGCGACGGCACGCATGTCGTCAGCCTCGACACGGTGATCGCGACGATGCTGCAAACGGGCCGCGACATGCGCGACAAGTATAAGGAAACGTCGAAGGGCGGGCTGGCGGTCAGCGTGGTGGAGTGTTGAGCCCGACACCCTTTTCATCGTGGGAGCGAGTGGCGAAGGCGAGGGATCGCGCGCTCGCATCTTGCATTGCTACCCCATTTGCCTGATTGGAGCGCGCAAGAAGGAGACCGCCCATGAAGACCCGCGCCGCCGTTGCGTTCGAAGCGAAGAAGCCGCTGGAGATCGTCGAACTCGATCTCGAAGGCCCGAAGGCGGGCGAGGTGCTGGTCGAGATCATGGCGACGGGAATCTGCCACACCGACGCCTATACGCTCGACGGCTTTGACAGCGAGGGCATCTTTCCGAGCGTGCTCGGCCATGAGGGCGCGGGCGTCGTGCGCGAAGTCGGCGCGGGCGTCACCAGCGTGAAGCCCGGCGACCATGTGATCCCGCTCTACACCCCCGAATGTCGCCAGTGCAAAAGCTGCCTTTCGGGCAAGACCAACCTCTGCACCGCGATCCGCGCGACGCAGGGCAAGGGACTGATGCCCGACGGCACGACGCGCTTTTCGTACAAGGGCCAGCCGATCTTTCACTATATGGGTTGCTCGACCTTCTCGAACTTCACCGTGCTGCCCGAGATTGCGGTCGCGAAGATCCGCGAAGACGCGCCCTTCCAGTCTAGCTGCTACATCGGTTGCGGCGTGACCACCGGCGTCGGCGCGGTCATCAACACCGCGAAGGTGCAGGTCGGCGACAATGTCGTCGTTTTCGGGCTCGGCGGCATCGGGCTCAACGTGATCCAGGGCGCGCGGCTGGCTGGTGCGAACAAGATCATCGGCGTCGACATCAACGCGACCCGTGAAGAGTGGGGCCGCAAGTTCGGCATGACCGAATTTTTGAACTCGAAGGGCATGAGCCGCGAGGATGTCGTCGCGGCGATCGTCCAGATGACCGACGGCGGCGCCGATTACACCTTCGACGCGACGGGCAATACCGAGGTGATGCGGATCGCGCTCGAGGCCTGCCACCGCGGCTGGGGCACCTCGATCATCATCGGGGTCGCCGAGGCGGGCAAGGAGATTGCGACGCGGCCCTTCCAGCTCGTCACCGGGCGCAACTGGCGCGGCACCGCCTTCGGCGGCGCCAAGGGGCGCACCGACGTGCCGAAGATCGTCGACATGTACATGCAGGGCAAGATCGAGATCGACCCGATGATTACGCATGTCATGGGGCTCGAAGAGATCAACAAGGGTTTCGACCTGATGCACGCGGGCGAGAGCATTCGCAGCGTCGTCGTATTCTGACGCGGAGAGGGACACGCCATGTTCAGCCATGTGACCCTGGGGTCGAACGATATCGCCGCGAGCAAGCGATTTTACGACGCGATCCTCGGCGTGCTCGGCGCGCCCGAGGGGGTGATCGACGAGCGCGGGCGGCTCATCTACATGCACGCCGGCGGCCGGCTGGTGATCACCCGGCCGGTCGACGGCAAGGCCGCCGCATGCGGCAACGGGCACACGCTCGGTTTCCTGGCATCGTCGCCCGAAATGATCGACGCCTGGCACGCGGCGGGAGTCGCGAGCGGCGGCACCACCGCCGAAGACCCGCCGGGCGTCCGCAACGCGACCGAGGGGCGCGTCGTCTACCTTGCCTATCTGCGTGATCCGAGCGGCAACAAGCTCTGCGGCTTCCACAAGATTTCGGGCTGACATGACCGACGATCGCGGGCCCGCCTATGTGCTGACCTTCAGCTGCGTCGATGCGGTGGGCATTGTCGCGGCCGTGACCGGACTTCTCGCCGACACCGACGGCTTCATCCTCGACAGCCAGCAATATGCCGACCTCGATTCGGGGCGCTTTTTCATGCGTGTCGAGTTTCGCGGCGCGGGGCCGCGCTTTCCGCAAGGCGCGGATGCGGTGCGCGCGGCCTTCGTGCCGGTCGCCGAGCGCTTTGCGATGGACGCGCGGATCAGCGACGCGAACGCCAAGCCGCGCTTCGTCATCGCGGTGTCGCAGGGCAGCCACTGCCTCAACGATCTGTTGCACCGCTGGTCGACCGGCAATCTCGCGATCGACATCGTCGGCGTCGTGTCCAACCACGAGCATCTGCGGCGTCTGACCGAATGGCACGGCGTGCCGTTCCACTATCTGCCCGTCGACAAGGATAATCGCGCCGATCAGGAAGCCGCGATCCTGCGGGTGATGGACGAAGGGCAGGCCGATTACCTGGTGCTCGCGCGCTATATGCAGATCTTGTCGGAGGATATCTCGTCGAGGCTCGCAGGGCGATGCATCAACATCCACCACAGCTTCCTTCCGGGCTTCAAGGGCGCGCGGCCCTATCACCGGGCGCATGAGCGCGGGGTCAAGCTGATCGGTGCGACCGCGCATTTCGTGACCAGCGACCTCGACGAAGGGCCGATCATCGAACAATCGGTCGAGCGCGTCGATCATCGCGACCCGGTCGAGGCACTGATCCGCATCGGCCGCGATATCGAGGCACAGGTGCTCGCGCGCGCGGTGCGGTGGGTCGCCGAACAGCGCGTGCTGATCGACGGGCGCAAGACGGTGGTCTTTCGTTAGTCACGCGAAGCGGATAAGTCCCGAATCGCAACGAATCAGGAGGAGCCAGAGGCGATGTACAGTCACAATATGGTCGGATCGAACGACCTCGACGCATCAAAGAAATTCTATGACGCAACCTTTCAGGCGATCGGCGGCAAGCCGGGGATCGTCGACGACAAGGGGCGGCTGATCTACATGCACAATGGCGGGCTGTTCCTCGTCACCGCGCCGATCGACGGCCAGCCCGCGACCGCAGGCAACGGCTGCACGATCGGCATCGCGATGGAGGGTCCCGAACAGGCCGACGCCTGGCACAAGGCGGGCGTCGAAGCGGGCGGCACCGCGATCGAAGACCCGCCGGGCGTGCGCGAGGGCAATGGCATGAAAATGTATCTCGCCTATCTGCGCGATCCGTCGGGCAACAAGCTCTGCGCGCTGCACCGCGTCGTCTGATCGCGCCGACGGGATGATGCGCGGTGAAGACGGATTGCTGGCGGACCTCGATGCGCTCGCCATTCCCTTCGCCGCGCACGAGCATGTCGCGGTGTTCACGGTCGCGGAGAGCGACGATGTGAACGCCGCGATCCCCGGCGCGCATACCAAGAATCTGTTCCTCAAGGACGCCGGCGGCGCCTTCTGGCTCGTCACCGTGCCGGGGGAGAGCCGCGTCGACCTGAAGGCGCTGCCCGCTGCGATCGGCTGCAAGCGCGTGAGTTTCGGCAAGGCCGACGACATGCAGCGCCTGCTCGGCATATCGCCGGGGTCAGTGACGCCGCTCGCCGCGATCAACGCCGCGCCGGGGAGTGTCACGGTGGTGCTCGACGCGGGGCTTGCCGCGGCGCCGCGTGTCAACGTCCATCCGCTGCGTAACACCGGCACGCTCGGCTTGTCCGGCGCCGCGATACTGGACCTGCTGCGCCATTGGGGCCATGAACCCCGGACCGCCCCCATTCCGATGCAGGACAGCCCATGACCCTCGAAACCCTTTCGACCAACCGCAGCCACGGCGGCACCCAAGGCGTCTACAAGCACAAGAGCGCGACGACCGGTACCGACATGACATTCGCGGTCTTCGTTCCCGACCATGACGAGGGCGTCAAGCTGCCCGTCCTGTGGTATCTGTCGGGACTGACCTGCACCCACGCCAATGTCATGGAAAAGGGCGAATATCGCGCCGCCTGCGCGCAGCATGGCGTCATCTTCGTGGCGCCCGATACCAGCCCGCGCAGCGAGGATGTACCCGACGATCCCGACGGCGCGTGGGACTTCGGGCTCGGCGCTGGCTTCTATGTCGATGCGACCGAGGCGCCGTGGGCGGCGAACTATCGCATGCGCTCCTATGTCGAAGACGAACTCCCGTCGCTGATGCTCCGCCACTTCCCGATGGCCGACATGACGCGGCAGGGGATCAGCGGCCATTCGATGGGCGGCCACGGCGCGCTGACCGTCGCGCTGCGCACCCCCGACCGCTTCCGCTCGGTTTCGGCCTTCGCGCCGATCGTGTCGCCGCTGCAATGCCCGTGGGGCGAAAAGGCGCTGTCGAACTATCTCGGGGAGGATCGGGGGGCGTGGAGCGCCTATGACGCCTGCGCGCTGATCGAAGGCGGCGCGCGCGTGCCCGACCTGCTCGTCGATCAGGGCGAGGCCGATACGTTCCTTGCCGATCAGTTGAAGACGCACCTGCTGGCCGAGGCGTGCGAGAAGGCCGGGCAGACGGCGACGATCCGCGTGCAGGCGGGGTACGACCACAGCTATTATTTCATTTCGACCTTCATGGCCGAGCATGTCGGCTGGCATGCCGCGCGGTTGAAGGCTTGAACATCCCCTCCCGCTTGCGGGAGGGGCAGCGAGGCTCGCGAGCTTGCTCGCTAGCCGCAGGGGGGTGGGTCATTGCGCCGTCGCTGCCCACCCCCGACCCCTCCCGCAAGCGGGAGGGGAGCTAGGGTCAGGACCCATTAATTCCACGTTCGAGGCGTCGAAATGGCGAAGATATCGGGCTTGGGCGGGTGCAGCGGGTAGCATCGCTACCCGCAAGGCCGCGCGAGCCTGAGATCGAAGCCATTTCGACGTCCCTCCGGGATTTGACCGATTTTGCCCATGGCATCGTCGAAAGGTCTTGAAATATTGACATATTCCTTCGCCCCTTCTCCTCGCCCTGAGCAAAATCGCTTCAAACCTCGATCGCGGAATTAATGGGTCCTGACCCTAAGGCATCAGCAGCGTCGATCCCGTCGTGCGCCCGGCCTCCAGATCGGCGTGCGCCCGCGCCGCATCGCGCAGCGGATAGCGCTGGCCGATCGTCACCTCGACCGCGCCGCTGCCGATCATCTCGAACACCCGCGCCGCGCCCGCCGCGCGCTCGCCGGGACCCCGATAATAGTCGAACAGCGTCGGGCGCGTCACGAACTGCGATCCGTGCTGCGCGAGGATACCCAGATTGACGCCGGTCACCGGCCCGCCGGCATTGCCATAGCTGACGATCAGCCCGCGCCGCGCGGTGGCTTTCAGCGAGACGTCCCATGTCGCCATGCCGATGCCGTCGAAGGTCACCGGCACGCCCTGGCCGTCGGTGATTTCGCGCACATGCGCCGCTACATCCTCCTTCTTGTAGCGGATGACATGATCGACACCGGCTTCGCGCGCGGCATGGGCCTTTTCCTCGGTACTCACCGTGCCGATGACCGTCGCGCCGATCGCTTTCAGCCACTGGACCAGGATCAGTCCGACCCCGCCGGCGGCGGCGTGGACGAGCACCGGCCAGCCCGCCTCGACCTTCGCGCAGCGTTCGACGAGCGCCTCGACCGTACAGCCCTTGAGCAGCGCCGCGGCGGCGGTTTCGTCCTCGATGTCGGCGGGCAGCTTGAACAGCGACGACGCGTTGACGAAGCGCGCGCCCGCATAGGCGCTGCGATCTGGACCGAAGGTCGCGACGCGGTCGCCGGGCTCGAGTCCGTGCACGCCATCGCCGACCGCGAGAACCTCTCCCGCGGCTTCCATGCCCAGCCCGCTCGGCAGCTCGACCGGATAGGTGCCGTCGCGGTGATAGGTGTCGATATAGTTCAGCCCGACCGCGGTCTGCCGCACGAGCACCTGCCCTGGCTCGGGCGTGCCGAGCGCGACGTCGCGCCACTCGATGACCTCGGGACCGCCCTGCTTCTCGATATATGCCTGGATCGCCTGCATCTGCCGTCTCCTGCCGCCTTCAATCTGGAGGGTGGGGCGAGGCGGCGCAAGGGGGGCGTGGCCGGCTGCCCGATGCAGTCACTTCGTCCAAATTTCCCGAGTGCTCCCGCAAAGGCGGGAGCCCATCACCGGTCGGTGGGATGTGGAACCGGCCGGAGATGGGTCCCCGCCTTCGCGGGGACACACGGCATTTTGTCCTGGAGTCGCGAATTCTACCCCTGCCGGCCCTTCTTGCCTTTCGCATAGGGTTTCGCCTTGAACCCGCCGCCCGGCTTGCCGCCGCCACGGGGCTTGCGCGGGGCATCGCCGCGCGGGCCGCCCTTGAACGGACGCTTGTCGCGCCGCGGCGGATAGCTGCTGCCCTCGGGCGCCGGCGTGATCGTGACGCCGCTGTCGTCTTCGCCGCCGTCACGGCCGGCCGTGCGCTCGATCGCCTCGGCGAAGCGGTCGGCGATGGCGAGCGGGATGTTGAACAGCGTTTCGTTCGGTCCGATGCGGATCGCCCCGATCTCGTTTTTCGTTACGTGGCCGCGGCGGCAGAGCAAAGGCAGGATCCAGCGCGGGTCGGCATTCTGGCGCCGCCCGACGTCGAGCCGGAACCAGACGCTGTCGTCGAAGCCTTCGCGGCGCGGACCGCGGTCGGCGCGCTCGCTGCGTTCGCCGCGGGCCGGGGGCGAATTGTCGATCAATTCTTCGGGCGAGGGCATCGTCGCGCGGTGTGCGCGAACAAGGCTGGCGGCGATATCTTCGGCGCTGCGCTCGGCGAGCAGCCGCTGCGCGAGTTCGATGTCGTCGGCCTCGTGCTCGACGGGGGCCAGCAGCGCCTCGATCAGCCGTTCCTGGTCGCGTGCGCGCACGTCGGCGGCGGTCGGTGCCTGCATCCACTGCGCCTCGATCCGCGCGCCGCGCAGCATCGCGTCGACGCGGCGGCGGCGCGGATAGGGGACGATCAGCACCGCGGTACCTTTGTTCCCCGCGCGTCCCGTGCGGCCCGACCGGTGCTGGAGCGTTTCGGCATCGCGCGGAATTTCGACATGAACGACCAGGCTCAGGCTGGGCAGGTCGATCCCGCGCGCCGCGACGTCGGTCGCGACGCATACGCGGGCGCGGCGATCGCGCAGTGCTTGCAGCGCGTGGTTGCGCTCGTTCTGGCTATGCTCGCCCGACAATGCGACCGCCGCGAAGCCGCGATTGACCAGCCGCGCATGGAGGCGGCGGACATTGTCGCGCGTCGCGCAGAACAGCATCGCGGTATCGGCTTCGTGCAGGCGAAGCAGGTTGATCACCGCGCCTTCGATATCGGCGGGCGCGACCGTGACGACCTGATAGGCGATGTCGCCGTGCCCGCGCGTGTCGCCGACGGTGGAGATGCGCAGCGCGTCCTTCTGATAGCGCTTGGCGAGCTGGGCGATCGGTTTGGGAATCGTCGCCGAAAACAACAGGGTGCGACGCGTGGCCGGCGTCGCGTCGAGGATCTCTTCCAGATCCTCGCGAAAGCCCATGTCGAGCATCTCGTCGGCCTCGTCGAGC
Source organism: Sphingopyxis sp. CR5 (assembly GCF_059693785.1). NCBI lineage: Bacteria > Pseudomonadati > Pseudomonadota > Alphaproteobacteria > Sphingomonadales > Sphingopyxidaceae > Sphingopyxis > Sphingopyxis sp. CR5. The sequence goes on along the minus strand of NZ_JCATIE010000002.1, from coordinate 135,524 downwards.
ACCGCGACGCGAAGCGCGGCCAGATCGAGCGCACCGCGCTCCAGATGGTCGCGCAGCCGTCCGGGCGTGCCGACGACGATATGCACGCCCTGGTTGAGCGCGCGCCGCTCGCGGCTCGCGTCCATGCCGCCGACGCAGGTCGCGATGCGCGCGCCGGCCTGCGCATAGAGCCAGCCGAGTTCGCGGCTGACCTGCAGCGCCAGTTCGCGCGTCGGCGCGACGATCAGCGCCAGCGGCGAGGCTGCGAAGGGCAGACGCCCGTCCTCGAGCAGTTCGTCCGCCATCGCGAGCCCGAAGGCGACGGTCTTGCCCGATCCGGTTTGCGCCGAAACGAGCAGGTCGCGGCCGTGCGCCTCGGCTTCGGTGACCTGCGCCTGCACGGGGGTGAGCGCTTCATAGCTGCGCGCGGTCAGGGCGTCCGCGAGGACGGGTGAAAGATGATCGAAAGTCATTTTGTTCTTCTTTTCCGTGACGGGCTGCGCCGCCGATTCTCTAATTCGTCATGCCGGACTTGATCCGGCATCCATGCGTCACTTGCCACGAAGCGCTGAATGGACCCCGGATCAAGTCCGGGGTGACGAGGCTGATGGGTTGTCCATTTTCCTAAAGCGCCAGCGCAGCCGCATATCCGCTGGCCCAGGCCCATTGAAAATTATAGCCGCCCAGCCACCCGGTGACGTCCACGGCTTCGCCGACCGCATAGAGCCCTGCGACGCTTTTGGCCATCATTGTTTGCGATGACAGGCCGGCGGTCGAAATGCCCCCCGCGGTGACCTCTGCCTTGGCGAAGCCTTCGGTGCCGTTGGGGTGGAAGCTCCAGCGTTTCAGCCGCACCTCGGCGTCGGCAAGTTTCCGGTCGGCCTGTGCGCCGAGTTCGCCGGGCAGCACAAGCCGCTCGGCGAGCGTCTGCGCGAGCCGGTCGGGCAGGGCGGCGCCGAGCGCGGCGGCGAGCGTCGCGCGCGGGCGCGCCCGCTTCGCCTCGACCAGCCAGCCCGGCGCGGCATCGGGCAGAAAGTCGATCGTCACCGGTTCGCCGTGGCGCCAATAGCTGCTCGCCTGCAGGATCGCGGGGCCGGACAGGCCGCGATGGGTGAACAGCGCCGCCTCGCGGAACGCCGCCTTGCCCGCGCACGCCTTGACCGGCGTCGCAACCCCCGAAAGCTCGCGGAAGAGCACATCGCCGCCGCCGAGCGTCAGCGGCACCAACGCCGGGCGCGGCTCGACGACCTTCAGCCCGAATTGCCGCGCCAGGTCATAGGCGAACCCGCTCGCACCCATCCTGGGGATCGACGGCCCGCCGGTGGCGATCACCAGATTGGGCGCGGTGAAGGCCTGTTCACCAAAGGTCACGCGAAAGAGCCCGTCCGCATGGTCGACGCCGCGCACCGGCGCGCCGCAGCGGACATCGACCCCGCCTTTCGCCGCCTCTTCGAGCAGCATCGCGACGACCTGCTTCGCCGACCCGTCGCAGAACAGCTGCCCCAGCGTCTTTTCGTGCCAGGCGATGCCATAGGCGTCGACGAGCGCGATGAAATCGGCCGGCGTGTAGCGCGCGAGCGCCGATTTGGCGAAGTGCGGGTTCGCCGACAGATAGCGTTCCGCCACGGTATGGATATTGGTGAAGTTGCAGCGGCCGCCGCCCGAGATCAGGATTTTCTTGCCCACCTGGTCGGCATGGTCGAGCAGCAGCACCCGCCGTCCGCGCTGTCCGGCGGTGGCGGCGCACATCAGCCCGGCCGCGCCGGCGCCCAGCACGATGGCGTCGTAATCGCTCGTCGTCATCGGATCGTCAGCGCAGCTTCGCGATCGACAGGCCGTCTTCCTTGGCGCGCGCCTTCACCGATTCCTCGCTGCGGGTCAGCGCCTTGGCGATCGCCTTCAGCGCCATGCCCTTTTTCGCCAGCGTGTGCAGCTTCTGCACCTCGGCGGGCGTCCACGGCTGCTTGTGGCGTTCGAACCGGTCCTTCATGCCTGCACCTTCGCATCGGCCGCCACGGCGAGAATCTCGATCGCGTCCTCGCGGTCCTGAAACGCCACCCTATCGCCGGCCTCGGCGCCCATCAGCGCGCGGCCGAGCGGCGCGGTGAAGGCGATCAGCCCGGCGGCGGGATCGGCCTCGTCGTGCCCGACGATCGTCGCCGCACGCTCGGCACCGTTTAGCGTATAGCGCACCGCGCTGCCGACCCCGACGACGCCATCGTCGGGCGCGGCCTGTATCTCTGCGGTCGCGTGGCGCGTCGCGACATAACGCTGGCGGCGCTGGAGTTTCTTGCGCGCGTCGGCGTCGGATTCGGCGGCAATCGCGGCTTCGAGCGCAGCGAGTTCTTCGCCGAGCAGGCGGAGGCCGCGCGGCGTGACCAGGTTTGCACCCGGCGGAATCGGCCATTCGAAGACCGGCTCCATATGCTCGTCATCGCTTTCGCGGCGAAACGCTACGCTCACTATTCTCTCGCTTTCGGGGGAGGGGAGCCATCCTATTACGCGCCGAAGGTGGCGACAAGATGGCGGGCGTAACCTTTACGGTCGCTGCGTCGAAGGAGGAGTGATGCCGCCGCAATCCCGCCTATCGCGCTCCGTCACCCCGCCCGCTAGAGTGCAGCGCCGATGAAGATAGACGAGCCTTCGCTTGCGCGCCTGATGGCCGCGTCGCAGCGCGGGGACCGTGCGGCCTATCGCGCGCTGCTCGGCGATTGCCGGATATGGCTCGCGCGCTATTTCGCGCGTCGCATCGCCCCGCATGCGGTCGACGACCTGGTTCAGGAAACGCTGGTATCGATGCACCGCAAGCTGGCGACATGGGACAGCGGCCGGCCGTTTCTGCCGTGGCTCGCCGCGATCGCGCGCTATCGCTGGATCGACATGCTGCGGCGGCAGCGCGACGAGGCCGAACTCGGCGACAATGACGCGGCGGTGCGGGCGGAGGACGAGGCGGTGCACGCGCGGCTCAGTCTCGACCGGCTGCTCGGCCTGCTGCCGGCCGGGCAGGCACAGGCGATCACGCTGGTCAAGATCGAAGGCGCGTCGATCGCGGAGGCCGCGCGGATCAGCGGCCAGAGCGAATCGCTCGTCAAGGTGAATATCCATCGCGGGCTGAAGAAGCTCGCGGGACTCGTGGAAAGCGAATGAGATGACGAATCTGTCGGTCGACGATCTGATCGAGGGGCTGGCGGGCGACCTGCGTCCCGTGCGCCCGCGCCGGCTCGCGCGGGGGTGGTTGCTCGTCGGGGCGGGATGGCTCGCGACCGCCGGGCTTTTGCTGCGCCTGTTCGGCATGCGGCACGATGCGGGCGCGATGCCCGCGATGTCGATGCTGTCCTTCTGGCTCGTCGCCGCGGTCGCGGTCGCCGCGATCGGCAGCGCGTTGCGGATGGGGCTCCCCGGCGTGGGGCGCGACTATAGCGGCTGGCGCTGGGCCGGACTCGCGGCGCTCGCTTTGCCGCTCTCGGCTCTTTTCGTCGCGATGGGCGACAGCCACACGGCGGTACAGGCGATGCACGACGACGGGCGGTGCCTGCTCGTCGGCCTGCTTGCCGGGCTGGGCGTCGGCGGGGCGCTTTTCGCCTGGCTGCGCGCGGGCGCGCCGACCTCGCCCGAACGCGCGGGGTGGGTGATCGGGCTCGCCGCGGGCGCCTCGGGCGCGACGATCGCTGCGCTGCATTGCCCGGTCGACAGCATCGTTCATATCGCGCTCTGGCACGGTGGCGGCGTCCTCGTCGCGACGCTCGCCGGCCGCTGGTTGCTGCCGCCGCTGCTCCGCTGGTAGCGCCGCGCAAAGCGCTGGACACGATCTCCTTGTGTGTTATGATTGTAACACACAAGGAGATCGATATGCGCAAGTGGACGACGATGGCACTGCTGCCGCTGGTACTGGCGACCGCGACGGGTTGCAGCGGGGCCGACAAGGGGCGCGACAGCACGCGTCCCGCCGACATGGGACCGGCGACGACGAAGAATTTTGCCCTCGACGGCTTCACCGGGGTCGAAATGGCTGGACCCTATGACGTGACCATCCGTCATGGCGACGCCTTCAAGGTCGAGGCAAAGGGGCCGCAGGCCGAACTCGACCGGCTGGAGATCGATACCAGCGGCTCGACCTTGTCGATCAGCCGCCAGCGTAACAGCTGGAGCTTTGGCCGGCAGGACAAGGTCGCCATCGCGATCACTTTGCCCAAACTCGAAACCGTGCGTCTGACCGGATCGGGCTCGATCGACGCCGACAGCGTCGAAGGCGACGCGGTGAAGGCGGCGGTGACCGGATCGGGCGACCTCAAGATCGCCCGATTGACCGCGACGAGCGCCGACCTATCCATGTCGGGTTCGGGCGAGCTGGAAGTGGCGGGCGGCAAGGTCGGCTCGGGCGATATCGGCGTCACCGGATCGGGCGACATCGATGCCGGCGGCCTCGTCGCCGACACGCTCGACGTGTCGGTGACCGGTTCGGGCGATGTCGAGGCGCACGCGACCGGCAAGGCCGATGTCCGGGTGCTCGGCTCGGGCGACGTAACGGTCAAGGGCGGCGCGACCTGTTCGACCCACAAGACCGGGTCGGGCGACATCAACTGCGGATGATGCGGGCGCTGGCGCCGGTCCACCGGAGGGAGTAGGCTGGCGCCATGACCGCTCTATACCGTCCCGCCGCAGTTGCGGCGGCCATCGCCCTTTGTGCAACGTCCGCCGCGGCCGCCGAAAAGCGCTTTGGCCTGACCAGCTTCGAATCGATCGAGCTCGCGGCCGACGTCGACGTCGTGGTGACGGCGCGCGCGCCGGTAAGCGGCGTGGCGACGGGGTCGCAGGACGCTCTCGACCGCCTGAGCGTCGAGGCGCAGGACGGCCGGTTGGTAATCAAGATGCGCCAGTTCGCCGGCGACGATGAACGCCGGCGCGGCGGCGACCCCGTGACGCTGCGGGTGAATGCCGCCAATCTGCGATCCGCGATGGTCGTCGGGGCGGGGTCGCTCGATATCGATACGCTGCGCGGCGATCGCGTCACCATCGGACTGCGCGGCCCCGGGCGCCTGAGGGTGGCCCGGATCGACGCCGACCGCCTGTCGGTGGCGATGGTCGGAAATGGCACGATGACCCTTGGTGGCGCCGCGAAGCAGGGCGAGGTGCTCCTGTCCGGGTCCGGGGCGCTCGATGCCGGCGGCCTGACGATCGATAATCTGACAAGCGATAGCGAGGGGGCGGGCGATCTGATCTTTCGGGCGGCGAAAAGCGCGACCGTCACGTCGCGCGGGGTCGGCAAGACCGTCGTGTACGGCCGACCGACCTGTACCGTGCGCAACGTCGGCAGCGGCAGCGTCGAATGCGGCGTGACGGACGAGCGATAAGGGCAAGAGAATAGACGCTTATGCCCTCGCATGACGCATGCGGATGCGAGGAGCATGGGCTCCAACAGAATATCTGCCGCGGCGTAGCCGCAGGCAAAGCGGTCCCTCAGCGCCCCGCCGCGCCGAGTCCGTCGATCTTCTTCGATTGCTTTGCAATCAAACCGGGAAAGAAGCGCGCGAGCCGCGACAGGCGTTTTGCCATCTTGCCCACCGGCATATGCACGCGGTCGCCGTGCACGGCGTCCCACGCGGCCTTTGCGACATCGTCGACCGGCGAAATTTCGAATCCGCTTGCCGACAGGCGGTTGCGCGCCGGTTCGTTGCTGTCGGCGCTGACCTGATCGAGCAGCGGGGTATCGATAAAGCCTGGCATCAGCGAGCGGACCTTTATGCCATATTTGGAAAATTCGATTTCGAGCGCTTCGGTCAGGCCGCGCACCGCGAATTTCGTCGCCGAATAGACCGCAAGCCCCGCCACGCCGTAAAAGCCCGATGCCGACCCGGTGTTGAGGATTGCCGATCCGGGGGTCGCGCGCAGCAGCGGCAGGGCGGCATAGATGCCGTTGACCACGCCGCCGAAGTTGATCGCGATCAACCGGTCGGCCTCGGTGGGAGGCATGTCGACAAACTGCCCGCCCGATCCGATCCCGGCATTGTTGAACAACACGTCCAGTCGTCCGCCGCTCGCTGCGGCAAATTCGGTGAGCGCGGCCTGCCATTGGTCGCGGTCGCGCACATCCATCGCATGGCGCGACGACGCACCTTCGGGAAGCAGCGCGGCGGTCTCGTCGATCCCTTGCGTGTTGACGTCGGCGATGCCGACGAACCAGCCCTGGCTCGCGAAATGTCGGGCGGTTGCGCGGCCGATGCCCGATCCGCCGCCGGTGATGAAAATCGCCTTTCGCGCCATGGCGCACCCTCCCTTACATTGATGTCAGTGGGAATGAAAGCGATGCCGGTTCAAAGGTCAAGCCGCAATTGCGCCTTGGCAAGGCGCGGCCTCGCTGGCTATCAGGGCGGCATGACCCATTGGCGCTTGCTGCTCTTCGCCCTTTCCATCTTCGTCCTCTGCACCGCTGCGCCGGCGCAGGCCAAGGTGGTCGTCAGCTTTTACAGCCATGATTTCGGGGAACGCTTTCCCCACGGCTTCATCACGTTGAAGGGGCGGGTCGATTCGACCGGCCAGACGGTCAACTACAATTACGGCTTCACCGCGCGATCGGTGACGCCGGCGATCCTGCTCGGCGCGGTAAAGGGCTATGTGCAGAGCAAGGAAGAAAAATATGTCACCAAGAGCGACAGGCAGTTCAGCGTGACAGTCGACGATGCGACCTATGGCCGCCTGCTCACCAAGGTGCGCGAATGGCAGGATCGCAAGCAGCCCAGCTATGATCTCGGGTCGGCCAACTGCGTCCATTTCCTGATGGAGATGGCGGTCGCCGCGGGGCTGAAGGTCAACCGCGACAGCAATTATTTCAAGAAGCCCAAGAGCTTCTTGCAGGAGGTCAGGCGGCTGAACCCCGGACTCGACTGAACGGTACAAGGGGGGACAAGGGCATGGTCGCTGCACTTTGGATATTGGCTTTGGTCGCGCCGACAGCTCCGGGCGCAATGGCGGAGGCCGCCGACCTTTCCCAAGCCGGAACGCCGGCCAACAACCCCGGAAGCTGGGTAACCAACGACGATTATCCTGCCGAAGCGATGCGAGCCGAGCATGAAGGCGTTACGGCATTTCGTCTGACCTACGATGCCACCGGCAGGACGACGGGGTGCGAGGTCACGTCGTCGAGCGGTCATGCCGAGCTCGATGAGGCCACGTGCCGGCTTCTCGCGGAACGGGCGACCTTCATCCCCGGACGCGACGCGGCCGGCAAACAGACCGGAGGAACCTACAGCAATCGCGTCCGCTGGCAGATCCCCGACGGCGACTATGCAGAGATGCAAACCGCCTTCATGCCCGAAAACATCTTCGGCAACTGGCCGCGCGGAGCCTTTCCCAAAGCGGAAATGGTCGCGCTCGATCCGGCGGACTTCTATCCCGAAACCGCGCGCAAGGCGGGCGAGGAGGGGATCGTCCACATGCGCCTCTCGATCGATGTCGAGGGCAGGGTGACGGGCTGCGAGGTGACCGACAGCAGCCTTTCGCAAACGCTCGATACCGCGGCCTGCGCCCTGATGCGCGACCAGGGCGCGTTCGAGCCGGCGCTCGATAGCGAGGGAAAGCCGGCGCCCGCGACCTTCGCGGCGCATTTCGACTGGACGCTGCCGGTCGAGGAAAGCGTGGAGGACAAGGAACTCGCCAAGACGCTGGCGGCGGCGCCCCCGCGCGCGAAACCCTTTCCGATGAGCGAACCCGGAAGCGCCCATCTGTCGATCGTGATAAATGCCGACGGGCGTGTCGGCGATTGCAGCTTCGAAGGGTCGGGCCAGATGGCCGGCACCCCGGAGATGTCGCCTTGCGTTCTGTTCGGTGGCGAGGATCAACGATATCAGCCGTTTGCCGACAAGGATGGAAAGCCCGTCGCGCGCCGGGTGACCGTCGAAACCAATGTCAGGATCGAAGACGCGGCGGCCGACACCGACTAGGACCGGGCTTGGCGTTTATCTGCCTCGTATCCGTAACCCTCGATCCGTCCTTGCGAGGAGCGCAGCGACGAAGCGATCTCCGCCCATCGGCGGGTTCGCACAATGGCTGGAGATTGCTTCGCCCCGCTCGCAATGACGCATAGGGACGCGAACGGGATAGACGCCGGTTGGCTTCCCTCTGGACCTTTTTTCGCTTTCACCCTATGTTCAGCGTCCCGCGGGCACTCAATCGCCTGCCGGATCGACAGAGGGGCATCTCTTGCGTTTATTCCTGACCTTGCTCGCACTTCTGACCGGCCTTGCCGGCGCAGATCGCGCGCAGGCCGCTCCGGCCACGCCGGCGGCGATGGGCGCGCTCGTGATGCTCGCGGAAACCGCCGGTCAATCGGACAATGCCGACAAGGCTCGGCGGCCGGCCGATCCGCCCCCCTCGCGCCGCGCGTCGTGCGGTTGCCGCAAGCCGGTGCGTCCGGCTCCTCCCTATCTGCCGGGCATCCTCGGCCGATCGGACCGCGCGCTCGAATAGCCCCGACCGCCGGGCGCCACGTTCGCGCCCGATCGATTTTCAGCGGCCGCATGCGATGCGGCCGGGCAACCATTCGCGTTGCCGCCTTCAGCATTATCCAAGGAAAACCGCCATGTTCGGCAGCATTGCCAAAAGCCTGTTCGGCTCGTCCAACGAGCGTTACGTTAATTCCATCCGCAAGATCGTCGACAAGATCAACGCCTTCGAGCCCCAGATGGAGGCATTCGACGATGCGGAGCTGAAAGCGCAGACCCCGAAATTCCGTGAACGCCTCGCGGCGGGCGAAAGCCTGGACGACATCCTTCCCGAAGCCTTTGCCACGGTGCGCGAGGCGGCGCGCCGCACGCTGGGCATGCGTCATTTCGACGTACAGATGATCGGCGGGATCGTCCTGCACCGCGGCGAGATTGCCGAGATGGCGACCGGCGAGGGCAAGACGCTGATGGCGACGCTGCCCTGTTACCTCAACGCGCTCGAAGGCAAGGGCGTCCACGTCGTCACGGTCAACGACTATCTGGCGAAGCGCGATGCCGAATGGATGGGCGAAGTCTACAGTTTCCTTGGCCTGACGACGGGGATCATCGTCCCGAACCTCAACGAGACGCAGCGGCGCGAGGCATATAACAGCGACATCACCTATGCGACGAACAACGAGCTCGGCTTTGACTATCTGCGCGACAATATGAAGTTCGAGCGGTCGCAGATGGTGCACCGCCCGTTCAACTTCGGCATCGTCGACGAGGTCGATTCGATCCTGATCGACGAGGCGCGCACCCCGCTGATCATCTCCGGCCCCACCGACGACAAGTCCGAACTCTACATCCGCGTCAACGAGGTGGTGCACCGGCTCGGCGAAGAGGATTATGAAAAGGACGAAAAGGCGAAGTCGATCAGCCTGACCGAGGAAGGCACTGAGCATGTCGAGCGCCTGCTCGAGGCCGCGGGCCTGCTCCAGGGCAGCAATCTCTATGACATCGAAAACACCCAGGTCGTCCATCACGTCAACCAGGCGCTCAAGGCCATCGTGATGTTTCGCCGCGACACCGACTATATCGTCAAGGACGACAAGGTCGTGATCATCGACGAGTTCACCGGCCGCATGATGGACGGGCGCCGCTGGTCCGACGGCCTGCACCAGGCGGTCGAGGCGAAGGAGGGCGTGCAGATCGAGCCCGAGAACCAGACGCTGGCCTCGATAACCTTCCAGAATTATTTCCGCATGTATCCGAAGCTTTCGGGGATGACCGGTACCGCGGCGACCGAGGCGGCCGAATTCTTCGAAATCTACAAGATGAACGTCGTCACCATCCCGACGAACCGCCCGATCGCGCGGATCGACGAGGAGGATGAATTCTACAAGAACATCAACGACAAGTTCGGTGCGATCGCGCGCACGATCCGCGAAGCGAACGAGCGCGGCCAGCCGGTGCTCGTCGGCACCGTGTCGATCGAGAAGTCCGAACTGCTCTCCTCCTATCTCGAAAAGGAGGGTGTGCCGCACAGCGTCCTCAACGCGCGTTTCCACGAGAGCGAGGCGCACATCGTTGCGCAGGCCGGCCGGACCGGCGCGGTGACGATCGCCACGAACATGGCGGGCCGCGGTACCGACATCAAATTGGGCGGCAGCGAGGAATTCCGGATCGAGGACGAACTCGCCGACATGCCCGAAGGACCCGAGCGCGAGGCGGCCGAAGCGCGGATCCGCGAGGAAGTCGCCGCCGAGCGCGAGGCGGTGAAGGCCGCGGGCGGCCTGTTCGTACTCGCCACTGAACGCCACGAAAGCCGTCGCATCGACAACCAGCTCCGCGGTCGTTCGGGGCGCCAGGGCGATCCCGGCCTGTCGAAATTCTATCTGTGCCTCGATGATGACCTCTTGCGCATCTTCGGCCCCGACACGCTGTTCGCGAAGATGATGAACAAGAATCTCGAGGATGGCGAGGCGATCGGGTCGAAGTGGCTGTCGAAGGCGATCGAGACCGCCCAGAAGAAGGTCGAGGCGCGCAATTACGACATCCGCAAGCAGGTCGTCGAATATGACGATGTGATGAACGACCAGCGCAAGGTGATCTATGACCAGCGCGGGGAGATCATCGACAGCGAAACGGTCGATGATGCGATGCTGGGTATGCGGGCCGAAACAGTCAACGCAATCGTCGCCGACGCCTGTCCGCCGGGCAGCTATCCCGAGCAGTGGGATATCGCGGCGATGAAGGAACGGGTCGCCAACGTCCTCGAGCTCGCTCCGCCTATCGATGCGTGGATGCAGGAAGACGCCGTCGACCCCGAGATTTTCGAGGAGCGCATCCAGTCGCTTGCGGACGCCGCCGCGGCCGAAAAGGCGGCGCAGGTCGACCCCGAAACCTGGCGCGGCATCGAAAAATCGATCCTGCTCCAGACGCTCGACCATCACTGGAAAGAGCATCTTTCGACGCTCGACGCGCTGCGTCAGGTCGTCTTCTTGCGCGCCTATGCGCAGAAGCAGCCGATCAACGAATATAAGGCAGAGGCCTTTGCCCTGTTCGAGCGCATGTTGCAGAACATTCGCGAGGACGTGACGCGGACCGTCGCGCGCATCGATTTCCAGTTCCAGGAACCGGAGCCCATGCCGCTTCCCGAACTGCCCGATTTCCTGACGACGCACATCGACCCGTTCACCGGCGAGGACAATAGTGCCGACATCGACGCGGGATCGCTCGGCGTGATCGCCGACACGCTGCCGCCGATGCAGGCGCCGAGGCCGTCGGCGGGCGGCGAGAACCCCTACGCCGACATGGAAATCAGCCGCAATGCGCCATGCCCGTGCGGGTCGGGTCGCAAATACAAGCATTGCCACGGCGCCATGTAAGTCTGCGCGCGCCTCTCTCCGAATGGGGAAGGCGCGCGCGCACGATCCGACACGCCCGCTTGCCAAGGGCGCCGGCGCGGATTAGCATCGCTTCCCATAAGCTTGGTGGCCACGGAGCCGACAGGCACGCAGCAGCAGGGACCTGAGTGCCGCACCCGTTGTGCGGCAGAAAATATGTGCTGCGTGGAAAGGGTCGGAGTATCAGCTTCTTCGACGAAATGACGAGCGACGGAGGCGGCATACGCCCGCCATATCGCGAATATTTCGATTGGTTCGATGGCGAGGATGCGCAGCGTATTCACCGCAAGGCGCAGCAGGCCGAGGCCTTTTTCCGCACGATCGGTATCACTTTCAACGTCTATGGCCAGGCCGATGCCGATGAGCGGCTGATTCCCTTCGACGTCGTGCCGCGGATCATCGCGGCGAGCGAATGGCGGCGTCTGTCGCGCGGGATCGAACAGCGCGTGCGCGCTCTCAACGCCTTTCTGCACGACATCTACCATCGGCAGGAGATATTGCGCGCGGGCCGCGTCCCGACCGACCTGATCGCGCGTAACGACGCCTTCCTGCCGATGATGATGGGAATGGACCCGCCCGGCGGAATCTACACCCACATCAGCGGCATCGACATCGTCCGCACCGGGCCTGATGAATTCTATGTGCTGGAAGACAATGCGCGCACACCGTCGGGCGTGTCGTACATGCTCGAAAATCGCGAAACGATGCTCCAGATGTTTCCCGAACTCTTCGCGAAGGTCGCGGTGCGCGAGGTCAGCGATTATCCGATCAACCTTTTGAAGTCGCTGTCGGCCTGTGCCCCGCCTCTGTGCCAGGGAACTCCCACGGTCGCGGTGCTGACCCCCGGCATTCACAACAGCGCCTATTTCGAACACAGTTTCCTGGCCGACCAGATGGGCGCCGAACTGGTCGAGGGGCACGACCTGCGCGTCGTGGACGGGCGGATCGCGATGCGCACGACGCAGGGCTATCGAGCGATCGATGTCCTGTATCGCCGCGTCGACGACGATTTCCTCGACCCCCTTAATTTCCGTCCGGATTCGCTGCTTGGCGTACCGGGCATCTGGGACGTGTATCGCGCCGGCGGGATCACGATCGCCAATGCGCCGGGGACGGGGATCGCCGACGACAAGGCACTCTATAGCTATATGCCCGACATCATCGAATTCTATACCGGTGAAAAGGCGCTGTTGCCCAATGTGCCGACCTGGCGCTGCTCCGACGAGGAGCATCTGCGCGAGGTGCTCGATCGACTGCCCGAACTGGTGGTCAAGGAGGTCCACGGGTCGGGCGGCTATGGCATGCTGGTGGGGCCGGCGGCGAGCAAGCGGGAAATTTCCGCTTTCCGCAAGAAGCTGGAGGCGAATCCGGGCAATTATATCGCCCAGCCTACCTTGTCGCTGTCGACCGTGCCGATCTTCACGCGGCAGGGCCTCGCGCCGCGGCACGTCGACCTGCGACCCTTTGTCCTGATGTCGCCCCGGGGACTGACGATCACGCCCGGCGGGCTGACGCGCGTCGCAATGAAACGTGGGTCGCTGGTCGTCAATTCGAGCCAGGGCGGCGGGACCAAAGACACCTGGGTGCTGGAGGACTGATGCTCGGGAAGACCGCAGGAGCCCTGTTCTGGATGGCGCGCTACCTTGAGCGCAGCGAGAATAATGCGCGCTTGATCGACGCCGGATTCCGTATCGCCCTGACCCGGTGGCAGACCGCGCCGTCCGAATGGAAATCGATTCTCGAAACGGCAGGGGTCGATCACGCATTCATGGCCGCGCACGACGAGTATAGCTCGGCCCGCGTCGTGGATTTTCTTTTGCGGGATTCGGCCAATCCGTCGAGTATCGTGTCGCTTTCGAAACAGGCGCGTGACAATGCCCGGACCGCGCGCACCGCGCTGACCCGCGAAGTGTGGGAAGCGGTGAATATCAGCTGGATGACGATAACCGGCCTGCTCAAGCGGCAGGTGCGCGAGGACGACCTGCCCGACGTTCTCGCGGCGATCCGGCAGCAGGTTGCCCAGGTCCGCGGCGCATTGGCGGGCACGATGCTGCGCAACGACGGCTATAACTTCGCGCGGCTCGGCACCTTCCTGGAACGCGCCGACAACACGGCGCGCATCCTGGACGTCAAATATTATCTGCTGCTGCCTTCGGTCGCGCATATCGGAAGCTCGATCGACAATGTGCAGTGGGAGACGATCCTGCGCTCGGTTTCAGCGCACCGCGCCTATCGCTGGCTCTACGGCGCCGAAATCAGCGCGCTCAAGATCGCCGAGTTCCTGATCCTCTATGGCCAGATGCCGCGCAGCCTGGCCTTCTGCTGCGACAAGATGCAGGACAATCTCGGCTGGCTCCAGCGCGGATATGGCGAAGAGACCGAGGCGGGGCGGATGGCGATCGCCATCTGCCGCGACAAACTGTCGGCGCCGATCCAGACGATCTTCGATGGCGGGCTGCACGAATATCTGCGCGGCTTCCTGTCGGCAAATGCCGCGCTCGCGCAGCAGATCGAGCGCGATTACCGGTTCGTGGAGTGACGATGCGCCTGTCTGTCGAACATATCACCCATTATCAATATGACGCGCCGGTGGGCTATGCGCTGCAACAGGTCCGGCTGATGCCCAAGGAACGCCCCGGCCAGCAGAGCGTCCACGACTGGACGATCGAGGTCGAGGGCGGGACGAAGCAGCTACATTATACCGACCATCACGGCAATGGAGTCGACCTGATTGCGCTCGACACCGGCGTCCGGGAACTGGTTATCCGGTGCCGCGGCGAGGTCGAGCTGCACACCACCGATGGCGTGATCGGCGCGCATCGCGGCGCGATGCCGCTGTGGATATTCCTGCGTCCGACGGCATTGACGCGGGCAGGACGCCATGTCCGGTCGCTGACCGCGTCACTGGGGCGCGACTTCGAATCGGATATCGAACAGGCGCACGCGCTGTCGGCGCTGATCCTCGAAAGACTCGCATACAAGGTCGGTGTGACCGATGCCGAGACGAGCGCCGAACAGGCTTTGGCAGGCGAAGGCGGCGTATGCCAGGACCACGCGCATATCTTCATCGCGGCGATGCGCCACCTAGGCTATCCGGCGCGCTACGTGTCGGGGTATCTGCGCATGGACGACCGCACCGAGCAGGATGCGACCCACGCCTGGGCGGAGGCCTATTTCGACCATATCGGCTGGATCGGCTTCGACGTGAGCAATGGCCACTCGCCCGACGCGCGCTATATCCGCGTCGCGACGGGGCTCGACTATCGCGATGCCGCCCCGGTTCGCGGCATGCGCTATGGTGCGGCGCAAGAAAATCTGGTTGTCCAATTGCAGGTCCAGCAATAATCGGGACCGGACGGGCGGATTTGCGGGGGCGAACAGCGATTCGATGACTTATTGCGTTGGTATGCGGCTTAACAAGGGGCTGGTGTTCATGTCGGACACCCGCACCAACGCGGGCGTCGATGATATTTCGCAGGTTCGCAAGATGCGCAGCTGGCACGTGCCCGGCGAGCGGGTCATCACCTTGATGTCGGCGGGTAATCTGGCCACGACGCAAGCCGTGGTCAGCCTGCTCGACGAGCGTACGAAGGCGCCCGAAGAGCGCCACCCCTCGATCCTCGAATGCCCTTCGATGTTCCAGGTCGCGACGACGATCGGCGAAGTGCTGCGCGGTATCGTCATGCGGCACAATGACGAGGGACCGGTCGCCGAGTCGATCTTTCGCGCGTCGCTGATCGTCGGGGGGCAAATCAAGGGCTCCGAGCCACGGCTGTTCCTGATCTATCCCGAGGGCAATTTCATCGAGGCGGGAGAGGACAACCCCTTTTTCCAGATCGGCGAAACCAAATATGGCCGCCCGATCATCGTGCGCAGCTATGATCCCGCCATGTCGTTCGAGGATGCGGTGAAGCTGCTCTGTGTGTCGTTCGATTCGACGATCCGCGCGAACGCGGGAGTCGACCTGCCGATCGACCTCAAAATCCACGAGCGCGACGATTTCACGACGGTGCGCGAGCGTCGCTTCGAGCGCGACGACCCTTATTTCCGTCGTGTGTCGGAGGGCTGGGCCGAAGCGCTGGGGATCGCGCTGGCCGAACTGCCGGATTTTCATTTTTAGCGGTTCCCCTCCCGCTTGCGGGAGGGGAGATGATTACCGATTCTTCCGTCCCTCGATCAGCCCGTCGACCAGGCTGGGGTCGGCGAGCGTCGAGGTGTCGCCGAGCGACCCGAAGTCATTCTCTGCGATCTTGCGCAGGATGCGGCGCATGATCTTGCCCGAGCGCGTCTTGGGAAGCGCGGGGGTGAAGTGGATATGGTCGGGGGTGGCGATCGGGCCAATTTCGCTGCGCACCTGTTGCCGCAGTTCGGCGAGCAGGTCGTCGTTGGGGTCGATCCCGGCGTTGACCGTGACATAGGCGTAGATGCCCTGGCCCTTGATGTCGTGCGGATAGCCGACCACCGCCGCTTCGGCCACCTTGTCGTGAAGCACCAGTGCGCTTTCGACTTCGGCCGTGCCCATGCGATGGCCCGACACGTTGATCACGTCGTCGACGCGGCCGGTGATGCGCCAATAGCCGTCGGCGTCGCGGCGACAGCCATCGCCGGTGAAATATTTGCCCTTGTAGGTCGAAAAATAGGTCTGAACGAAACGATCATGGTCGCCATAGACCGATCGCATCTGCCCCGGCCAGCTGTGCGTGATGCACAGATTGCCCTCGGCCGCGCCGCCGGTCTGTTCGTCGACGAGCACACCGCCCTCCGCATCGACGAGCTGCGGACGGATGCCAAAGAAGGGACGCCCGGCGCTGCCCGGCTGCATCGCGTGCGCGCCGGGCAGGGTGGTGATCATGATGCCGCCGGTTTCGGTCTGCCACCAGGTATCGATCACGGGGACGCGGCCCTTGCCGACGACGTCGTGATACCAGCGCCACGCCTCCGGGTTGATAGGCTCGCCGACGCTGCCGAGCAGACGGATCGACGACAGGTCGTGCCGCGTCACATAATCGTCGCCCTCGCGCATCAGCGCGCGGATCGCCGTGGGTGCGGTGTAGAGGATGTTGACCTGGTGCTTGTCGACGACCCGCCAGAAGCGGTCGTGGTCGGGATAGTTGGGAATACCCTCGAACATCACGCTGGTCGCGCCGTTCTGCAGCGGGCCATAGACGACATAGCTGTGACCCGTGACCCAGCCGATGTCGGCGGTGCACCAAAAGACTTCGCCGGGACGATAGTCGAACCCGTACCAAAAGGTCATCGCGGTCCACACCGAATAACCGCCGACCGTGTGCAGCACGCCCTTCGGCTTGCCGGTCGAGCCCGAGGTGTAGAGGATGAACAGCGGGTCTTCGGCGTTCATCGGCTCGCACGGGCAATCGGCGTCGACGTCGGCGGAGAGCGCGTCATACCAATGATCGCGCCCTTCCTTCATCGCGACGTCGCCGCCGGTGTGTGCGATGACGAGCACGCCCTTCACCGCGACCTTTTCGAGCGCCTTGTCGACATTGGCCTTCAGGGGAATCGTTTTGCCGCCGCGCAGCCCTTCGTCGGCGCAGATCACCCAGTCGCTCGCGCAATCCTCGATTCGGCCGTGGATCGCCTCGGGCGAAAAGCCGCCGAAGATGACGCTGTGGATCGCCCCGATACGCGCGCAGGCGAGCATCGCGACCGCCCCTTCGGGCACCATCGGCATATAGATGGTGACACGATCGCCCTTTTTGACGCCCAGCTTTTTGAGAGTGTTCGCCATGCGGATCGTGTCGGCGAGCAGCGCGGCATAGCTGATATGACGCGTTTCGCCGTCGGGGGCGTCGGGTTCGAAGATGATCGCCGTGCGTTCGCCATGCCCCGCCGCGACATGGCGGTCGAGCGCATTGTGGCACAGGTTCAGGACGCCGTCCTCATACCATTTGATGCTCACCGGGTCGTAGGACCAGTTGGCGATCTTCGTGGGCGGCACGATCCAGTCGATGCGCTTCGCCTGATCGGCCCAGAAGCCGTCGGGATCGGCGATGCTTTGCGCATAGAGGCGGTCGTAATCGGCCGCGCTGCAATGCGTGTTCGCTGCGGCATCGGCGGGAACGGGGACCAGCGGTTCGGAGGGGGGTAGGTCGGACACGTCAGCTTCTCCCGCTTTCGGTTTCAATCTCGTCTTCCCTGCGATACTCCGCGGCCCGCAAGTTTCAAGGGCAGCGCGCCAGATAGGAAAGGATAGGCGATGACCGCGATCGGCAAAGAGGTGGGACGGCTGCTCGACGGGCTGGGTATCGACCGCAAGCTGTGGAGCGACGGGTCGATGCCGGCGGTTACGCCGTTGAGCGGCGAACGCATCGGCCTGGTCCGCATCGCCGACGCTGCGACGATCGACGTGGTGCTCGACACCGCGACGGCAGCGTTTCGCGCGTGGCGGCAGGTGCCGGCTCCGCATCGCGGCGAACTCGTCCGGTTGTTCGGCGAGGAACTCCGTGCCGCAAAGGACGATCTGGCGAAGCTCGTCACGATCGAGGCAGGCAAAATTCCGTCCGAAGGCGCGGGCGAGGTGCAGGAGATGATCGACATCTGCGACTTCGCCGTCGGCCTGTCGCGCCAGCTGTACGGCCTGACGATCGCGACCGAGCGCGCCGGACATCGGATGATGGAGGTCTGGCATCCGCTCGGGGTCGTCGGCGTGATTTCCGCCTTCAACTTCCCCGTCGCCGTGTGGGCATGGAACGCGGCACTCGCGCTCGTTTGCGGCAACAGCATCGTTTGGAAACCATCGGAAAAGACGCCGCTGACCGCGCTCGCGACGCAAGCGATTTTCGAGCGCGCGCTCGCGCGGTACGCCGACGCGCCGGCGGGGCTGTCGCAGCTGCTGGTCGGCGGGCGCGAGGTCGGCGAGGCACTGGTCGACGATGCGCGGGTGGCGCTGGTATCGGCGACCGGATCGACGCGTATGGGCCGATCGGTGGCACCCCGGCTCGCGGGCCGCTTTGCACGCGCCATCCTGGAACTCGGCGGGAACAACGGCGTGATCGTCGCGCCGTCGGCCGACCTCGACCTCGCGCTGCACGGGGTGGCATTCGGGGCTATCGGGACCGCCGGACAGCGCTGTACCACGACGCGGCGCCTGTTCCTGCACGACAGCATCTACGACGAATTCGTGGCCAGGCTGAAAGCGGCGTATGCCAGCGTCCCGGTCGGTAACCCGCTAGAGAAGGACGTGCTGGTCGGGCCGCTGATCGATGGGGCGGCCTATGAAGCGATGCGGGTGGCGCTTGCAGCAGCCGAACGCGCCGGCGGGGTCGTTCATGGGGGCGATCGCGTCGGGGAAGGCGAATGCTATTATGTGCGCCCCGCACTCGTCGAGATGCCCGGTCAGGTAGGACCCGTGCGCGAGGAGACCTTTGCGCCGATCCTCTATGTCATGCGTTATGACGACCTGGATGCCGCGATCCGGCTGCACAACGATGTGGCGGCAGGGCTGTCGTCGGCGATCTTCACCACCGACATGCGCGAGGCCGAGCGTTTCCTCGCGGCGAGCGACTGCGGCATCGCCAACGTCAACCTGGGCACGTCGGGCGCCGAGATCGGTGGGGCATTCGGCGGCGAGAAGGAAACCGGCGGCGGACGCGAGTCGGGGTCCGACAGCTGGAAATCCTATATGCGCCGCGCGACCAACACGGTGAATTATTCGGATGCGCTGCCGCTGGCGCAGGGAGTCAGTTTCGAAATCCAGAGCGGGAATTAGGGTCAGGATCCATAGAGGTCTGGGCGGCCCGCCACCCGTACCCCTCTGCAAGCGCGACCATTTGCCCGGCCGTCCCGACCGGTTCCCGCGTTCCATCTGTCAGAAACGCCAGCATCGCCGCGTCGTTTACGTCGACATGCGCGAGCGTGCGCTGGCCCGCAGGGGTGCGTGCGACCACGACGCCGGCTTTCGGGGCGCCGTCGCGGGCATAGAAGATCGTATAGCTTTCGATCGTCGCCGGGCCGGCATAATCCTGGACCAGCTCGGGTACTCCGCCGCGCTTTGCTTCGGCTTCGGCTTGATAGTCGAAATCCTGAGGAAACTGCGCCGCTGCGATCGGCCCCTTGCCCAGCACGATGCAGTGATTGTCGGTCGCGAAGCCGCCGTTGGCGAACAGGAAGCCATAGCGCCCTTCGCGGCGCAGGCGCTCGGTCATCGAAACGATCGCGTGGCTCATATAATTGGCGATCGGGCCGCCGCCGAAGGTCAGGCCGCCGAACACGGTCGCGGGCCAGTCGGCCGGCCAGCCGAGCACGCGGCGCGCCATCTTGGGTACGCACGGGAAGCAGCTGTAGAGTTCGACGCAATCGAAATCCTCCGCGGTCATCCCGTTCAGCGCGAGCGTCCGGGCGATCGATGTTTCCATGCTGACGCTGCCGTCGTAACGGTCGCGGGCGAGGATGCTGGCGGGCTCCTTCGCCGCGGCCCCCATGCCGACATAGATCAGGCGATCCTCCGCAATCCCGCGCCGTCGCGCTTCGGCAAGGCTGGCGACGAGGAAGCCCGCACCTTGATTGACCGACGAGTTGGCGACCATCAGCTTGGAGTAAGGAAAGGCGATAGGCCGGTTGCGCTCGTTGACGCGCAGAATGTCGGCGGGGGAGGCGGCTTTCCGGATCCATGCGCCCTCGTTGCCGGCGGCGACTTGCGAGAAGCGCGACCAGATTTCGGCGCTTTCGGCCTGGGCTTCGGCGAGGCTTTGGCCCCAGGCCGCGCGGGTGGCATTTTCATAGAGCGGGTAGACGTCGACCGGCGCGGAGAGGCCATGCCGCTGCGCATAGTCGGGCTCGCGCCGCGTCGCGACCTTGCGGATGGCATTATAGCTTTTGTCCTCGCCGCTCGCAGCCTTCGCGGCGCGGCCCGCCGCGGTGCGCAGCGCCTCGGCGCCGACGATCGCGGCGAGTTTGACCTCACCCGCGCCGATACGGTTTGCGGTTTCGTTGAGGAGGCGGACCGGGGTGTCGCCGTGCGGCGCCGCCGACTGATAATTGACCGTCGGGTTCGCGCCGATCGCGG
The DNA here is from genome assembly GCF_059693785.1 of Sphingopyxis sp. CR5. Lineage (NCBI taxonomy): Bacteria > Pseudomonadati > Pseudomonadota > Alphaproteobacteria > Sphingomonadales > Sphingopyxidaceae > Sphingopyxis > Sphingopyxis sp. CR5. The sequence continues at coordinate 115,194 of NZ_JCATIE010000002.1, read as the reverse complement.
CGGCGAGTGGGTCGCAAAGCTTGCCAAGACTGTAAAAGCTTATCTGGTCGACGATCGCGAGGCTGTCTATCTCGGCGAGCGGCACTCCGGCGTCCGCCGCCGCGCGCTCGAGTGCCGCGACCATCAGGCCGAGCGAGTCGAGGCCCTGGCCGGGATCGTCGGGGCGGTCGTTGACCTGCCCGACGCCGACGATGACGGGAATGCGCTCGGGATCGGTCGTCGCCATCATCAGCGCGCCTTCCACTCGGGCTTGCGCTTTTCGGCGAAGGCGCGCGGTCCTTCGCGGGCATCCTCGCTGCGCATCAGGGCAGCACGTTCGATCGTATTATGCTCCCAATAGGGCGCATCGGCGGCGATGCGGCCGTCCTGAATGCCGAGCGCGACGCGCTTCGACGCCTGTACCGAGAGCGGAGCATTGGCGGCGATCTTGTCGGCGAGCGCGATCGCGGTGGGCATCAGATCGGCGAGCGGGACGACGCGGTTGACGAGGCCGAACTGCGCGGCGCGCGCGGCGGGGATCGGGTCGCCGGTCAGCATATGCTCCATCGCGAGCTTGCGCGGCATCTGCTGCGCGAGGCGGAATGCGCCGCCCGCCGCGGCGAAGAGGCCGACCTTGACCTCGGGCAGCCCGAATTGCGCATGATCCGCCGCGACGATCAGGTCGCTCATCAGGGCAATCTCGCACCCGCCGCCAAAGGCGAAACCATTGACCGCGGCGATGATCGGCTTCGAGATCGGGTGCGCCACCATGCCCGCGAAGCCCCACGCCTGTTGCTCGGCATTGTCGGGCGCAAGACTTTCGCCGCGCGAGAGGGCGACCAGGTCGGCGCCCGCGCAAAAGCTCTTGTCGCCCGCGCCGGTTATGATGACGGCGCGGATTTCGGGGTCGTCTTCCGCCACTTCGAGCGCGGTGCCGATGCCGACATGAACCGCGGCGTTGACCGCATTGCGCGCCTCTGGCCGGTTGATCGTGAGGATCAGGATATGGCCGCGGCGTTCGGTGAGGATGGTGGTGTCGGTCATCGCGAATCTCTCCCTTTCGGGCGAGTATCGCGGGAGGTTGACGTTTACGTCAACTGGAAAGGGCGGCCGCGCACATAAGCTGTGCGCTGCCGCGAAGGCGGGAGCCTCTCACCGGCCGGTGCTATTTGAAACCGGCAGGAGATGGGTCCCCGCCTGCGCGGGGATTCACCATTGTTGCAGGTTTCGTAAAATCAGATCGACTGGCCGGTCTTCGCCCAATCCGCCAGAAAGCCTTCGATGCCCTTTTCGGTCAGGACATGCTTGAACAGCCCCTTGATGACCGCCGGCGGCGCGGTCATCACGTCGGCGCCGATCTTCGCGGCTTCGAGGACATGGATGCCGTGACGAACGCTCGCTACGAGGATCTCCGTCGCGAAGTCATAATTGTCGTAGATCAGGCGGATGTCGGCGATCAGGCCCATGCCGTCGAAGCCATTGTCATCGTGGCGGCCGACAAAGGGGGAGACAAAGGTCGCGCCGGCCTTCGCCGCGAGAAGCGCCTGGTTCGCCGAAAAGCACAAGGTGACATTGACCATCGTGCCGTCGCCGGTCAGGGCCTTGCAGGTCTTCAGACCGTCGATCGTCAGCGGAACCTTGATGCAGACATTGTCGGCGATCTTGCGGAGGATCTCGGCCTCCTTCATCATCGTTTCATGGTCGAGCGCGACGACTTCGGCCGACACCGGACCGTCGACGAGCGCGCAGATTTCCTTCGTCACTTCCTTGAAGTCGCGGCCGGACTTGGCGATCAGCGACGGGTTGGTGGTGACACCGTCGAGCAGCCCGGTGGCGGCGAGCTCCTGAATGGCGTCGATCTCGGCGGTGTCGGCGAAGAATTTCATGGGTGCGCTTTCCTTTGCGGACGGTGATTCGGGATTGCGATACCCCCTACTGCCCTTTCGGCGCCATTGCGAGGGTGGGAAATTGCTGGCGTTCCATATTTGTTCCGGTTAAGCGATCCGCATGGCCAAAGCGAAACGTCAATATGTCTGCCAGAATTGCGGGGGCGTGAGCTATCGCTGGCAGGGGCAGTGCGCCGATTGCGGCGAATGGAACACGCTGATCGAGGACGTCCCCGAAACGGCGTTTTCGGCGAAGCATGACCTCAGTCGCGGCGGGCGGACGCTGGCGCTCGAAACGCTCGATGCCGACAGCCCGATGCCCGCGCGGATGCTGTGCGGTATCGCCGAGTTCGACCGCGCGCTGGGGGGCGGTTTCGTCGCGGGATCGGCTACGCTGATCGGCGGCGATCCGGGGATCGGCAAGTCGACGCTGTTGTTGCAGGCCGCGGGGCGGCTTGCGAAGGCGGGCAGGTCGGTCGTCTATATCAGCGGCGAGGAAGCGGCAGCGCAGGTGCGTCTGCGCGCGCAGCGGCTGGGGCTCGGCGAGGCGCCGGTCGCGCTCGCGAGTGCGACCTCGGTGCGCGACATCCTCGCGACGCTCGATGGGCGGGGCGCCGATTTCGTCGTGATCGATTCGATCCAGACGATGCACAGCGATGTGATCGACAGCGCGCCGGGCACGGTGAGCCAGGTCCGCGCGAGCGCGCAGGAACTGATCCGCTATGCCAAGGACAGCGGCGCCGCGATCGTGCTCGTCGGGCATGTCACGAAGGACGGAACGATCGCGGGACCGCGCGTGCTCGAACATATGGTCGACACCGTGCTCGCCTTCGAGGGCGAGCGCAGCCACCAGTATCGCATCCTGCGCGCGGTGAAGAACCGCTTTGGCGGAACCGACGAGATCGGCGTATTCGCGATGGGCGAGGAAGGGTTGGGCGAGGTGTCGAACCCGTCGAGCCTGTTCCTGACTGACCGCAGCCGCGACGTCCCGGGATCGGTGGTCTTTCCGGCGCTCGAAGGGACGCGCCCGGTGCTTGTCGAGGTGCAGGCGCTGACCGTGCGGCTGGCGAGCGGCGCGACGCCGCGCCGCGCGGTCGTCGGTTGGGACAGCGGACGCCTCGCGATGGTGCTCGCGGTGCTCGAAGCGCGCTGCGGGCTCCAGATGGGTGCGGCCGAAGTCTATCTCAACATCGCGGGCGGCTATCGCCTCACCGATCCAGCCGCCGACCTCGCGGTCGCCGCGGCGCTGATCTCCGCGTTCAGCGAGCGGCCGGTGCCGTCCGATGCCATCGTCTTTGGGGAATTGTCGCTGTCGGGCGAGGTGCGCCCCGTCGCGCACGACGCGCTACGCTTGCGCGAGTCGGCAAAGCTCGGCTTTTCAAGGGGATGGGGTCCGAAGGCGATGAAGGGTGTGAACGGGATCGATGTGACCGGTTTCGGCCGGCTCGGCGAACTCGTTGACCTGATGCTGGGCCGTGACTAGACCGGCCAGCGCCATCTTTTTCCGTTCGCCCTGAGCTTGTCGAAGGGCTGTTCTTTTCCTTGCGGGGAGAAAAGGACGGTGCTTCGACAGGCTCGGCACGAACGGATTATTGTATGAACTCTGGTTTGATCGCGGCACTATGGGAAGTCTGACGGCCATGGATATTGTCGTGTTGCTGCTCGTGGGCGGCGGCACGATCCTGGGCTTTTCGCGGGGGCTGGTGCAGGAGGTGACCTCGCTCCTCGCGTGGCTGCTCGCCATTCTTGCCGTGCGCTTCTTTCACGCGACGCTGACCGGTCTGATCGCCGATTATATCAGTGCGCCGGGCGGCGCCGCGATGCTGGCTTTCGTGCTGTTGTTCGGTGGCGTGTTCGCGATCGCGAAATGGGGATCGCGGGCCATGGGACAGCGCAGCCGCGCCTCGATCGTCGGTGGCTTCGACCGCGGTCTCGGGGCGGGGTTCGGCGCGGTCAAGGGGCTGGCGCTCGCCACCGTGCTGTTCATGGGAATCACCCTTCTTTATGACATCGGCTATGGCAATAGCGCGCGCCCGGCGTGGATGACGGGCAGCCGCACCTATCCGGCGCTGAATGCCACCAGCGCGGCGCTGAGCAAGGTGATCGCCGAACGCCGCGAGGACGCGCGCGAAACTGAGGCAGCGGCCGCCGAAGCAGGTACGGCGCGATGAGCGCGGCGCTCTATAATCGCGACATATTGTCGCTGGCGGTCGCAACGGCTGACTTTCCGCTGATCGAAAACGCACGCCGCGCTTCGCTGCGCGCGCCGCTTTGCGGCAGCCGGATCATTGTCGACGTCGATGCGGGCGCCGACGGGCTCGTCTCGGCCGTCGGCCTGCATGTCGAAGCCTGCGCGCTCGGACAGGCTTCGGCGGCGCTCCTGGCCCGCCACGCCGCCGGTCGCAGCGCCGACGACTTGCGCGCGACGCGCGACGCGATCGCCGGCTGGTTCGCGGGCGGGGACGATCCGCCCGACTGGCCGGGATTCGATCTACTCGCCGCCGCCCGCGACTATCCGGCGCGTCATGGCGCGATCCTGCTGCCCTTCGATGCCGCGGTCGCCGCGCTCGAAAGCAGGGAAGCGGGCGCATGAGCGGCTTGATCCTTGCCGCTGCGGTCACCGAACGTGCGGCCGAAACGCCGACCGATACCCTGCTGTTCGAAGGGGCGATCCTTCTCGGCGTCGCGACGCTGTTCGTGATGATCTTTCGCCGGCTCGGGCTTGGCGCGGTGCTTGGCTACCTGATCGCCGGTGCGCTCGTCGGCCCGCACGGGCTCGGGCTGGTCGGCGGCGGCGAATCCAAGCTCGCGATCGCGGAGATCGGCATCGCCTTTCTGCTTTTCCTCGTCGGGCTCGAATTGCATCCGCGGCGCCTGTGGGATCTGCGCAAGGCCATCTTCGGTCTCGGGCTCGCGCAGGTGGTCATCACCGGGCTCGTGCTCACCGCGCTGATCCTGCTTACGCAGGGGTTCAGCTGGCAGGCCGCGCTCGTTCTCGGCCTCCCGCTCGCGCTGTCATCGACGGCGCAGGTGTTGCCAAGCCTCAAAAGTTCGGGGCGGATCAACTCGCCCTTCGGGGAAAAGGCCTTTTCGATCCTGCTGTTCCAGGATCTTGCAATCGTACCGATGATCACGATCGTCGCGGCGCTGTCGCGCGCGCCCGCCGACCCGTCGACCCCGCCGGGCGGGATGCTCGCTCTCTATACGGTGCTTGCGATTGTCGGACTGGTGCTCGCGGGACGTTTTGTCGTCAATCCGCTGCTTACCGTCATCGGCCGCTATGGCGAGCGCGAATTGTTCGTGGTCGTCGGCCTGCTCGTGGTGCTGGCGAGCGCCGCGCTGATGCACAGCCTGCATCTCTCGACCGCGCTCGGGGCCTTCATCGCGGGCGTGATGCTCGCCGATTCGCCCTATCGGCACGAGATAGAGGCCGATGTCGAACCATTCCGCCTGATCCTGCTCGGTCTCTTTTTCCTCGCGGTCGGCATGGTGCTGGACGTCAATGTCGTGCTTGCCGACCCGCTCCGCGTCCTTGGCCTTGCCGCGGGGCTCGTCGTGGTCAAAGTCGTCGTGCTGACCCTGCTCGTGCGGGCGTTCGGAAAATCCTGGAAGACCGCCCTCGGCCTTGCGCTTCTGCTCAGCCAGGGCGGCGAGTTCGGTTTCCTGCTTTTCACCCAGGCGCAGCAGGCGTTGCTGATTGCGCCGCAGGCGGCAAGCCTGTTCAGCGCCGTCGTCACGCTGTCGATGGTTTCGACCCCGTTCCTGATGCTTTTCGCGCGCAATCTGGAGTTTGCTCCCGACCGCGACGGTCCCGAGCTGGAAGGCCCCGACGAAGCGCCGCGCGGATCGGCGCTGGTGATCGGCTATGGCCGCTTTGGGCAGATCGTGTCGCAGATGCTGCACGCGGTGGATTGTTCGGTGACGCTGATCGACAAGAAGCCGAGCCAGATCGAGTTGTCGGGCCGCTTCGACACCAAGGTCTATTATGGCGACGGTCTGCGCATCGACCTGTTGCGACGGGCGGGCGCCGACGAGGCGCGACTGATCATCTATTGCATCGACGATGCCTCGGTCGACGCCGATACGCTTGCTCCGATCATCGAGGCCTTCCCACAGGCGAAGGTGCTGATGCGGGTGTTCGACCGCCGGCAATTGATGGCGATCGACGGGGCGGGGACGAGCGGTGCGATCCGCGAGGTGTTCGAAAGTTCGGTCGCGCTTGGCCTGATGGCGCTGGAACAGCTGGAAATCGACCCGCGCGAGATCGAGGATGTCGAAACCGCGCTGCGCCAGCTCGACGAGACGCGGCTTGCGGCGCAGATGGACGAGGGCGACCTGTCGGCGGGCCGCGACCATCGCTTCAAGCCCGGCGGCGGCCGCGAATCGGCGAGCGTGCTCGAAACGCTGCGCCAGCGGCGGCAGGCCGCGAAGCTGGCGCGCGACGAAGAGGAAACGATGCAGGCCGCGGACCCGCGGCCGTCGTCAGCCGGTTGACGCCGCGCCGTCCAGAAAATCGGCCACCATGTCGAGGCCATAGTCTTCGGTCACGAAGCTGCGCCCAATGCCGCGGGTCAGGATCAACGGCAGCTTGCCGCCGCGTACCTTCTTGTCGTGCGCCATATGCGCCGCCAGCGCCGCGCCGCCCGAGTTGACCCCCGCGCTCGTCAGGCTGTGCGGCAGGCCGACACTGGCAAGATGGTCGCGTACGCGCATCGCATCCTCTGGCGAGCAAAGGCCGCGGTCTGCCGAAAACCGGTGCGCCAGAACCATCCCAGCGGCAACCGCTTCGCCGTGGAGCAGGCGATCCGAATAGCCGGTTTCCGCTTCGAGGGCGTGGCCGAAGCTGTGGCCGAGATTCAGGAGCGCGCGGACGTCCTGGGTTTCGCGTTCGTCGGCGGCGACGATCCGCGCCTTTGCCGAAACGCTGTGCGCGATCGCCTTGTGCCGTGCGCCGCTGTCGCCCGCGAGCAGGGCGCCGCCGTTCGTTTCGCACCAGGCAAAGAAATCGGCGTCGTCGATCAAGCCATATTTGACCACTTCGGCATAGCCGGCGGCGAGTTCGCGGCGCGGCAGGGTCGCAAGCGTCGTCGGATCGATCACGACCAGCGCCGGCTGGTGAAAGGCGCCGATCAGATTCTTGCCCGCCGCGACGTTGATCGCGGTCTTGCCGCCCACGCTGCTGTCGACCTGCGCGAGCAGCGTGGTGGGCACCTGCACGAACGAACAGCCGCGTTTGACGATGCTGCATGCGAAGCCCACGAGATCGCCGATCACGCCGCCGCCCAGCGCGATCACATGATCGCCGCGTTCGACGCCTTCGCCGATCAGCCACTCGGTCAGGCGCGCGAGCCCGTCCCAGCTCTTCGTGCTCTCGCCGGCGGGGAGGACAAGCGAGGAGAAGGAAATCCCCTCTGCGGCGAGCGAAGCGCCGACGCGGGAGAGATAGGGGTCGGCGACATGCGTATCGGTGACGATCATCGTGCGCGGGCGTCCGAGCAGCGGCGCAACATGCGCGCCGATGTCCGCGAGCAGCTCGTCACCGATCACTATGGGGTAGCTGCGCTCCCCCAGCTCGACCGTCAGCTTTTCCATGTCGGATCTTCCCATTGTGCCAGAGCCTCCAGTATCGCGCGCACCGTTTGCTCGTGCGGGTTGCTCGCCGAACCGACGCGCAGATGCGCCTCGGCGTAGATGGGATTGCGCACGGCCGCGAGCTCGCGCAGGACAGCGCCCGGGTCGCGATCCTTGAGCAACGGACGGTGGCTGCGGCGTCCGACGCGTTCGACGAGCGTCGGAATGTCGGCATCGAGCCAGATGCACAGGCTGTCCTGCAGGATCAGCGCGCGGGTCTCGTCATTGATGAAGGCGCCGCCGCCGGTCGCCAGGACCAGCGGCTTCCCGGCCAGCAGCCGCGCGATAACCCGGCGTTCGCCATCGCGGAAATGCGCCTCGCCAAACTTTGCGAAAATATCCGAAATCGTCATGCCGGCAGCGCGTTCGATCTCGTCGTCGGCATCCGCGAAAGCCATGCCGAGGCGCTGTGCCAGCCGCCGCCCGATCGTCGACTTGCCTGCACCCATCAGGCCGACGAGCACGATCGGCCGCGAACGGATCGCGGGATCGATGGCCGGGGCCGGGCTTTTCGGGTTTCGCCGCATGATGCGCGCGGCTATACCGCCCGAAGCGCGCGGGACAATGGTTTTCGGCGCGACGATGTAACCAGGGGTCGCCGGGATATTGCGCAATCAAGACAGATCGGGGAAAGGCCGCTGGGTCGGGCGACTGATCGTGGCGGCCTTGCTGCTTGTCGCCTTCGGGCTGTTGCTATTGTTTCTGGGCCGGCCGATCGAGCCGACGATGATTGAGGTGGATGTGACCGACACGATTGCCGCAGGGGCACCCCAATGAGGGCCAGGTCGCTCGCGCTGACGCTTGCCCTGTCGGGCAGCACGCTCGCCGCGGCGCTTATCTTGCCCGTGGTTGCGCAGGAATCGCTGCTCCCCGAGGGGTTCGGGAACCCGCCGGAGGCACCGGCACCGGCACCGGCACCGGCCCCCGCTCCGGCGCCGGCCCCTTCTGCCGCCCCGACCCCGACGCCAGCGGCATCCAGGCCGGGCGGACCGGCTGTGCCGACGGTTGCGCCGACGCTCGGCGCACCCGCCGACGCCGCCGACACCGACGATGGCGAGGCGGCGGAAGAGGACGGCGCACTTTCGAGCCGCCTCAAATACGACCTGCCGCCGGGCGCACGCCGCCTGCTCACGCGGATCGGTCCGCTGACTCCCGAAACCGGCGGCATGGCTCCCGATGCGTTCGGGGCGCGCGGCCAATATGCCGCGGCCATCATGCGCAACACCGACGGCCGGCTCGCGTCGCGCTGGGCGCAGATCCTGCTTCGTCGCGCGCTCCTGTCGGCGATCGATACGCCGAAGACGATCAACGGCGCCGACCTGGCCGCCGATCGCGCGGCCCTGTTGCTGCGGATGGGCGAATCGATCGGCGCGCGGTGGCTCGTGCAGTCGGTCGATTATGACCGGGCAAGCAAACGGCTGGTCTCGGTGGCCCAGCAGACCTATCTTGCAACGGCGGATCCCGCCGGCTTGTGCCCCTATGTCCCGGCGGGCCTGGCACATGGCGATCAGCACAGCTGGCGCCTGGCCGCCGCGATCTGTTCCGGACTGTCGGGCGACGCCGGTCCGGCCGGCTGGGCTATCGGGCGTGTCCGGTCGAGCGGCAAGATCCCGAATTTCGACATTTTGCTGGCGGAGCGCGTTCTTGGTGCCACGGGCGCAGGGCGTCGATCGACGACGATCGAATGGGATAATATCGAGCGGCTGACCAGCTGGCGCTTCGGCATGGCGACCGCGACCTCCATCGGCATCCCGGAAAAGCTTCGGGCCTCCGAGCCCTTCTATATGCGCGGCTGGACGGTGCTCGCTCCGATGACCGACATGGCCGACCGCGTTGCGGCCGCCCCCGACGCAGCGGCGCGAGGCGTGCTGTCGAGCGAGGCGTATGTCTCGTTGCTCAGCGCGGCGTCGAGCGAAGCCGAACCCGCTGCACCGCTGGCGGCACGCGCCGACACGCTCCGCGACGCCTTTGCGGCATCGGCGGCCGCCGATCGCTATGCGGCGATGCAGTCGATGTGGAATGCAGAGGGCGATGGGTTGCATCGCTATGCGGCGCTGATCGCCACGGCCCGTGCCGCCGCGGCACTGCCGACGGGGACAGCGGTCGGCGACGATCCCTGGCAACTTATCGGCTCGATGCTCGCCGGCGGTTACGATCGCAACGCGATGAACTGGGTCCCACAGGTGGATGTCGGAAGCCACGCCTGGGGTGTGCTCGCGGTTGCGTTGCCGAGGCCGCTCAACGGCACCAGCGCGGGACGGATCGGCGAATTTGCCGGCAGCGACGACAGCGCGGACCAGCTCCGTTCCAAGCTGCTTCTTGCGGGGCTGGCCGGCCTTGGGCGGATCGATGCAGGCGCGGCCTCTTCGGCGGCGCAGGACCTGGGGGTCGATCTCGGCAAGCAGACGCGTTGGACGCAGGCTATCGAGGCCGCCGCAGACCGCCGCGAGCCGGGTATGGTCGCGTTGCTCGCGGCAACCGGGATGCAGGGCGACTGGTCGAAGATCCCGCCCTATCATCTCTATCATATCGTTCGCGCGCTGCGCGACGTCGGGCTGGAAGCCGAAGCGCGGATGATCGCCGCCGAAGCGTTGGTGCGTGTCTGACGGCGTGCCCATGGACGGGCAGCGATCATGCAGTCCGTGAGGGACGCGGCGCTGATCGATCGCTTCCTCGAAATGATGGCGGCAGAGCGGGGCGCTTCGCGCAACACGCTCGCGGCCTATCGCCGCGACCTCGATCAGGCGGCACGGCTCGCCGATGGGCGTCTGGCCCAGGCGGACACGGCCTTGCTACGCAAGATCATGGCCGATTATCGCTCGCTCGCGGCGAGCAGCGCGGCGCGCAAATTGTCCGCGCTGCGGCAGTTTTTCGCATTCCTGCTCGATGAAGGCGAACGCGCGGACAATCCGGCGCTGGATATCGCGCGGCCGGCAACCCGGCGGCCGCTACCGCGCCTCCTGACCCACGACGATGTCGAACGGCTGTTCGCGCAGGCCGGCGAAGAGGCCGATGGCGAAGCGCCGCCGGCCGCCGCCGTTCGGCAGCTCTTGTTGCTCGAACTCCTCTACGGCTCCGGGCTGCGCGCGAGCGAACTCGTCTCGCTGCCCCGGCGCGCGATAGCTGGCGAGCGGGCCTTTCTGATCGTCCGGGGCAAGGGCGACAAGGAACGGCTTGTGCCGCTGTCCGAACGCGCCCGGACGGCGCTCGACCGTTGGCTGCCGCTCGCGGGCGACGCCTCCCCCTGGCTCTTTCCGTCGGGGAAGGGGCATGTGTCGCGCGTCCGCCTGTTCCAGCTTCTGCGCGAACTCGCCGCTCGGGCCGGGCTCGACCCGACCGCGATCAGCCCGCACGTGCTGCGCCATGCCTTCGCCACGCATCTTCTGGAAGGTGGCGCCGACCTGCGCGCCTTGCAATTGATGCTCGGCCACGCCGACATCGCGACGACCGAAATCTATACCCATGTCGACAGTCGCCGCCTCGTCGAGCTGGTCAACCGCCGTCATCCGCTGGCGCGGATGGACCGCTCGGCAGGCGTTGACGTCGAAGCGCCATCCGCCTAGCGATTCCGCATGACAGCCTTTCTGGATTTCGAAAAACAGGTCGCCGCGCTCGATCGGCAGATTGCCGAGCTGCGCGATATGGGGGACGACCCCACACTCAATATCGAACAGGATATCGCCCGGCTCGAGGCGAAATCGTCGAAGATGCTGCGCGACATCTATGCGAAGCTGACCCCCTGGCAGAAGACGCAGGTCGCGCGTCACCCCGACCGGCCGCATTTCAAACATTATGTCGCGGGCCTGTTCGACGACTGGATGCCGCTCGCAGGGGATCGCAATTTTGGCGACGATCAGGCGATTCTGGGCGGGCTTGCTCGCTTTCGCGGTCGCCGCGTGATGGTTATCGGCCATGAAAAGGGCGACGATATCCCGTCGCGCATGAAGCATAATTTCGGCATGGCGAAGCCCGAGGGGTATCGCAAGGCGATCCGTCTGATGCAGCTTGCCGATCGCTTCGGCCTTCCGGTCGTCACCCTGGTCGATACGTCGGGCGCCTTTCCGGGCATCCAGGCCGAGGAACGCGGGCAGGCGGAGGCGATCGCACGGTCGACCGAGCAATGCCTCGCGCTCGGGGTGCCGATGGTTGCCGCGGTGGTGGGTGAGGGCGGTTCGGGCGGAGCGATCGCGCTGGCGGCCGCGAACCGTGTCCTGATGTTCGAACATGCGGTCTATTCGGTGATCTCGCCCGAAGGCTGCGCCTCGATCCTGTGGCGCACGTCCGACAAGGCGCCCGAGGCCGCGGCGGCGATGAAAATGTCGGCCGACGACCTACTGGGCCTGAAGGTCATCGACCGCATCGTTCCCGAGCCGGTGGGCGGGGCCCATCGCGCGCCCGAAATCGCGATCCAATCGCTCGGCGACGCAATCGCGAGCGAACTCGATGGGCTCGCCGGCCTGCCGCGCGATGCCTTGCTCGCGGCGCGCGAAGAGAAATTCCTTGCGATGGGGCGGGGTTAGACGGCGATGCGAAGCCTGTGTGCTCCCGCGAAGGCGGGAGTCCATCTCCCGATGGCGCTATTTCAAACCGGCCGGAGATGGGTCCCCGCCTTCGCGGGGACACACGATTTTCAACCGAGTACGATCTTGTGCGGACGGGAACCCGATCGCTTGCGGTGACGTTCCTTTTCAAGCCCCTCCCCCGAAGGAGGGGGGGTGGCAAGGTAAGAGGGAGACGCAATTCATGGCGCGAACGACGCTAACGACGGCGCTGGCGATAGTGCTGGCGGGAGGTGCGATGGCGGGGAGCGGGGTAAGCGGTCCCGCCGAGGCACGGACCAAGACGATCCGGACCGCGACCAACATCACGGCGGCCGAACGCCAGCAGGGCGCCGAAGCTCATCCGCAGTTGCTCCAGGAGTTCGGCGGCGCCTATTCCGGCCCGCAGGCGGCCTATGTGACGCGTGTTGGACAGACCATCGCCGTCCAGTCGGGCATGTCGAACGCGCGCGGCGACTTCACCGTCACGCTGCTCAACTCGCCGGTGAACAACGCATTCGCGATTCCCGGCGGCTATGTTTATGTCACCCGTCAGTTGATGGCGCTGATGAACGACGAGGCCGAATTGGCCGGCGTTCTGGGTCATGAAGTCGGCCATGTCGCCGCGCAGCATAGCAAGAAGCGGCAGAAGCAGGCGACGCAGAACAGCATATTGGGCGTGCTCGGTGCGGTGCTTGGCGGCGCGATCGGCGACAATGGCGGCCTGCTCGGCACATTGGGGGGCTTCCTGCAGAATAATGCCATGAAGGCGGCGCAGCTTGCGACGCTGGGCTTTTCGCGCAGTCAGGAACTGGAGGCCGATCAACTCGGCGTTCAATATCTGAAGAGCGCGGGTTATGATCCGATGGCGCTTTCTACCGTCCTTGCGAGCCTGGCGAACCAGACCAATCTCGAGGCCCAGCTGGCGGGCGGCGATGCGCGGGCGATTCCCGAATGGGCGAGCACCCACCCAGACCCGGCCTCGCGCGTGCGCAATGCGCAGCAGCTTGCAAGCCGCTATGGCAGCGGCGGAGTACGCAATGCCGACGCGTTCATGGCCTCGGTCGATGGCGTGCTCTATGGCGACGACCCCGCCCAGGGCGTCGTCGAGGGACGCCAGTTCCTCCACCCCGACCTCAAACTCGCTTTCACCGTGCCCAACGGCTACGGCATGCAAAATGGCACGACCGCGGTCAGCATCAGCGGCAACGGCGGGCAGGGAGAGTTTTCCACCGCACCCTATAGCGGTGACATGAACGCCTATATCGCGTCGGTACTGAAGAGCGTGGGGGGCGACGCCAACCTGACTCCCGGCACAATCCAGCGTACCACGGTGAACGGAATTCCGGCCTATTACACCACGGTTCGGGCGAACAGCCAGTCGGGGCAGGTCGATGTGACCGTCTTTGCCTATGAATTTTCGCGCAGCAGCGCCTTTCACTTCGTGACGCTGGCAAAGGCGGGCGGATCGGGCACCTTCAATTCGATGTTCGGCAGCCTGCGCCGCCTGAGCGCAAGCGAAGCGGCGGCGATCCGGCCGCGGCGCGTCGATGTCGTGACGGTGAAGAGCGGCGACAGCGTCGCGAGCCTGGCGCGGCGGATGGCCTATGGCAAATACCAGTCCGAGCGGTTTCAGGTCTTGAACCGCCTGGCGTCCAACAGCCGCCTGACGCCGGGCCAGAAGGTCAAGCTGGTCGTTTACGCCGGCCGCTGACACGAAAAAGGGACGGTGGAAGACCACCGTCCCTTCGTCAACTTTGCCGGCGAACCGGCGAAAAGCTGCTTACTTGAGCTCGTCGCCCACCTTGTTGAAGGTGTTGCTCACGCCTTCGCCGACCGAGGTCATCGCAGCGATGCCGGCAACGGCGATCAGAGCGGCGATCAGGCCATATTCGATGGCGGTCGCGGCCTTGTTGTCGCGAACGAACTTTTTGATGAACTTCATGTCTGGTCTCCTGATAAGTCACTTACCCTGTTGACGGTCTGGTCAAGTCAACGACACTCGATCTACGGGGAATTGGTTTTGAAACTCTTAATGGCTCCGGCACTTTCCGATGGCGGCTGTCCCAATTCGGGCAGGCGGCTACATCGCATCTTCGGCTGCAGTCGACACGTTGGTCCACATGTTAATGGCCGCGGTCCCGAAATTGCTTACGGCCCCGACGGCCGCCAGAAAGATAAGGGCCAAAAGCAGCCCATATTCGACGGCTGTTGCGGCCCTGGTCGACCGCATCAGCCCGGCAATCATCTTCATTGTTCCGCCCCTGACTGAAGTTATAGTTCCCGAGGCGTCGAGGATCGCACAGGAAAGTTAACAATTTGACCGTTTCGCTTCCCCCTGAATCGCAAGAAAAATCCCTGATGGTGGTCGCTGTCGCGCTGGTCGACGGCGATGGTCGGCTGCTGGTGCAGCGCCGGCCGGAGGGCACGTTGATGGCGGGCCTCTGGGAGTTTCCCGGCGGCAAGATCGAAGCCGGCGAAACCCCCGAAGCCGCGCTCGTCCGCGAACTCCGGGAGGAACTCGCCATCGACGTCGAGGCGGCGTGCCTGGCGCCCGCCTGCTTCGCGAGCGACCGGATCGGCGACCGGCATCTTCTGCTGCTTGTCTATGCGTGCCGCAAATGGCGCGGGGCGCCGCAGGCCGTCCACGCGAGCGAGTTGCGGTGGGTCCGTCCGGTCGATCTCTATGCGCTCGACATGCCGCCCGCCGACCGGCCGCTCATCGGCCTGCTGGAGGCGCTTCTATAAGCCTGCGCGCCCGACCTTAAGGTTCCTCGCCGTCGCCCCGGGGCTTCAGCGCGTCCGCCAGGGAGGCCGTCCCGCTGCCCCGCCGCGCCGGGCGTGGTTGGTCGGGATGGGGGGCCCAGCCGCTGAAATGGACCAGGCGGAATTCCTCCGCAATGCGGCCGTCGGGATCGGCCTGCGCCGAATAGGCGGCGGCTATTCGCGCGGCTTCTTCGCGGGTCAGCGGTGGCGGGGCCGGAAGCAAGCGGTTCGCCAAGCCTGCGGCCCGAAGGTCGCGGACCAGCGCGAACCAGTCGCCATAGCGCACCGTCAGCGCCTCGACATCGACGACGGGCATGGTGAAGCCGGTTCGTTGCAGCAGGTTGCCCATCGCCGAAAGGTCGATTTGCGGGTGCATGCGCGCGATCGGGCGCACGCCGTCGGCCATGATCGCGCGGCGATGGCGTTTCAGGCTTCCGTCGCCGACGAACGCCCCGAGCAGCAGCCCGTCGGGGGCAAGAAGCGCGTGGAGCCGGACGAGCGCGCCGGGAACGTCGTTCACGCTGTCGAGCCCGCCGGGCCAGACGACCAGGTCAAAGCTGCCGAGGGGCAGGTCCACCGCGTCCGCTTCGCCTTCGATCGCCCCTGCCGTCCGGGCAAGCCGCGGGCCGGCCTCCAGGATGGTCAGTGTGGAGCCGGTCGATCGCAACGCGTCGATCAACCGGGCATCGTGCGCACCGATCAGCAGCGTCCGTTCGAAATCGCGTGTCACCATCGACAGGCGATCGAGCAGCGTCTCGGCGATGATCGGGGCGAGGAAATCGGCACCGGCGGGCAGCCGCGCCATGCGATCGCGCTGCGCACGGTGGCGCGCGCGGGCGAAGAGGGGGGCGGGGGAGGCGGACATGCGGCGCTTGTGCCGCTTCGCATCCTGCTTCACAAGTCCGCTATGGCGATCGATCCGGACCCGGGCAGGGCTGTGCATTCGCTGCGCTTCCTGCGCGGGGCGGGGCGCGCGATCGTCGACTATGCGTTGCCGCCGCGGTGCCCGGCATGCGGAACGATCGTTGGCGCCGA
Organism: Sphingopyxis sp. CR5; assembly: GCF_059693785.1. Lineage (NCBI taxonomy): Bacteria > Pseudomonadati > Pseudomonadota > Alphaproteobacteria > Sphingomonadales > Sphingopyxidaceae > Sphingopyxis > Sphingopyxis sp. CR5. The sequence goes on along the minus strand of NZ_JCATIE010000002.1, from coordinate 99,359 downwards.
CCGCCAATTCTGCCTCGACTGCTGGTCCGGCCTTCATTTTCTCGACGGTCCGGCCTGCATCCGCTGTTCGATACCGCTTCCGCTCGCGCAGCCGGCCGGCGATCTTGAATGCGGCGCCTGCCTGGCCGATCCGCCGCCCTTCGACGGTGCTCCCGCCGCGGTCGCTTATGGGGCCGCTGCGCGCACCGTTGCGCTGCGGCTCAAATATGGCCGTCGACTCGGCCATGCGCGGTTGATGGCGGGATTGATGCTTCGTCCGCTGCGGAGACTCTGCGAAAGTGGCGAGGCCCCGGGTGCCGCCCCTCTGCTGGTGCCGGTTCCGCTGCATCGCTGGCGGCTGTGGTCGCGCGGCTTCAACCAGGCGGGACTGGTGACCGACGAACTCGCGCGGCTCAGCGGCTTTGCGCGCGATCCCGATCTGCTCCTGCGCAAGAAGGCGACGCCGTCGCTGCGCGGCAAGGGCCGCCGCGAGCGCGAGCGTGTCGTCGCGGGTGCTTTTGCGCTCGCGGCCGATGCGAAGTCGCGCGCGGCTGGGCGCCACCTGATCCTGATCGACGATGTGCACGCCAGCGGCGCAACGCTGCGCGCGGCGGCGCGCCTGCTCCGGCGCAGCGGGGCCGCGCGCATCTCGGCGCTCACATGGGCCCGCGTCGTCCCGGAGGCTGCGGCCGCGGGCGACCCATTTGACTTTGCCGCGCTCGATTCCGATATGAGTGACGAAAGGATGACAGGATAGCCCCATGGCGAAAATCGAAGTCTATACGAAATTTCTCTGCCCCTATTGCTCGCGGGCGAAGGCGTTGCTCGAGCGCAAGGGCGTCGAGGTCGAAGAGATCGACGTGACGATGGACCGCGCCGGGTTCGACGCGATGGTCGAGCGCGCCGGCGGACGCCGGACGGTGCCCCAGATTTTCATCGACGGCCGTCACATCGGCGGCAGCGACGAGCTTGCGGCGCTCGATGCAGGGGGCGGCCTCGACCCGCTGCTTGCGAAGGGCTGACCCTTGATCGTCTTCGACCTGTGCTGCCGCGCCGGCGATCATCGCTTCGAAGCGTGGTTCGCCAGTAGCGAGAGCTTCGCCGACCAGCAGGCGCGCGGCCTGATCGCGTGCCCGGTCTGCGGCGACAGCGCGGTGCAAAAGGCGGTCATGGCGCCGCGCGTCGGTGCGAAGTCGAACCAGCGGGGCGCGCCTGCGCCGCCCGCGCCCGCCGCCCCCGACGCGGCACAGCAGGCGGCGTCGGACGCGATGCGCGAGATGCTCGCGGCAATCGCGTCCAGACAGGCGGAGATGCTGCCCCGTTCGCGCTGGGTCGGCCGCGACTTCGCCGATGCTGCCCGCGCGATGCACGAGGGCCGCGCGCCCGAGGACCTGATTCACGGGCAGGCGTCGCCCGAAGAGGCGCGCGCGCTCCATGACGACGGCATCGCGGCCATTCCGCTGCTTGTTCCCGTCGCCCCGCCCGATGCGGTGAACTGACAGTCCGATTGACGCCCTGCCTCCGACGCCGCTACACGAGCCGCGGCGCGCCCGTAGCTCAGCAGGATAGAGCATCAGATTCCTAATCTGGGGGCCACAGGTTCGAATCCTGTCGGGCGCACCATTCTCGAACAAAAGAGAGAACTGCGGGCGTGGTTTTGGCCACGCCCGCTGCAGCACTCCGGGCCAACACGGCCTTGGAGCCGCTGATACGGATTTCCCGATCGTTCACGCGCACTTCGCTCAGCAGCAGCCGGGCATAAGCCTGACGCAGATCAGGCTGGCCGTGATGCAGCTTATCACGGAGAAGCAGTGCCAGCTTCTCGATCTTGGCAGGCGTGATCACCGGCTCGGCCATAGCCAAGCGGCGGGTAAGATCGGAAACTTGCTCGGCGAGTTCATCCCGGCGGAACCGCAGGTTCACCAGACGCTCGCGCATCGAAGCGTCCTCGGCATCCATCAGGCCCCTCTCGACCAGTTCCAGCAGCCGGGCGATGCCTGCTTCGGCTTCCTTGTGGTCCTGGCGCATCTGCCGCAGCCGATCACGGTTGCGGTCCTCGCGTTCCAGAGCGGTGCGCAGATAGTCGCTGAGCAGGCCAACGAGATGTTCGGGCTGCAATATCTGCTTCGTCACCTCGCCGATGACGATTCCGTCGAGCTTGTCCATCGGCATGCGCAGCCCCTTGCAGCCGAAGGGACCTTCCTTGAGGCGGCGCGAGCAGCAGTAGTAGCGATACTGCCCGCCCTTGCCGGTGTTCTGGATCAGGGCCGCGCCGCAATGACCGCAGCGAGCGACACCAGCGAGCAGCGTGGGCGAGTTGACGATGCGCGGAGCGATCCGCTTGGGCGCCCGGCTCTGGAGCAGTGCCTGCACGGCGTTGAAGGTCTTCTCGTCGATGATCGTAGGCACCACGAACGGCACCCACTCTGACGGCGGTCGGGGCCGACCATTGCGGCTGTCGGTGCGATTGAAGTAATGCTGCCCATGATAGGTGGTGGAAGTCAGGATGTCGTGGACACCGCCAGTGGTGAACCTGCGCCCACGCCGCAGGATGCCACGTTCGTTGAGCCATGTGGCAATAGCCTTCACACCCATGGGACGACCCTCGGAGCCTATGGCCATGTCGAAGATCATGCGGACGATCCGCGCCTCGGGCTCGTCGATGACCAGCACCTTCTTGTCCTTGTTGCCACGCCGTTCGGCGATCTCGACGCCATAGCCATAGGGCGGGCGTGAGCCGTTCCAGAAGCCCTGCCGGGCATTCTCCAGCATGGCGCGGTGGACGTGTTTCGCGGTCTCCCGGCTCTGATGCTCGTCGAAGATATGCAGCAACTTGCGGAACATCTCGCCGGTCGGGTCTTGGCCGACCTCCTGCGTGATCGAGACCAGTTCGACCCCGGCTTTCCGCAGCTCGCGCACGTAGAGTTCAGAATGCAGCGAGTCCCGGCTGAACCGGCTCAGCGAATGCACGACCACGAGATCGAAGGGTTTGTCAGTCCGCTTCGCCGTGTGGATCAGTTCCTGAAAAACCGGCCGGTCCTCGTCGAGCGCCGAAGCGCCCGGCTCCGAGAAGATTTGCACGACCTCAACGCCCTGCCGCTGACACCATATGCGGCACTGGGCAATCTGATCGGGGATCGACAGGTCGCGCTCGGCCTGCCGTGCGGTCGACACGCGGACATAGATCGCCGCGCGGGTCATGGGCGGTCACTCCTGGTCGAAGAGGATCGAGTCGATCTCCCTGCCGAGATAGGCGCGCAGGATCGCCACCTCATCGCGCAGCACCGGCATTGCCGCCGGGAAGTCACTGACCACAACCTGCTCATCGCTGACAGGCTGCCTGACCGGCGGCGGAGGCAGAGCCCGCCTGCGCCGGATGACGATCCGACCACTGCGCTTCGGCGCAGGGTGGCCCCTGGACACGGGGCAGGAGGCGGGCTGGGCGTCCATCTCCCATTGTCTACGGGCAACGATCGCATGCAACCAAGACCCAAATATCCGGGCGGGACACAGCCTGTTCCACTTGGCTCGGATCGTGCAATTAATTGCACGAAGTTAACCGACATGGCGCTGTCCTTTCTGCGCTTTGAAACGATCCAGAGCCGCCATTCTCCTGGCCTCGAAGGCGGACTGCACCGCATGATGGGCGCGAGTGCCGTTGGCAAGGATGTAGTATTTGTGCGCAGTCTGATGATCGGCATGGCCGAGGAGATCGGGGACCAACCCCACCATGTCGGGATCGTGATCGACGAAGCTGGTCGCTGCAATGCTGCGGACCAGGTGCGGCCAGACATGGCGACCGAAGGCGGCGCAGGTCCGTTTCTCGATCTGGGCGCGTATCGCTCCTTCCTGCATGGAGCGTCCCCAGCGGTCGATCCAGAGCCTGTCGGTCTTCTCGCCGTTGCTCCGTGCCAGCAGCCTGCGTCGATGATCTCGCAGATAGACATCGACATAGAAGCTCAGCGCCGGGGACAGTTCCCCTTCATAGGCACGGCCGTTCTTCGTTTCCTCAGCACTGAAAGACAGGCGATAGCTGCCGTCGCCGAACCAGAGATGCTCGCCGATCGCGATGGCGGTGAGATTGGCGATCCTCACCGGGCAGCTTACCAGGACCGCGATCAACAGGCCGTCACGCAAGCAGGTCGCCGCATGGTAGCGATCGCCCATGTCCAGCGCCCGGTTCATGAGATCGACACCCAGGGCGAGAAGCTGGCGTGCGTCGACCATGTGACCGCGCTTGTCGCGTTCGGATTTGGCGATCATCTTGAGCCTAGAGACAATCCTCTGGAGCCAGACCCAGTCCTGATCCGGCGCCATGGCCACGAGCATCCGGGTCAGGCCCTCGACCATCATCGCCACACTCCAGGAGGATACCCGTTCCTGAAGCTGGATCACGAATAGCCTGATCCGATCCGCCGTCACCCGCGCTTCGGGCGACAAATCGGGTTCGAGCCAGCCGTTGCGGGCGAGAAAGGACAACCACTGGCCATAGCCTTGCTCGACGATAAGGCAGCGGCGGTCACTCCATTTCCGCGCGGGCTTCGGCCCGGACAAGAAGCTCGTCACCTCGCGGGCATCACGGTATCGCGACTGGTCCATGACCGGCCAGTCATGCAGCTTGATGCAGAGAGGCATCCTCACAGCAGGTCCTCCCTCTCATCGAAACCGCCACCTTCTGTCCGGCGCCTGGCGCGCTTGATCCTGATGCGGGCCGTTTCACGACCGCGCAGAATGTGCTCCTGATAGTGGCGCGATGCCTGACGTTGCTTGGACCGGGCGTAATAGCGCCGGGTCGTGTTGACGTCGCGGTGCCCCAGATGCTGGCTGACCGTGAACAGGGCTTCCGGATTGTCCTGCAGGAACAGTTCCGCCGAGATATGGCGGAATTGATGCGGAGTGATGGCGACGCCCAGCACACGCTTCGACTGCGCCCCCACGGCATAGGCCATCGTCTTGGGATTGATGCAACTGCCGTCGGCCGCCGGAAACAGCCAAGGACTCGCTGACGGACACAGCTTCGGCCGCCAGTCCCGGAGATAGGCTTCGAGCATGGCCACGGTCTGGTCGGGCAGGCGGAAGCGCAAAGGCTCCTCGTTCTTCACTTCCTCGGCGTCATGCTCAACGATCCAGAAAGCATCGTCGCCCTGACCGATCCGCCTGATCGACTTGTCGAGTTCGAGCCCCACAAGATTGGCGCGGCGGACGCTGCAGACGAGAAGCAGTTCGATGGCCATGGCCGTGCGGGCAAGAGCCGGAGCCCAGGATTTGTCCGGGTTCTTGCGCGCGCGTTCGAGCAAGATAAACGGCAGGAGATGGATCAGGTCGCGGAAGCGCGGGTCGTCCAGCCTGTCGAGCAGCGCCCTGTTTTTGGCCGTCATGCCCCGGTGCTGGTCCCGCTGATCACGCACACTGCGGAATATCTGGTCGAGACGGTCGAGATCGCTCTTCGGCAGTTCGCACCAGCGGGCGATGGTCCGGACGCGAAGCGCCAACTGGAACATCTGCGGCGTGATCCTGCCGTCCGCGCGGCTGTGCAGAAACTGCATGACCCGATTGATATTCTCGGGCCGAACCACGTCCGCGAGAGACGACAGGGTGGAGATCGGAACGCCGCCACGAACCAGCGCCGACACGGCAATGGTCACATTGTGGCGATACTGATCGATCGTCGTGGGCTTCAGGGGCTTGTGGTGCTGTGCCTCGAAACAGGATGGCGCCGACAGCGACGCCAGAAACGCCTCCCGTTCCGTCACCAGCCTTTCCGGCCATTGCTCGTCTGCAATCCAGTAGCTGACCCGTTTGAGTGGCGGCGGCGTCAGTTGCGGCAAGCCATTGGTAGAGGCGGCCAGCCTGTTCCATGCCTTGATGCTGCCGCGCAGGACGCCTTCCCAGTCTCCGACCATCGCCTCGTCGCGCAGATGAGCCACGAAACGCTCGATCACCGCGTCCGACATCTTGTGCGGCGGAACACCCAGCCCTGCGGCGAAGTGGAACAGGCGCGAGGTGGCTCGCTGCATCTTGGTGTCGAGCGATGCCTGCAACTCCCCCCACTCGCCCTTGAGCGGAAAACGCGAGCGCGGGTTGACCAGCTTGCCTTGCGTTCGCAGGATGCGGAACGCCTTGCGGGTCCTGGACTTCAGATTGGCAAAAGACTGGTCGGTCATCCCGGCCATGGCTGGAGACAGACTATCCAGCCGCTCGAAAATAAGGCGCTCGTTGGCGGGCGTATCCAGGGTCCCGTGACCAACCAGTTTGTCGACGCCCTTGAGAGCTGAACGCATGAAGGTCACTTCCGCATATGGAGCCCCGCATTTGAGCAGAGCTTCGCGCATATCGCCTACATTGTGGATAGCATAATTCTGATCATACTCACCGTTGTTATGGTCATTCGTGTGCATTGTTATTTATCCTCGCTCATATGTGAAAAATTGTGAAACCCCATATATATTATTCCCTGGCTGTAGTTATTTGGGGTATTCATAAGGATCAGTTGACCTCACCTTTGAGGAACTTAACGAGGTCCGCCTTGTCGATCCTGACCCGGCCTCTTTCCTTGGAGCGGTAGGCGCGAAGCCCCTCCTCGCGTATCCAGCGGCGGACCGTGGGCTGCGACACCTGGGCGAAGATCGCGGCCTGACGCACCGTCAGTAGTTCGACGGGCATGGCGATGGCCGGGGTGGGCGTGGTGGATTTGCGCAGGGGCTGAACCGGACTGGCGGTCTTCCTGCGATTAAGATTGAGCACCTTGGGTCTCCTTCTACCAATGGACCATGCCACCGGGAGGAGACTGTTGGGCTGTGCGATCACGCTGCTACAGGGCAGCGGATCATGGCCTGACAACCACCTCGGCGCCTCGTCGGCGGCGTTGGTGGTTGGGCATAATGATCAGGACTGTGCGGAAATCATCAACAAAATTCGGGGGTGGGACACGCTGCGTCCCACTTGGCAGGTCCCGCTTGGGGAGACGAGGGCGACTGACGTCGCCGGGTTAGTGACGGGCGGCTCCATCATCGGACAAGGTCAGCAGTCCCGCCTGCTCCATCTCCTCCACTTGCGGTATGGACCAACGGTCGTTTTCCTCGCGAAGGTAACGGATCGCTTCCAGCATCTCGTCATCGGCACCGTGCTCGAGGATGAGAGCTTCGATCCGACCGAGCTGTTCGTCGATCCATAAGGCCGTCTCATGCTCCTCGATGTCTTCGAGGGTGGGCGCTTGCCGATCCGTATTGTTCATTTGCCTGTTCCTCATGCTTGACGAGGGGGATGATGCCGAACCCGCCAGGCAGTTCAAGTGTCCGTCGAGGCCCTGGAGCAAAATGCGACCAGAGCAACGCTTCCCGACTGCCTGGCGGAAGCAGGGCTCAGCCGGAATGGCTGCTGGAAAGCAGCTTGGCCAGCGCCTCGGTCAAGGCCGCCTCCTTGTCGCCCAGCCCCCTGCCGGATTTGACGCCGCCATAGGCCGTGATCGCAAGCTGGAATATCTCATATTGATCGGGGGCCAGATACAGGACGACGCAGCGGGCATCGGGGTCCGGCTCCTCGCCCTCCATCAGCTTCTTGAGTTCATAGGCGGAATGCGTCTCGGCAAGATCGAGAAGCTCCTCGCAATTATCCTGGTCGATCTGCGAGGCGATGATCTGGAGTTTGGTCCATCCTATACGCCGTAGCCGATCCGACGCGATGCCCAGATCATGGAAGCGGCGGTCAATCCTCGCAAGCGCATAGGCTTTGCGACGCCCGATTTTCAGCTTTCTCGCGACCGACACGAAATCGTCGGGATGCTCGTCCTGTATCTCGCGCAAGTAACGGGCCGCTTCCAGGAAATGATCGCCGATCATCTCGATGAACGCCTGCGGCACCCTGGGCGCCTTCGATTTTGTCCCTTTCATCTGCTTAAACCTTTGATGTTGTTGGGACTTATTTCCTATGGAAAAGACGCCCTCAGGCAATGGATATTGGTCCGAAAAATGGCTGATTTCCGAGCTTTGAGAGTTAATGGCTTGGTGCAATTAATTGCACGAAAAGGGGCAGGAAGGGAGCGGGTGTCGATTGCTACGCCTTTATTGTCCCCAAAAGCCCTTCACGACGAGGACAAGTTCAAGCACAATCGTAGCCGCCACCATCCAGGTGATCTGGCGCACCTCGCGATGGAGACGGATCAATCTGGTCCGAGCATTGTTCATGGCCTGAACCTGCTTCAACCGGAACAAATGTGCAATCCCGTCATCGTTGCTGCTTGGTGATCAGGCTATGTTTCGATATGGCGCTTGCCAGAAAACTCCGTTGCTTTCTCCGCATCGAACAGTTCGGCGACGTCGACCTTCAAAGCATTCGCAATCCTGACGAGCACCTTCACTGACGGATTGCGGACCCCACGCTCCACCCCACTGATATATCCGCGATCAAACCCGCTGTCGGTCGCGAAATCCTCCTGCGTGATCTCCCGCTCCTTCCGCAGCCGCCTGAGATTCCAACCTATGCGCGTGTGCCTATGCGCGTGTGGACGTCCATTGAGGTGGACGATCAGTTCATGTGACTGATTAGCCCACGACTTATGAGTCTCATTTTTCTGGACGCAATTGCACCGATCACGCAGAGAAGGAGCATGGCAAGGCATCGAGCAGTCCCGGTTCTCATCACCCACGACAACAATCGCAGCGCGTTGACGCGCGTTCGGCTTGGGGGCGGCCTGCATGACGAGAAGTGGCTCCAGGCGCTGATCCATGATCACCCGACTATCCTGCCGATCTCGGACATCGAGCCTGGCTTCAGCGACCTGATCGCCGTCGCCCGCGAAGTTCCCTGCGGCCACGGATTTATAGACAACCTTTATCTCACGCCGTCAGGCGACATCGTGCTGGTCGAAACGAAGCTGTGGCGGAACACCTATCGACGCAACGCCTAGCCCGAGGGGCATCTCGACTTCGATCGATGCGAACGGGTTAGGGAGCGTGAGTGTCTACGTCCGGTCGTTTCCGGGCACTTCAGCCACTTCGCCACCGATCGCCCTGTTTCGGCTGGATTTCAGACATCGGACGGGATGCGGGCGCATGGGGCGCGATCCGGGCCGTCCTGGTGAAACGATATCCTGCATCTTCGCCGGTCGTGCCGTATCATGGCTCGCCCCCCCCCCGCCGGTACCGGATCGTTTTCCCGCTGATTTTTGGCGACTTTGCGGCTGGACGGTTGCCGAGCGCCGTTAAATTGTCCATCCAGTGACGGCATCGACATCGGTCGAGCGCGGCAAATATTTGCGAGGGGGGTGAATGACAAAGCCGGGAGAGCGTTGGCTGCTCGTCGCCCTGACCGCCGCGGGCCTTGGCGCTTGCAGCCCGTTGACTCGCCAGGCGCCGCCGCAATCGGCGATCGCGGTTCCCGATCATTGGTCGGTCGAGACCAGCGCGCGTGCGGCCGACTTGGCGCATTACTGGACGCGCCTCGGCGACCCGCTGGTGGATCGCTATGTGGACCTTGCGCTGGCGAACAATCGCGACATCGCCCAGGCGGCGGCGCGCGTCGCGCAGGCCCGCGCCGGGGTACGCGCCGCGCGCGCAAGCTATTTCCCCCAGATCGACGCGTCGGCGGGGGTGCAGCGCGATGTCGGCGACCTTGCCGACGATCGCTATCAATTTTCAATCGGAGCCGATGCCCAGTGGGAGATCGACCTGTTCGGCCGCATCGGCAACGACGTGGCGGCGTCGCGCGCCGACCTCGCGGCGGCGGGTTATGGCCTGGCCGATGTACGACGGCTGATCGCGGGACAGGTCGCCCAGACCGTCGTTTCGGCGCGCACGCTCGCCGTGCAGCTTGCCATCGCGCGCGAGACGCTGTCGATCCAGGACGAAAATCTGCAGATCGCGCGCTGGCGCCTCCAGGCTGGTCTCGTATCGAGCCTCGACGTCGAGCAGGCGGCGGCGCAGCGGGCGCAGACCGCGGCGAGCATTCCCGCGCTCGAACGCGACCTGGCCCAGGCGGCGAACAGCATTTCGACCCTGATCGGCGAGCCGCCCGGCCCGGTCCGCGCGGCCTTTGCCACCGATACCGCCGCAATCCCGGCGCCGCCCGACGAGGTCGGCCTGGAGGCGCCCGCGGCGATCCTGCGCGCCCGTCCCGACGTCCGGCAGGCCGAAGCGAGCCTGATGGCGGACAGCGCGCGGATCGGCGTCGCGCGCGCGCAATTGCTGCCGCTCGTCCGGCTGACCGGAAATGTCGGCACCTCTGCCTTTGGCGTCGACAATCTGTTCGACATCGTCACCGGCGGTCTGTTCGCCGGGGTCAGCCAGCTGATCTTCGACGGCGGCCGCGCCCGCGCCCAGGTGGCGAGCGCGCAGGCCGCGGCGCAGGCGTCGCTCGCGGCGTGGGAAAGGGCGATTCTCGGCGCGCTCGAGGACGTCGAGAGTTCGGCCGCCGCCGCCAGTGCGGCGCGCGATCGCGTCGACCTCTATCGCACCGCACTCGACGCCGCGAACAACGCCGCGCTGCTCGCCCGCAGCCAGTATCAAAGCGGCCTGATAGACTTCCAGACGCTGTTGACGACCGAAAACCAACTGCTCAGCGCGCGCAATGCGCTCGCGGCGAGCGAAGCCGAACGCGCCAATGCGTTCATCGCGCTCAACCAGGCGCTCGGTGGCGGCTGGGACGAGGCCGCTGCGGACCCGCAAACCCCCGATCCGAGTGAGGGATGAGACCATGACCGACACCCCCGCCGAGCCGAACGAGCTCGACGACTTCCTCGGTGCCAAGCCGCGTCCGCGCTGGCGGCGCTGGATGAAATATTGGCTTCCCGCCATCCTCATACTCGTCCTGCTGTTCGGTATCGCGACCTGTTCGGGCGGCGGCGGCAAGGCCGGATATATCACCGAGCCGGTGACCGAGCGCTCGCTGGCGCTCAGCGTCACCGCGACGGGCAATCTGCGCCCCACCAACCAGGTCGAGGTCGGGTCCGAAGTGTCGGGCAAGATCGATCATATCTATGTCGACGTAAACGATCGCGTGTCGCAGGGCCAGGTGCTGGCGCGGATCAACACCGACGTCATCGAGGACCAGATCACGCAGGCGCAGGCCAATCTCAACGCCGCGCGCGCGCAGGTCGCGCAGGCTCAGGCGACGCTCGATGTCGACAAGGCGCAGCTCGCCCGGCTCGAGACGGTGTTCAAGGTGTCGGGCGGAAAGGTGCCGTCGCAGGTCGAACTCGACCAGGCGAAGGCGTCGGTCAAGCGCGACACCGCCGCGGTCGTCGCGGCGCAGGCGAATGTCCGTGCGGTCGAGGCGCAGCTGTCGTCGGCGGTCACCAACCGCGACCGCGCGGTGATCCGCTCGCCGGTATCGGGCGTGGTCCTTGCGCGGCAGGTCGAACCTGGGCAGACCGTCGCGGCCAGCTTCAACACGCCGACGCTGTTCATCATCGCAGAGGATCTGTCGGCGATGCAGCTTCGCGTCGAGATCGACGAGGCCGATGTCGGGCAGGTGGTCGAAGGGCAACAGGCGACCTTCACCGTCGATGCCTATCCGGGCCGCCGCTTCCCCGCGCGGGTCGAGCGCGTCGACCAGGCTTCGAGCAACACGGCGTCGACCGCCAGCCAGCAGAGTTCGGCGGCGAGTGCGAGCGCCAACGCGGTCGTCAGCTATGAGGCGCGGCTCGCGGTCGCCAACGCCGACGGGTTGCTGCGTCCGGGGATGACCGCCACGGCCACCATCGCGACCGGCAATACCGGCAAACAGCTGCTCGTCCCGAACAGCGCCCTGCGCTTTCAGCCCGACGCGAAGGAGAAGGAGGCCGGAGGCGTGCTCAATCCCGAAATCGGTCTGGAACGCGGCGAGCAGAAGGCGACGATCGGCGTCGGGAGCCGCCAGCGCGTGTGGGTGCTCGAGGCGGAGGACAAGTTGAAGCCGGTCGACGTCGTTACGGGCCAGAGCGACGGGCGACAGACCGCGGTCACGTCGAAAGACCTGCGCGCGGGGATGAAGGTCGTGACCGGCAAGGGAGCCGGCGCCCCGTGAGCACGGCGCCGCCCCGCGACGCGCCGCTGATCGAGCTGGAAGGAATCACCAAGACCTTCGGCACCGGCGAAGCCGCGTTCCAGGCGCTGAAGGGCGTCGACATGCGGATCGACCGCGGCGATTTCGTCGCCGTGATGGGGCCGTCGGGGTCGGGCAAGTCGACGACGATGAACATCCTCGGGTGCCTGGACGTACCGACGAGCGGCGTGTTCCGCTTTCACGGCGTCGAGGTGCAGGCGCTCGACCGCGATCAGCGCAGCCTGCTCAGGCGGCGCTATCTGGGCTTCGTGTTTCAGGGCTTCAACCTGCTGGCGCGAACGAGCGCGGTCGAAAATGTCGAACTGCCGCTGCTCTATCGCGGCGAAAAAAAGGCGGTCCGGCACGAAGTCGCGATGCGCGCGCTCGATCAGGTGGGGCTTGCGCCGTGGGCCGATCACACCCCCGCCGAACTGTCGGGCGGCCAGCAACAGCGCGTCGCGATCGCGCGCGCGCTCGTCACCCAGCCCGACGTCCTGCTGGCCGACGAGCCGACGGGCAATCTCGATAGCGAACGCTCGGTCGAGATCATGCAGCTTCTCACCCGCCTGAATGGCGAGGGCATCACCATATTGATGGTCACCCACGAAGAGGAAATGGCCGATTTCGCGCGCACGATCGTGCGCTTTCGCGACGGCCTGGTCGAAAGTGTCGAGCGCGGCATAGGCGCCCGCACGAAAGGGGGCGCGTGATGCTCGGCATGTTCGGCGCGACGCTCCTGCTCGCCTTTCGGGAGATCCGGCGGCACCTGTTGCGCTCGTTCCTGACGACGCTCGGCATCATTATCGGGGTCGCGGCGGTGGTGACGATGGTGACGCTCGGCAACGGCGTCACCGCGTCGGTCAAGGATCAGATCAGCTCGCTCGGGTCGAACGTCCTGATCGTCTTTCCGGTGCAGGGCGACCGCGGGACGCCGCGCGCGTTCCGGCAGGACGATATCGACGCGGTGCGCAAGCAGATCGCCGGGGTCGAGGAGGTTTCGGGCAGCGTGTCGTCGAGTGCGACCGCCTTTCACAATGGGCAGAGCTGGCGCACGACGGTGCAGGGGGTCGAAAACGCCTTTCTGCGGGCGCGGTCGATCGAGATCGATACCGGCCGCGCCTTTACCAGCGAAGAGATGACCGCCGGGAAGAATGTCTGCCTGATCGGGGTCAAGGTCCGCCAGGCGATATTCGTCGTCGGCGCGAGCCCGCTGGGCGAGAATATTCGCCTCAACAACGTATCTTGCACCGTGGTTGGCGTGCTCAAGGAGCGCGGCGAGGGGGGCGGGCCCGACCAGGACAGCGACAACGTCGTGATGATGCCGCTGAAGACCGTGCAACGGCGTTTCACCGGCAGCAACGACCTCAATTATTTCGTGATCAAATATGACAGCGCCTATTCGAGCGCGACGATCCAGGATTCGCTCGTCCGGCTGCTGCGCGAACGCCGGCTGCTGCAGGAAGGCACCGACAATGACTTCAACATCGTCGATACCGCGCAGGTCAATCAGGCGCTGGGCGCGGCGACCGGGGCGCTGACCGCGATGGTTGCGGTGATCGCGGGGATCAGCCTGCTCGTCGGGGGCATCGGCATCATGAACATCATGCTGGTGTCGGTGACCGAGCGGACGCGCGAGATCGGCATCCGCCTCGCGATCGGCGCGCTCGCGCGCGAGGTTCAGCTGCAGTTCCTGACCGAAGCGGTGGTACTTTGCTGCCTTGGCGGACTGATCGGGCTGGCGCTCGCCTTCCTGCTTTCCTGGGGATTGTCCAGCGCGATCGACGTCCCGTTCATCTTCAACCCCGTGGTCAATGTGCTGAGCTTTCTCTTCTCGGCGCTGATGGGCATTACCTTTGGCTATTACCCGGCGCGGCGCGCGTCGAAGCTCGACCCGATCGACGCGCTCCGCCACGAATAGGCGGCCGCGCGGCGATATGGCTTGCGTCGCGCGCGTCGATCCGATTTGTATCGGACGGGACCGGGTATCGACCGTAATTGCGGCGATGGACGACGGGGTCGGTGGACCCTGCCGGCAAGAGGAGAGGATATGTCCGCCATCCAGCCGATCGACCGGCTCGACACGCACGAGGTGTTCAACCAGCCGCCGCCGTTCGAAAATGTGAACCTGTTTTCGGGCGACCGCGCGCTCGTCGATGCGGTGACGCAGGCGGGTGGAGGCGAACATGCCGGGCGGCTGGCGGCGCTCGGGGAACGCTGTGGCTCGGCCGAGGTGATCGAATGGGGGGTGGAGGCGAACCGCCAGCCGCCGGCGCTCGAAAGCTTCGATCGCTATGGCCACCGCGTCGACGAGGTGCGTTTCCATCCCGCCTATCACCACCTGATGCGGCTGGGGCTGGATAATGGCTTCGCCGCGTCGGCGTGGGACGGCAGCGCACGCGGCCATATGCTGCACGCGGCAATCCTGTTCCTGACCGGGCAGGCCGATTCGGGAACAAGTTGCCCGATGACCATGACCTATGCCGCGGTTCCGGCGCTGCGTGCCGAGGCCGCGGTCGCCGATGTCTGGGTGCCGCGCATCGCCGCGGGACGCTATGACCCCGCGGCTCGCCCGGCCGCGGACAAGGCCGGCGTCACCATCGGCATGGCGATGACCGAGAAACAGGGCGGCAGCGACGTGCGCGCGAACACGACGCGCGCCGAGCCGGCGGGCGACGACGGCTGGTACAGCCTGACCGGTCATAAATGGTTCTGTTCGGCGCCGATGTGCGACGCCTTCCTGACGCTCGCCTATGCCGGGGGCGGGCTGACTTGCTTCCTCGTGCCGCGCTGGCTTCCGGACGGGACGCGCAACGCCGGGTTCCGGGTGATGCGCCTGAAAGACAAAATGGGCGATCGCTCGAATGCCTCGTCCGAAATCGAATATCATGGGGCGCTCGCGCAGCGGCTGGGGGAGGAAGGGCGCGGCGTCGCGACGATCATCCAGATGGTCCAGCACACGCGGCTCGACTGCGTGATCGGATCGGCGCAACAGATGCGAGGCGCGCTCGCGCAGGCCCTGTGGCACACGGCGCACCGATCGGCGTTCCAGAAGCGGCTGGTCGACCAGCCGGCGATGGCCGCGGTGCTCGCCGACCTGGCGGTGGAGAGCGAAGCCGCGACCGCGCTCGGCTTCCGGCTCGCGCAGGCGTTCGACGAGAATGACGCGTTGACGAGGCTGTTGACGCCGATCGCCAAATATTGGGTGTGCAAGCGTGCGCCGGGCCTGGCCTATGAGGCGATGGAGGCGCATGGCGGCGCCGGCTATGTCGAGGCGGGGCCGATGCCGCGCCTGTTCCGCCAGTCGCCGCTCAATGCGATATGGGAAGGGTCGGGCAACGTCATCGCGCTCGACGTCCTGCGCGCGATCGCCCGCGAGCCCGAAGGGGTCGAGGCGTTGCGGGCATTGCTTGCCGCTCCGCGCGGCCGGAATGCGGCCTATGACGCGTGGATCGACGATATCGACCTGGCCGCCGGGCAGGAGGGAAGCGCGCGCCTGCTGGTCGAACGGCTCGCGCTCGCGGCGCAGGCCGCCATCCTTATCGAGCAGGAGAATCCCATGGCCGATGCGTTCTGCCGCTTGCGTCTCGCTTCGCGGGGCAGCGCCTATGGCGCCTTCGACGCCGCCATCGACACGCGCGCGATCATCGACCGCGCGATGCCCGTCGCATGAGCGTCTCGATCGCGAATGACGGCGCGATCCGCACCGTCACCATCGACCGGCCCGCGTGCCGCAACGCCGTCGACCCGGCGACCGCCGACGCGCTGCGCCAGGCGTTCGTCGATATCGAGGCGGACGATAGCGTCGCGGCCGCGGTGCTGACCGGCGCCGGCGGGCATTTCTGCGCCGGCTTCGACCTGAGGGCGGTTGGGTCGGGGGAGGACCGCTACGACCCCGAAGGCGTCGGGCCGATGGGGCCGACGCGGATGCTGCTGTCGAAACCCGTCATCGCGGCGGTCGAGGGCTATGCCGTGGCGGGCGGGCTCGAACTCGCGCTGTGGTGCGACCTGCGGGTCGCGTCGCGCTCGGCGATATTCGGCGTTTTCTGCCGTCGTTGGGGCGTCCCTCTGATCGACGGGGGAACGGTCCGCCTGCCGCGTATCGTCGGGCAGGGCCGTGCGCTCGACATGATCCTGACGGGACGGCCGGTCGATGCGGCCGAAGCGGTCGCGATCGGCCTTGCCAACCGGCTGGCGCCCGAGGGCGGGGCGCTCGCGGCGGCGCAGGCCCTGGCCCGGGACATCGCGCGCTTCCCCGCCGTCTGCATGCGGGCCGACCGGATGTCGGCGCACCGTCAGTGGGACTTCGACCTTGCCGACGCCTTGCGTTTCGAGGGCCGCGAAGGCGCAAAACCACTGAAGGCCGAAGCGGTGGCAGGCGCCGGCCGCTTTGCAGGCGGGGCAGGGCGCGGCGGCCGGGTCGACTAGATCTGCCCGAGCCTATTTGACTGTCATCGGCAGGCCTGCGACGAGAAAGGTCACGCGGCCCGCCGCCGCGGCGACCGCCTGATTGACCCGGCCCGCGGCGTCGCGAAAGCGGCGAGCGAGGGCGTTTTCGGGCACGATCCCCAGCCCGACCTCGTTCGACACGAGCAGCACCGGGCCCGCCGCCGCGTCCAGCGCCGCGACCAGGTCCGCCGCTTCGACCTCGATATCGCGCGCCGCGTGCATCAGGTTCGACGTCCACAGCGTCAGGCAATCGACCAGCAGGATGCGGTCCGGCCCGGCGTGCGCGCCGATGGCATCGGCCAGGTCGAGCGGCGCGTCGATCGTCCGCCATCCGGACCCGCGCTCGACACGATGCCGTGCGATACGATGGGCCATTTCGGCATCATGGGCCTCGGCGGTGGCGATGAACAGCCGCTCGCCCGCGGCCCGCTCGGCCAGCGCCTGTGCGTGGCGGCTCTTGCCCGACCGGGCGCCGCCCAGGATCAGATGGACCGCCGGCGTCACCGGTCCGATCCCCGCGCGATGGCAAGCAGCTCGTCGAGCGCGACATGCCGTTCGAGTTCGGCGGCGATATCGTCGAGCGCGGCATCGACGGCGGCATGATAATCGGCGCCGCCGCCTCGCTGGCCCAAGCGCGCGAGCAGCGCGCCGCGAAAGCCGGGGCTGGCGAGAATGCCGTGGATATAGCTTCCCATCACGCGCCCGTCGGCGCTGATCGCCCCTTCGGTGCGGTGGTCGATCGTGGCAAAGCCGCGCGAGGTGCCGGCTCCGGCGGTCTCGCCCATGTGCATTTCATAGCCGTCGATCGTGGCCCCCAGCGCCGTGCCGGCCACGCGCCGCAAGGTCTTGGCAGGGGCGATCCGCGTTTCGACGTCGAGCAGGCCCAGCCCCTCGACCGCGCTCGCCGCTCCCTCGATGCCGTCGGGGTCGGCGATGCGCCGGCCCAGCATCTGATAGCCGCCGCACAATCCCATCACCGCGCCGCCGCGCCGGTGGTGGGCAAGCAGGTCGATGTCCCACCCCTCGGCGCGCAGCGCGGCGAGGTCGGCAATCGTCGCCTTCGATCCGGGCAGCACCACGAGGGCCGCGTCGGCGGGGATCGGCTGTCCCGGCGGAACCATCACGAGCCGGACGGCGGGTTCGAGTTTCAGCGGGTCGAGGTCGTCGAAATTGGCGATGCGCGGCAGGATCGGGCAGGCGACGACAAGGCCGGCGCCGCACTCCGCGCGATCCTTTTCGAGCACCACGGCGTCCTCGCTCGGCAGATGCTTCGCCGCGGCGAGCCACGGCACGATGCCGAAACCCCGCCAGCCGGTGCGGGCCGCGATCGCGTCATAGCCGTCCGCGAACAGCGCCGCGTCGCCGCGAAACTTGTTGATCAGGAACCCGCGGATCATCGCGGCGTCGGCCGCGTCGATCACCGCTTTCGTCCCGACGAGCGACGCGATCACCCCGCCGCGGTCGATATCGCCGATCAGGAGCACCGGGACGTCTGCCGCACGCGCGAACCCCATGTTGGCGATATCGCCCGCCCGCAGGTTGATCTCGGCGGGCGACCCCGCGCCCTCGACGATCACGAGGTCGGCGTCGCCGCGCAGACGGTCATAGCTTTGCAGAACCTCGGCGAGCAGGCTTTGGCGTGCTTCGCGGAAATTGGCGCTGCCGAGCGTCCCGCGCACCCGCCCGTGGACGATCAGTTGCGAGGTGCGGTCGGCCTGCGGCTTCAGCAGCACCGGGTTCATGTCGCTGTGCGGTTCGACGCGGCAGGCGATCGCCTGCAAGGCCTGGGCGCGCCCGATTTCACCGCCGTCGGCGGTGACAGCGGCGTTGTTCGACATATTCTGCGGCTTGAACGGGCGCACGCGAAGCCCGCGATTGGCGAACGCGCGGCACAGACCCGCGACGAGCACCGACTTGCCGACGTCCGACCCGGTGCCCTGAAGCATCAACGCGCCCATGCCATGCCTCCGGCGATCAGCCACAGGAGCGCGCAGGCGCGGATATGGATGCGCAGCGCGCGGCGAAGGTCGGCGGCGCTTGCGTCGGGGCGACCATCGCCGATCCAGGGTTTGTCGTGCATCGCGCCGTCATAGGCGACCGGCCCCGCGAGGCGAAGCCCCAGCGCGCCCGCCATCGCCGCTTCGGGCCAGCCGGCATTGGGCGAGCTGTGGCGCCGAGCATCGCGCCACAGGATGCGCCAGCCGCCGCCGCCGGCGAGGCACAGCACCACCGCCGCCACGCGGGCGGGGACCAGATTGGCCAGATCGTCGAGCCGCGCCGCCGCCCAGCCGAAGGCGCGCCATCGCTCCTCGCGATGGCCGATCAGGCTGTCCGCGGTGTTGACCGCCTTATAGGCCCACAAGCCGGGCAGCCCGAGCAGCAGCAGCCAGAACAGCGGCGCGGCGACCCCGTCGCAAAAGCTTTCGGCAAGGCTTTCGATCGCGGCGCGGGCCACGCCGGCCTCATCGAGCCCTTCGGTATCGCGCCCGACGATCGCGCTCACCGCAGCGCGCGCCTCGGCGGTGCTCCGTCGCTCGAGCGCGTGGGCCACCGCGGCGACATGGTCGAACAGGCTGCGCTGGGCGAGCGCGGGCCAGGCCATGAGCGCGGTCGCGATCCAGCCGGACGATTCCAACATCACGCCGGCCAGCCTCTGCGCCCCCCATGCGACGGCTGCGGCCGCGCCGACGAGCAGGCCTATCAAAAGACTGCCGAGCGCCCGGCGACGGGCGAAGCTGGAACCGGGGCGATTCCAGCGCGCCTCGCCGCGCTCGATGAGCCATGCGAATGCGCCCACCGGATGCCCGATCCGACGATAGAGTCGCAGCGGCCAGCCGAAGGCAGCGTCGAGCGCCAGCGCGGCGAGGGCGCCCGGCTCAGCCATCGGCCAGCGCCGCGGCCAGACGTGCGCGCGCCGCCGCGTCGCGGGGCAACCCGATGCGCAGCCAGTCGGATCGCGCATCGAAAGGGCGTGTCAGGATCGCCGCGCGCGCCAGTCGCTTGAACAGGGCGGCGGCGTCGGGGGTTTCGACCAGGCGGAACAGCGGGCAGTCGCCTCGCGGTCGAAAGCCTGCCTCGATCAACAGCATATCGAGCGCCGCGACCTCCTGGGCCAGTCGGGTCCGCGTCCGCACGATCCAGTCGGCATCGCGATAGGCGGCGGTGCCGATCGCGACGGCGGCGGCCGATACCGGCCACGCCCCGATCAGTGCGCGCAACTCTGCAAGCAAAGCCTGCGGACCGAGCACGAAGCCGAGACGGACACCGGCGAGACCGAAGAATTTGCCGAACGAGCGAAAGACGATCAGGCGCGTATCGTCGCGAATGCGCGGTGCCGCGCCGATCGCCGGATCGCAATCGGCATAGGCCTCGTCGACCACCAGCCAGTCCGCCGGCGCGCGCCGGTCGAGCAGCGCCCCGATCGTCGCGCTCCCGACGATGCGGCCGTCGGGATTGCCGGGATTGGCGAGGATCAGCGTGCCGGTTTGTTCGCGGATCGCCGGCCAATCGGCGGCCACCGACCCTGCGATCATCGCGCCGTGGGTGCGATAGCCGGGGGCGACATGACAGGCGCGGCCGCCAATCAATCGCCCGATCAGGCGCAACCCGATTTCGCTGCCGGGGACCGCGCAGACATGGCGGGCATCGAGTCCGAAGGCGGCGGCTGCGCTGGCTTCGAGCGCGGCGATCGCCTCGCGTTCGGGCAGCCGGCGCCAGTCGATCGCGATCGTCTCGGCGCCCGGCCAGGGATGCGGGTTGATCCCGGTCGACAGGTCGATCCACGGCGCATCGCCGCTGCCGAACCGCTGCTGCGCCGCGGCGAGGGCGCCGCCGTGCCAGGTCCAGTCGGCGGTCATCCGATATGACTCCAGCCGAGCGCGACGGCCAGCAGCGCGCTCTCGCCGATCTCGATTCCCGCGCCGTGCCCGTCGCCCGAAATCCCGCCGATCCGGCTTTTGATCCATATTCCCCAGGCGATCAGTATCGGTGGCGCCAGCAGCAGCGAGGGGGACAGGAGCGCGGCGGCAACGAGCGCCGCGCTCCACAACAGCAGATGGGCGGGGCGCACCACGCCGCGAAAGGTCGAACCCAGTCCGGCATGCAGGTCGGGCAGCCAGCGCGACCAGAGCAGCGGGCCGATCCGCGCCGCGAATGCGGTGAGCGCGATCGGCGCGAAGGCATTCGCCGCGATCAGGCCGTGGAGCAGTACCAGCTTGGCCAGCACTTGCATCGCGATCGCGGTTACTGCGAAGCTGCCGGCATGTGGATCGGCGAGCACGGCGAGCAGGCGGGCGCGGTCCTTGTGCACCGCGCCCGCAGCATCGGCGATATCGCCCAGCCCATCGAGGTGCAGCGCCCCCGTCACTCCGACCCACAGCAGCAAGGCGGCGAGCGCCCCCGTCCACGGATCGATCCGCGACCCGGCCCAGCCGCCTGCCGCGACGATGACCCCGATGATCAGGCCGGCGGCGGGAAACCAGCACATCGACGCGGCAAAATCCGCTGCGGTCGCGGTGACGCGGGGCAGCGGCAGGCGGGTCAGAAACTGGAGGGCGACGACCAGTCGCTTCACGGCGCGATCTCGACGATTTGCGCGCTGGTGACGTCGCCGCGCCAGACGCGCAGCGATACGAGCACGCCATAAGGCAGGTCGAACGACCATATCTGACTGGGGTCGAACCCGCACAGGCTGTGCAGCGCGGCGCGGATCGTGCCGCCGTGGGTGACGATCAGCGTCGGCAGCGGGTCGAGGGCTACCAGCGCCGCATCGACCCTTGCGACCAGCGACGACCAGCGCTCGCCACCCGGCGGGGGACAGCCGTCGGGGTCATTCCAGAACCGGGCGAGGGCATCGTTGTCGATCTGTGACCCCGCGCGCCCGTCCCACGCGCCGAAGTCGAGTTCGCGCCAGCGGGGATCGACGGTGGGAACGATCCCCTTCGCGTCGCCGATGATGGCGGCGGCCTGTCGGCAGCGCAGAAGGTCCGACGTGACGATCCGCTCCGCCGCGACGCCGCGCGCCTTTGCCGCGCAGGCGGCGACGCCCGCGGCGCTCGATCGCATGTCGGTGCGGCCGAGCAGCAGGCCCGGCGTTTCCGGTGCGCCGTGCCGCAGCAGGTGGAGCGAAAACCCGGTCACGCGGCCCCCGCGACCGCCGCTTCGGCAAAGGTCGCCATCTCTCCATGCGCCGCGAGAGCCGCCCGCACGATGCTCGCCGCGACCGCCGCACCGCTCGCTTCGCCGAGCCGCATGTCGAGCGAGAGCAGCGGATCGAGGTCGAGGATGTCGAGCAGGCGTCGATGCCCCGGTTCGGCCGAGCAATGGCCGGCCAGGCAATGCGCGGTAATCGCGGGGTTGTCGGCGGCCAGCGGTGCGATCGCCGCGCAGCCGATGAACCCGTCGAGCAACACCGGCACGCCAAGCTGCCGTGCGCGCAGGACCGCCCCGGCGATCGCCGCAATCTCGCGCCCGCCGACCCGGCGCAGCGTCTCGAATGCCGACCGCGCGGCATAGTCGTGCACCGCCAGCGCGCGTTCGACGACCCCCACCTTGCGCGCCACGCCTTCGGCATCGACGCCGGTGCCCGGTCCGACCCAGTCCGACACCGCGCCGCCCAAGCTGCGCGCGCAGAGCGCGGCGGCGGCGGTCGAATTTCCGATCCCCATTTCGCCCGGCACGATCATGTCGAGATCGCCCGTCACCGTCGCCGCGCCGGCATTGAGCGCGTCGAGGCAATCGCCCGCGTCCATCGCGGCCGCCGCGGTGAAATCGGCCGTCGGCCGATCGAGATCGATTGCGACCACCGACAATTCCAGCCCCGCCGCCGCCGACAGCGCATTGATCGCGGCACCGCCGGCCTTGAAATTGTCGACCATCTGCCCGGTGACGCTGGTTGGAAAGGCGCTGATCCCGTGCGCCGTGACGCCATGATTGCCCGCGAAGACCGCTACACGCGCGCGGTTGATCCGTGGTTTTTCGCGTCCCTGCCAGCCGGCGAAGAAGATCGCGATGTCCTCCAGCCGTCCCAACGAGCCCGCGGGTTTGGTCAGCTGGGCCTGCCGCGCGCGTGCGGCGGCGGCGGCGGCAGGATCGGGCGCGCGCAAGTCGGCGAGCGCGGCCTCGAAGGCGTCGATGGTCGGAAAGGCGGTCATTCGGCGACAAATCCTGCTGGCGGGATGCGAACGATGAAATGGCCCTTCACCCCGTCGGGCCAGTCCGCATAGGCGACGCGGCCATGCACGCTTTCGGCATAGGCGAGCGCATAGTCGAGGATCGCGCGCGCGGCTGCCGCGTCCGGGGTGAAGCGGCCCAGGACGTACCCGACCTTGCCGGGCGCGCGCAGATGGACGGTGCAATGATCCTGGCAGGCGAACAGGCAGGGCATCGGCTGGATCGCGATGGCGGCATAGCGCGGATCGGCATCGCGAAGCCCGCGCAGGGCCTGGGCGAGGCGCGCGCCGCCGGTCACCCCGGCGGCGTCGCTGCGCTGCCCGGCGCTGTGGCGGCAGGTGTCGCACACCACCACCGCCGGTCCCCCGTCGACGCGCGTCAGCATCTATGCGGCCGCCCGGGCCGGCCGCACCGGGGGAATCCCCAGCGCGACGAGCCCGCGATAGAGGCCATAGAGCGCAATCAGGATCGCGCCGTTGCGCAGCAATTGCTGCGCAAGCAGCGCCGGTGCCAGTGCCGTCGCGACGCCGCCGAGGAACAGCGCCCACATGAGTATCACCAGCTTGAACGCGACAAAGCCCCCGCCGTAGGCCAGAGCCAGCCGCGTCGCGGTGCGCGCGCCGCCGGACCATCGCAGCGCCGCGGCGGCGCCAAGGAGCGCGACGACCGCCGCGCTTCCCAGGCCTGCGCCCCAGCACCAGGTTTCGGCTGTGCGCGGATAGCCGAGGACCAGCAACCCCACCGCCTGGCTCGCGAGCCAGACCGCGAGCATCAGCGCGATCCCGTCGCGCCGCCGCATATGCACCGCGGCCAGCGCCGCCAGCGAGGGGAAGGGCGTGGCGCAGGCCAGCGCGAGCGTCGTCGCCGTGCTCGCCGCGGTGAACAGCGCGATCCACAGCGGCGATGCGCCATCGGCGCGAGCGCGGGCGCCCATCAGAAGCGCCCCCGCAGGCCGGCAAAGATACTGCGGCCGAGGGCGCCATAGCGATAGGCGGTCATATATTGCTCGTCGAACAGGTTTTCGGCGCGCGCGAACAGACTCACCCGCTCCGACAGCGCCACTTCGGCGCGCAGGTCGACGAGGGTGTAGGCGTCGAGCTTCGTCGTGTTCGCCGCATTGTCATAGCTTTTGCCCGACCAGCGCACCGCGGTGCCCAGCGTCAGACCGAACGGAAAGCGATAGCTGGCCGAGGCATTGGCGCTGTGGCGCGGGCGGCGTGCCAGCCAGTTGCCGAAGTTCGCGCTGTCCGGCGAACGATCCTCCGCGACGGTCCAGCTGTAGTTGCCGTCGAGCGACAGCGCCCCGACGGTCAGCGCGGCGGCCGCCTCGATCCCGTGCGCCTTGGCGAGCGCGACATTGGCATAATAGCCCCAGCGCGGCGTCGACGGGTCGCCGGGGACATGGCAGAGCGGATCGCTCGATCCCGTCGAACAGCCGTTATAGACGATCTGCTGCGTCGTCGTGCGGTCGAACCAGGTCGCGCCGACGGTCAGACGGTCGTCCAGAAAATGCTGCTCGATCCCCGCTTCCCAGCCGTGCGCCTGTTCGGGGTTCAGGTCGGCGTTCCCATATTCGCTGAACAGCTGGTACAATGTCGGCGCCTTGAAGCCTTCGCCATAGGTGGCGCGCAGCACCGTGCCGCTGGCAAGCCGCCACACGCCGCCGGCGGAGAACAGGCTTTGCCCGCCATAGCGATTGTGATCGTCGTAGCGGACGCCGCCGTTCAGCGTCAGCCCGTCGAGGGGCTCGATGCTGAGCTGGCCATAGGCGCTGGTCGTTTCGACCCGGCCGCCGACGAAGTCCGGCAGCGGCGTCGCGAGCGCGGCGGCGGGCGATCGGCTTTTGAAGCGCGAGCGTTCATTTTCGAGCCCGAAGATGGCGGTCACGCCCTGCGTGATCGCCAGGCTGCCCTGATATTCCCAGCGCCGGTTCTGCCCGTCGGCCTGAAAGCTGCGCTGACGCTCGCGGTCGGGGTTGAAATTATCGCGGTTGGTGTCGGTATAGGCGAAGGCGACGCGGTTGCGGAACGCGCCGTTCAGCAGGTCGAAATTCACCCCGACATAGCCGACGAACTCCTGATTCAGCCCATAATCGTTCGAATCGCCGTTGAACGCGTCGAATTCGACGCGGCCCGACGAATAATAGCCGCGCAGGTCGACGCTCAGATGGGGCGCAAGCTCGAGCTCGGCGCGTCCCGTCGCGCTGCGGTTACGATAGCCGTCGCGCTCGCCGCCGCCGAATTCGGGGGCGATTGCCGAAATGCCCGCGGTGGTGAAGCTCTGCCCGCCGACCCGCCACGCGAGCGGGCCGCTGCGTCCGCCGATCGCGGCGCGGGCGCTCACCGTGTCGCGCGATCCCGCTTCGACGTCGAAACTGCCTTCGAGCGGCTTTTCGGGCGTGGCGGTGACGATGTTGACGACGCCGCCTATCGCCTGGCTTCCCCACAGGGTCGACTGCGGACCGCGCAGCACTTCGATCCGCGCGATGTCGCCAGTCAGCAGATTGGCGAAATTATAGCCGCCGCCCGTCGACGACGGATCGTTGAGCTTTACCCCGTCGATCACGACGACGGTGTGATCGGATTCGGCGCCGCGAATGCGCAGCGAGGTCGAGGTGCCATAGCCACCGTTGCGCGACAGGCTGACGCTGGGCGTACGCAGCAGCAATTCGGTGACGCCCATGTCTTGCGCACGGTCGATCGCCGCCTTGCCGAGCACGCTTACCGACGCCGGGATCCGGTCGGGGCTGAGCGCGGCGCGGGTCGCGGTGACGACGATGGAGCCGGCGCCTTCGGGCGCGGCGGCATCGGGGGCCGGCGCCTGTTGCGCGTGGAGTGGGGACGCGGCGGCGAGCGCCGCGCAGGATGCGGAGAGGCAAATCGGATATTTGAACACGGGTCTTCCCTTTCGACGACACCGTGCCTCGACGCGCGCGCGCCGGTACCGGGCGCAGCGCGCACAGCACCGGGCGGGCGCCCAAAGGCACGGCCAATGCTGTCGTCTCTCGGGTTCACCCCCGTCCGCCCGGCACACCCTGTCCGCACGAAGGACGACCGCGGCGGGCAGGTCTCCTGGCTTGCGGGTCAACGCCGGTTCGACCGCCTTCTCGGGATGGATGTCCCAATGGCATTCGGCCGATGGCTCGCCGCGTACAGTTGCAGGGGCAGCCGGGGTTTTCCCGTTCCCTTTTGATCCCCGTAAGGGGAACCCGTCGCGTCGCGGGCGTTACATCGAATGCGAAGCGTCGGTCAATTGCTGCGATGCAAAATCGTCAAATCCGGCCAAGGGTCGTCACCGTCGGCCAGTCGCCGTCGGTCTCGACGCGGGCGGCGATGCCATAGACGGCGCGCAGCAATTCGAGGGTCAGCACCTCGGCGGGCGGGCCGTCGGCGGCGATACGCCCGGCATCGACGATCAGCAGGCGATCGCAATAGCGCGCCGCCATCGTCAGGTCGTGGAGCACCGCGATGACCAACGACCCCGCCGACGCTTCGGCGCGCAGCAGGTCCATCACGTCGATCTGGTGCCCGGGATCGAGGCTGGCGAGCGGTTCGTCGGCGATCAATGCGGGTGCCTCGACCGCGAGCGCGCGGGCAAAGAGCACGCGCGCGCGTTCACCGCCCGACAGCTCGGTCGCATCGCGTTCGCGCAGGCTCAGCACGTCGGCGCGTGCCATCGCCCGGTCAATCGCGGCCCGGTCGGCGGCGCCGATCCGCGACATCGGCGCGAGGTGCGGCAGGCGCCCCAGTTCGACCAGCCGTTCGACCGTCAGCGGCCAGTGCAACGATTGCCCCTGCGGCAGATAGGCGACCCGGCGCGCCAGCTCCACGCGGGGCATCGCCTGCGCCGGCCGACCGTCGATCTCGATCCGTCCGGTCGCCGGCACCAGCGCCAGCATCGCGCGCGCCAACGTCGATTTTCCCGCGCCGTTCGGCCCGACGATGCCGGTCAGCGTGCCGGGCGCGAACGCCGCGTCCACCTGATGCAGCACGGCGCGCCGCCCGAGCGTCACCCCGACGCCGGAGAGGGTCAGCGTCACCATAGCCGCCGCTCGCGCATCAGATAGATCAGGAACACCGGTACTCCCAGGAACGCCGTGACGACGCCCAGCTTCAGTTCGTTGGTCGTCGGGACGATCCGCACCCCTATGTCGGCGAGAGTCAACAGCGCGGCGCCGCCGATCGCCGAGGGGAGCAGGATCGCCGACGGGCTGCGATCGGTGAGCGGGCGGATCAGATGGGGCACGATCAGCCCGACGAAGCCGATCGCGCCCGACACCGCGACCGCACCGCCGACCCCGATCGCGGTGCCGAGCAACAGCCGCAGCCGCGTGCGCTTCAGGTCGACGCCGAGAGCCTGCGCGCCGTCCTCGCCCAGCGTCAGCGCATCGAGCGCGCGGCCGTCCCACAGCAGCAGCAGCCCGCCGAGGGCGATGCAGGGCAGGGCAACCCACAGATGCGCGAAAGACCGGTTCTCGAGGCTGCCGAGCAGCCACGTCATGATCTCCATCGCCGCGAAAGGGTTGGGCGACAGGTTGAGCGACAGGCTGATCCCCGCGCCGGCGAGGGTGGCGACCGCGATCCCGGCGAGGATCAGCGTCAATGGGCTTTCGGCGCGTCCCGCGAGCAGGAACAGGATCGCGAGCGCGACGACCGCGCCGCCGATCGCCAGCAGCGGCAACATGGCCGGATGCAGCTCCGCGAGCCCGAAATACAGCGCCGCGACCGCGCCGAGCGCCGCGGCGTTCGAGGTGCCCAGCACCGAGGGTTCGGCGAGCGGGTTGCGCAGATAGCCTTGCAGCGCAGCGCCCGAAAGGCCCAGGATCGCGCCGACCGCCAGCGCGAGCAGCGTGCGCGGCAGGCGCAGGTCGAACAGGATGATCCGGGCGATACGGTCGCCGTCGCCTGCCGCCGCGTCGAACAGTCGGGCAAGGGACAGGTCGACCGGACCGAACAGCAGCGAAGCGAGCGCGGCGGCGATAGCGAGCGCCGAAAGCGCGGCGAGCAATGTCCAGCGGGGCGGGGCGAAGCGCATCAGCTTGCGGCCCCATCGATGCGCGCGATCTGCGCCGCGATGCTCCGCGCCGCATCGACATAGGCGGGGCTGCCGCACACCGTCCATGCCTGCGGCACGCTGATCCGCGGAATGCCGTCGAGCGCGGGGTGGTGCAGCATTTCGCTGCCTTGGTCGGTGACTTGGTTCGTCGCGCTTTCGACGATCAGGAAATCGGGCTTCGCCGCGACCATTTCTTCCAGGCTGACCTGCGACAGCGGCGGCTTGCCCAGTTTTGCGGCGAGATTGACGAGGCCGAGCCGGGCCATCAACTCGTCGACGAGCGTCCCGGTGCCGGTCATATAGCCGCGCCGCTGGTAATAGGCCGCGACACGCCCGCGTCCCGGTTTCGGGAGCCCGGCCAGCGCTCGTTCCATCTGGCTCACCAGTGCTTCGCCTCGCGCGCGGTGCCCGACCGCGACGGCGGTCTGGCGGATCGAGGCGTAAATCTGATCGATCCGGTTCGCCGTGTCGAGATCGAGGAGCGGATACGTCTGTCCGGGCAGCGCGGCGAGCGCGGCGCTGCGGCTCGCGGGCATGCCGACGATCAGGTCGGGCTCGATCGCCAATATCTGTTCGGCCGACTGGCTCAGGATCGGCAGGCCTCGCGCGGCGTCGGCTTCGCCCGACATGTCGGGGTCGGCGGCGTTGCGCGTCAGCCCGGCGATCTGGCTACGGTCGGCGAGCGCGAGAACGAGCTGGTCGGCGCACAGATTGACCGACACGATGCGCTGCGGCACCGCCGCGGCCCTTGCGGGCGCCTGTGGGCCCGCCGCCCACAAGCCGCCTGCACTCGCGAGCAGCAAGGGGACGAGCAGGAGCGGGCGCGCCGTCATGGTCAGAACTCGATCCCGGCCTGCGCCCGGACATTCTGTTCGCGGAAGGGATGTTTGACCGCGCGCATCTCTGTCACAAGATCCGCGGCGTCGATCAGTGCCTGCGGCGCGTTGCGGCCGGTGACGACGACATGGGTCATCGCGGGTTTGGCGGCCAGTACCGCCAGCACCTCTTCGACCGGCAGATAGTCGTAGCGCAGCACGATGTTGAGTTCGTCGGCGATCACCATGTCATACGCCGGATCGGCGATCATCCGCTTGACCTCCTCCCAGCCTTCGCGCGCGACCGCGATATCGCGCGAACGGTCCTGCGTGTCCCAGGTGAAGCCTTCGCCCCGGCGCAGAAATTCGACCCGGTCGGGAAAATGATCGAGCACGACTTGCTCGCCGGTGTCCTGCGATCCCTTGACGAACTGGACGATGCCGACCTGCATGCCGTGCCCGATCGCGCGCATCGCCATGCCGAAGGCGGCGGTCGACTTGCCCTTGCCGGGGCCGGTGTGGACGATCACCAGCCCCTTTTCGACGGTCTTTGCCGCGATCTTCTTCGCCTGTGCCGCCTGCAATGTTCGCATCTTCGCCTTGTGTTCGGCGTCGGTTCGCGCGTGCGTGCCCATCAGAACGCCACCCGCACCCCGCCATAGGCGGCACGACCGGCGCCGCGATAGCTGAAGATTTCCTCATAATCGGTGCCGAGCAGGTTTTCCACGCGCCCGAACAGCGCGAGTCCGTCGGTCAGCCGGTAATCGGCGCTCAGGTTGACGAGCGCATAATCCTTCAGCGTCACCGTTACCGGGATATAGCTGGGGTCGATATAGGCGGCGTCGGTCATCGCGCCATTGTAGCGCAGGGTGAGCGTGCCCGAAAAACGCTGGTCGGCGCTGAAAATCGTGGCGTTCACGCTCCCCATATGCCGTGGGCGGCGTACCTCGCGCGCGCCGTTCTCGGTCGATTTCAGCCAGGTATAGGCCAGATCGAAGCGGATCTGCGGGATCGGCCGGGCGCTTGCGTAGGCTTCGATGCCGTGCTGCTTGCTGTCGGTCGTCCGGTTCGCCGGGGTCGCGACATAATCGGGCGCGGGATAATCGGTGAAAATTTCGTCGGTCAGTTTCGCATCGAACCAGGTCGCGCCAATCGTCGCCCAGCCGTCCGCCCCGAACCGTTGCTCGACCCCGGCCTCCCAGCCCTTCGACTTTTCGGGCTTCAGGTTCGGGTTGCCGATGTAACGCCCGTCCGAATAGCCATAGAGCTCGAAATAGCCGGGGTTCTTGACCCCGGTGCCATAGGCGGCGTGCAGCCGTGTACCCGTCGGCAGGCGATAGCTGCCCTGAACGCGCCACGTCGTCGTGTCGGCGAAGCGGGCGTTTTCGTCGTGCCGCACCGACGCCCCGAGCGAAAGCGCGCCGGCGAGCATTTCATATTGCCCGACGAAGCCGATATTGTCGGTATGCCGCTTGCCCTGAAAGGCAAAGCTCGACGGCGTAATATTCTGGTAGGTTTCGCGCTCGACGTCGACCGCACCGGTCAGGCGGTGGGTGATCGCGTCGCTGCCCAGGCTCAGGCTCGATGTGAAGCTGCCCTTCAGGCGTCGTCCCTTGTCGCCATAATCGAGGCCCGCGGGCGTGAAACTCTTGCGCGTCGTGTCGGCGAACTGCCCCGACAGCGTGCTGACCCAGCGTCCATCCATTGCGGTGAACTGCGCCGAGAGCAGGCCGTAAAGCGCCGCGTTCCGCGAATGGACCCCCGGACTGTCGACCAGATAGCCAAAGGTCGGCCCGGACAACGCCGTGTTGTTCGTGTCGGCGTCGGTATAGCTATATCGCAGCACCCCGGTCAGCGTCAGCGCCTCGCTCGGCGTCCAGTTCAGCTTGGCGCTCGCCCCGACGCTGTCCGACCCGACGTCGCGGCTGCCGCCGCGCGCGGTTGGATAGCCCGATGTTCCATAATAGCTTGCCGATAGCGCGTAATCGACCCTGTCCGTGGCCCCTGCGGCACGGGCCGCGCCGCTGATCGTGCCGAAGCTGCCGCCCTCGATGCGCGCGCGATACCCCGGCGCCTCGCGCCCCGACAGGGTGATATAGTTGATAACGCCGCCGATCGCATCGGAGCCATAGAGCGACGATTGCTGTCCGCGCAGCACCTCGATCCGCGCGGCGGGATCGGCGATCAGCGTACTCAGGTCATATTCGCCCTGATAGGGGTCGGACACTTCGATGCCGTCGATCAGCATCAGCACATGGTTGCTCTCGCTGCCGCGGATACGGATCTGCGTCAGCCCCCCGACGCTGCCGGCGCGGTTGACCGCGATGCCGGGCACGTCGCGCAGGACGTCGGCGACGAAGCGGGTCTGGCGCTGTTCCAGCGTCTCGCTGTCGAGGACGGTAATCGATGCGCCGGTCTCGTCGGCTGCGACGCCTTCGCCCGAGCGCGAGGCGGTGACGACGATGCGGTCGCCGGCGTTCTGGGCGAGCGCCGGCGTCGCGACGAGCAAGGCGGCGATGGAAACAAGCGGATATCTGAACATGGTGGGCCCCGTGCGCCGGCAACGAAGGCTGGAGCCTGCCGATACGCGCGGTCGCGACCGACCGGCGCGGGAGGATGCCGGCCGGCGTTGTCGCCGGCGTCCTCCCGCGCCGAGGCGGCTCCGGCCGCCTGGTCGTCGCTCGACGGAAACCCTCCGTGCCCCGGCCAGTCCCTGGACCCAGGCATTGAGCGACCCACGCCGGCAGGTCTCCTGGCTCGCGGGTCGTCGCCCGATGCACGCCTTCCCGGGCGTTGCGCCCAGTGGCTGGTCCGGCAAGGCCGCACCTGTGCATCGCGCTCGCCGCTTACAGTTGCAGGGACAGCCGCGGAATCGATGGTCCCCCAGGGGGCCATCTCACCGCATTCCCTATTAAGCCCCTTGCGGGGCACCGGCGCGATCTTGCGAACGCCCGAAGACGTCCGCAGCGCCCGCCCATAAAGAAATGCGGCGTTTTCGCAATCGGCTTTTGCAGCGGGTGGCGCGTCAGGCGCGCAGATACTGGCTGGGCGGTACGCCGAAAGCGCGGCGGAACATCGCGGCGAAGCCGCTCGGGCTGTCGTAGCCGACCTCGTACGTCACCTGCGTGATCGACGCGCCCGCGGCGAGCAGCGACAGCGCCTCCATCAATCGCACCTGTTGCCGCCAGACGGCCAGCCCCATACCGGTTTCCTGTTTGAAGCTGCGGGTGAAGGTGCGCCGCCCCATCGCGGCAAGGCTTGCCCAGTCGTCGATGTCGCGCGGATCGGAGGGATCGGCGAGGATCGCGTTACAGACGCGCAGCAGCCGCGGATCGCTTGGCATCGACACCTGGTAGGGCGCGTTCGGCATACGCTCGATCTCTTCGAGCAACAGCGCGATGATCCGCCCCTCGCGCCCGTCGACATCGTATAGCGGCGGAAAGTCGACGACTTCGAGGATCAGCGATTTCAGCAGGTTGGAGACTTCGAAAACCCGGCACTCCTTTGCCGTATCGGCCGGTCCGGTCGGCAGGTAGAGCGTGCGCAGCGACACCGGGCCGCGGCACGCCACTTCGTGCTTCATGCCCGCGGGCAGCCACACCGCGCGCTGGGGCGGAATGACGAAGCTGGTTTCGGGGGTGCGCACCGACATCACCCCGGTCGAGGCATAGAGGATCTGGATGTGATCGTGACTGTGCATAGGATCGACGAAGCCCGCGGGATATTCATCCTGCAGCGCGATCACCGGACGATTGGTGACGAGGACGTCGATGCTGTGCTTCACGGCCCGTTCCCGACAATAACCAGATGATGCGATGATACAGGCCGCGACACGCGCTGGCCAGCGAAGCTGTTGCCAATGGCCTTCGCGACGTGGTGATTGGCCCGAATGCGCGATAGAACGGTGCCGGCAGCCGCTATCCGTGGGGCAACGATAACGGGGAAGGAAAATGCCATATGTCGAAGGGCTTGGATGCCGTGAAGGACGTTATGGTCGATCCTGACATTCGTCGCTTTGTCGAGGCTGTCGCTGCGGCCTATGCGGCGAATCCCCTGCCGGCGGGAAGCGGCGCTGCGGGACGGCGCGCGATCGCCGAGGCGGTGCGCCGGCCGTGGCGCGAGGGCGGCCCGGACATGGCCGAAAGCCGCGACTTCGACATGGGTGGCATCCGGCTGCGGCTCCACCGCCCGGTCGCCGATGCGGTTCTGCCCGTCCTCTTCTATATCCACGGCGGCGGCTGGGTTCTGTTCAGCGTCGATACGCACGACCGGCTGATGCGCGAATATGCCGCGCGCGCCGGCGTTGCCGTGGTCGGCATCGACTATCGCCTGTCGCCCGAGGCGAAATTTCCCGCCGCGCTCGAGGATTGCTCGGCGGCGCTCGACTGGATCGCGGCGCAAGCGGAGGTGCTGCGGCTCGATGCGTCGCGCATCGTGATCGGCGGCGATTCGGCGGGCGCGAACCTGTCGGTCGCCACATGCCTCTCCCGCCGCGCGCGGGGGCTGCCGCTGCCCCAGGGCATGCTCCTAAACTATGGCGCCTTTGCACCCGACCACCTGCCAAGCTATGCCCGCTTCGACGGCCCTCCCTATTCGCTCGAGGTGGACGAGATGGACGCATTCTGGACCGATTATGTCGGCGATCCCGCGCAACTCGGCGACCCGCTCGTCGCGCCGCTGCGCGCCGATCTTGCAGGCCTGCCACCGGCCTTTCTCGCGATTGCCGAATGCGACATCCTCGCCGACTGCAACCACGCCTTTGCCGCCCGGCTTGCCGACGCCGGCGTGCCGGTGCGTGCGGTCACCTATGAAGGCGCCACCCACAGCTTCCTGGAAGCGATGTCGATCGCGCCGCTTGCGCGCCAGGCCCTCGACGATCAGGCGGCCTGGATCGGCGAACGGGTGGGCGCGTGAGGCGTTTCTTCGACGATCGCCAACTCGCGCATGCGCCGGTCCGCGAACTGCATAATGGCGAATGGACCGCCTATGCCGAAAATGCCGAGCGACCGCGGGCGATCCTGGCGGCACTGAGCGGCTGGGAGGCCGTCCGCGATTTCGGCATGGCGCCGATCGCAGCGGTCCATGACGCCGGCTATCTAGCCTTCCTTCAGCGCGCGCATAACGAATGGCGCGCGGCGGGACGCGACGGCGATGCGATCGGCTATACTTTTCCCGTCGTGCGCCGCCGTCCCTTGTCTTTCGGCCGGGTCGACGCCGATCTGGGTGCCTACAGCTTCGATGCCGCGACGCCGATCGCCGAGGGGACGTGGGAGGGGGCCTATTGGTCGGCGCAAACCGCGCTTTCGGCGCTCGATCATCTCGCGGGAACCGGCGAGGCGTCGGCCTTTGCGCTGTGCCGGCCGCCCGGGCATCACGCCGGACGCGACTATATGGGCGGCTATTGCTACCTCAACAATGCCGCGATCGCCGCGCGTGCGGCGCAGGCGCGCGGGCTCGGCCCGGTCGCGGTCCTCGACATCGACTATCATCACGGCAACGGGACGCAGGATATCTTCTACGCCGACGCCGGGGTGTTCTTCGCATCGATCCACGCCGATCCGGCGACCGACTATCCATTTTACTGGGGGCATGCCGACGAGCGCGGCGAGGGGGCGGGCGAGGGGACGACGCTCAATATCCCGCTGCCGCGCGGCACCGACGGTGCAGCCTATGCCCCGGCGCTCGACCGGGCGCTAGCGGCGATCGCCGATTGGGGCGCGCGGTGTCTGGTCCTGTCGTTCGGGGCGGACACGCACAGCAGCGACCCGATTTCATTTTTCCGGCTCGAACGCGACGATTATCGCGCGATCGCAGGCCGTCTGCGCGGGCTCGGCATCCCGGTGCTCATCCTGATGGAGGGCGGCTACGCCGTCGGCGACCTCGGCGGCAATGTCGCGGCGTTCCTCTCGGGGTTCGAGGGGTAACGCCGGCTTTTGGGGTGGCCCCGGCGCAGGCCGGGATCTCGTCGGTGCGCAAAACCGTCAGGGTGAGATCCCGGCCTTCGCCGGGATGACGATGCTGAATAAGTCCGCGATCGGTCGAAGCCGGTGACGCCCGGAAGGAGCGTCCCGCCGGGCCGGCGGGACGCTCCATCTCCTCAATTCAGGCTGAAACGCACCGTCGCGCCGATCGTGCGGGGCCGGGCCACCGAACCTGCAAAGGCGAAGGGGGCGTTCAGAATGCCATATTGATTGAACAGATTCTTGGCGAACAGTCCCAGCTCGACGCGATCGGCAACGGTGACCGACGCGTTGAGATCGACCAGGTGGAAGTCACCCTTTTCCAGCGACCCCGCGAAATCGACCGGCGCCGCCGACAGGTAGCGATGCGCGATCCCGAAGCGCGGCCGCATCGGCGCGTCGGGGAAGGACAGGTCGATCGTGTTCGAGATCGTCCAGTCCGACGCGCCGGGAAGCTGCGTGCCCTTTGCATAGCCGCCGCCGGGCGCGAAGCTGTCGGGAAGCAATTCGGCGAGGCGCGCATCGTTGTAGGAGACATTCGATGCAAAGGTCAGGTTGCGCGTCGGGCGCAGGGTCAGGCTCAACTCGACCCCGTCGATGTTGGCGCCGCCGCCGTTCACCGTATAGGCGTTGAAATCGACCGGGGTGAACAGGCGCGCCTGAATATTGTTCCAGTCGATATGATAGGCGGTCAGGTCGACACTGAGCGTGCGGTCGATCAGGTCAAAGCGGGTTCCGACTTCGTAATTCTTGGTCGTGTCGCTGCCGAACGTCAGCGGCAGGCCCGGCACCGCGGCCGAATAGACATTGATCCCGCCGATGCGGAAGCCTTCCGAATAGAGGGCGTAGACCATGAAATCGTCCGACGGCTTATAGGTCAGCGAGGCCTTTGGAATGAAATCCGAATCCTTGTCCGTGCCCGGCGCGAAGTCGAACGGGGCGATCAGGTTGGCGTTGGGCAGATATTGCAGCCGCGGGCTCGATCTATATTCGAACAGGCGCCCGCCCAGCGTAAGCGTCAGCGTGTCGGTGAAATCGAACGAGGCTTCGCCGAAGATCGCCTTTTCGGTCACGCGGTTGCTGCTGATGGCGCGCGTCGCGAGGTCGCCCGGGGCCAGCTCGCTGGCCGGCTGGCCGTCGAACTCGTCGGGGTTGGCGTCGATGTAATCGCCGATCCCCTCGATATAGGTGCCGTCGGTGTTTGCCGAGCGCAGCTTCGTGTAATTGGCGCCGATCAGCCAGCGGAAGCGCCCGCCGTCGGGCGAGGCGAGGCGAAGTTCGTAATAGTTGGTCTTCGACTTGCCATCGCTGCTCGCCAGCTCGGGCGTATCCGTGCGCGGATCGTTGCCGCCGAAAATCGAATTGTCGAACGCCAGATTGGCCTTCTTTTCGGTGTAGCTGCCGACCGCGGTCAGCGTCGCGAAGCCCAGATCCTGTTCGAGTTTCAGGCTGTGCAGCATGAAGCTCGTGTCCTGGAACTCGGCCACGTTGGTCGCGCGGTCAAAGGTCTTGGGCGGGCCGAACAGCACATAGGTCTGATCGTCCAGATCATATTCCTGATACATGCTGAGCGCCGAAATGCGGGTGGTTTCGGTCGGGGTGAAGACGATCGAGCCGCGCAGGCCGCGAACCCGCAAATCGTTGCTGCCCTTTTCGCCGAGCAGCGTGTTGTCGAGATAGCCCGCGTCGACGCGCTGCAGGCCGACCAGGCGCACCGCCAGCTTGTCCTTGACGATCGGCGCGTTGATCATTCCCTTGACCGCATAGCCCAGGTCGCCGTCGGCATGTTTGGTGGTCGAGACGTTGCCTTCGAAGCCGGCGTCGAATTTCGTCGGGTCGGCCTCGTTGACGACATAGTTGATCGCGCCGCCGAGCGACGACGAGCCAAAGAGCGTGCCCTGCGGCCCGCGCAGCACTTCGACCCGGCTGACGTCGAAGCTGTCGACGTCGGGGATGACCAACGGGAAGCCCGGTTCGATCAACGGGATCTGGTTGAGGTAATAGCCGGTCGTCGCCTGGTTCGCCTCGTGATAGGTGCTCGACGCGACGCCGCGGATGACGACTTCGGAGACGCCCGGCTGATAATCGTTGAACACCACGCCCGGAACGCGGGTGATATAGTCGGACAGGCTCTGGGCGTTGAGCTTTTGCAACGTCGCCTCGCTGACCGCCGAGACCGACCCGCTGACGTCGCGCACCGACTGTTCGCGCTTGGTGGCGGTGACGACGATGTCATTGTCGTCGGTTGCCGTTTCCTGGGCCGCCGCCGTGGCCTGCCCCAGGGCAAGCACGGAAATGCCGCAAACCACGACCCGCTTCATAATCGAATAGGACATTTTTGCCTCCCTTTTGGTATTAAATTCCAAGAGGCACGCTATCATGTTCCACTATTGTGACGGCGAAGGTCGGGCCAGAATGCCGCAATATCGGGCCACGCTCGTGCGGCGATCGGCGCGTCGCCGCCCCTCCAAATTGCCCGAACGATGGATTGGGCGGCCTGATCGGCGCAGTAAGGCGGCGTGGCGGGCATAAGCTGGGCGGCGATTGGGCTCGAACGGCAAAGGGATGGCGATGGCGGAATTGCGGAACGGCACGCGGCGGCAGTTTCTGGGCGGCGCGGCGTTGGTCTCGCTGCTGGCGGCGAACCGCGCGGCGTGGGCGATCGAGGGGGCGGTGACCACGGGCGGCGTCTGGCCCGCGGTTCCCCCGCCGCAGCCCGCGCGCGTCTCGCATGTCGTCGAACAGCTCGGGCGCACGCGCGACGACGTCTATAGCTGGATGCGCTTCAAGCCCGAGGATGGCGAGCGCACGCGCACCAATCTGCCGCCCGCGGTCGCGAAGCTGCTCGCCGACGAAAATGCCTATGCGCAGGCGATGCTGGCGCCGCTGGCGGCGACGCGCGAGCGCCTCGTCGACGCGATGCTCGCGCGCACTGCGGGTGCGGTCGCCAGTCCCCCGATCGAACGTGGGGACTGGGCCTATTCGTCGGCAATCCCCGCGGGGACGACCCATCCGGTGTACAGCCGCCGCCGCGCGGGCGGCGCGGCCGAGGTTCTGCTCGACGAAAATGCGCGGGCCGAGGGGGAGGCCGATTATCGCACCACCGGGCATCAACCGAGCCCCGACCAGCGCTGGTTCGCCTGGGCCGAGGACGTGATCGGCAACGATCGCCACCGCATCATGATCCGCGACAATGCCAGCGGCGAGGTGCGCATCCTGGTTCCGAAGGACGGCTATGGGTACGATGCTATGGCCTTTTCGCCGTCGTCGCGCTGGCTGTTCTGGATCTGGCGCGACGCGAACAACCGGCCGACGCGCCTGTACCGGACGTCGGTCGACGGCAAGATCACCGCGCTGGTCTATGAGGAAAAGGATCCCGCGATCTTCATGGCGGTCCGGCGCACCGCCGCCGACGGCTTCGTCGCGCTGACGCTGTCGGGGCCCGATACCGCCGAAGTTCGACTGATTCCCGCCGGCGACGAAATCGCCGAGCCGCGGACCGTCTGGCCGCGCCGCACGGGCGTGCGCTATGAAATCGACGAATGGGACGGCGCGCTGCTCGCGCTCACCGATTCGGGCGACGCGTTCGACATGAAGATCTTGCGGCTCGATCCGCAGAGCTTCGCAACGCGCGAAACGCTCGTTCCGCATCGGCCGGGGGAACCGATCCTCTCGATCCATCCCTTTGCGACGGCGCTCGTCCGCCTCGAACGGGCCGAGGGTCTGCACCGGCTCGTTCTGCGGTCGCGCGACGGGACCGAGCGCGCGATCGCCTTCGACGATCCCGCCTATGCGATCGAACTATTGCCCGAACAAAGCTATGATGCGTCGTCGGTGCTCATCATCCACCAGTCTCCCAAATCGCCGCCGCGCTGGATCGCGGTCGATCTGGCCAGCGGCGAACAGACTGTCGTCCAGGAAGAAAAGATCGCGAACTTCGATCCCGATGCCTATGACGTCGAACGGATTTTTGCGCGCGCGCCCGACGGCGAGACCGTTCCGGTCACGATCCTGTCGCGCCGCGGAGCGCCCAGGGACGGGTCGCTGCCGCTGCTGCAATATGGCTATGGCGCCTATGGCGTGCCAAGCGACCCGGTCTTTTCGATTCCTGCGCTCACCCTCGTCGATCGCGGATGGCGCTACGCGATCGCGCATGTGCGCGGGGGCTCCGAAAAGGGGCGCCGCTGGTTCCTAGACGGGCGCAAGTTCCACAAGCGCAACAGCTTCACCGACTTCGTGGCCTGCGCCGAGCATCTGTGCGCCGCGGGCTATACCGCGAAGCGCCGCGTCGTCGCCTTCGGCCTTTCGGCGGGCGGGCTGCTCGTGGGGGCGAGCCTGAACCTTGCGCCGACGCTGTGGGGCGGGGTGGTCGCAAAGGTGCCCTTCGTCGACATGCTCAACACGATGAGCGACGCGTCGCACCCGCTGGTGCCGCTGTTCCGCCCCGACTGGGGCGACCCGCTCGCCGACCCGAAGGCCTATGACTATATCGCGTCCATCTCGCCCTATGAGAATGTCCGCGCGGCACCCTATCCGCCCTTGCTTTGCACCGCGGGACTAAAGGACGACCGCGTCTCCTATTGGGAGCCCGCGAAATTCGTCGCCGAGGTGCGTCACCGGTCGACGAGCGGCAATCCGGCGATATTGCGCATCGACATGGACAGCGGCCACCAGGGCAGCGCCGACCTGAAAAGCGAATATGACGAAATGGCGCTGTTCTGGGCGTTCGCGATGCGTTGCGTCGGCGGGGATGGCGGCGAGGGCGAGGGACGCGCAGGCTGAAGCCGTCAGCCGTGCAGGCTCATCAGCGAATCCATCAACCCGTCGTCGGCGCTCGAGCATACGCCGAGTACCAGCGCTTCGTCGCAGCCTTCGGCGACGACATAGGCGTGTCCCATCGACGAATCGATGTAGATGCCCTGTCCCGGGTCGAGCGTGACCGGGTCGTAAAATTCGCTGTGCACCTCTATCCGGCCTTCGAGGACATAGATGAACTCCTCGCCCTGATGGCGCACGAGGTCCCCGAATTCGCGCGCGCTGTGGGCGCGGATGCGGGTCAGGATCGGGATCATGCGCTTCTGGCGCAGGTCGGTGCACAGATAATGATAGTCGTAATTGTCGGTCGTCACCCGCGCCGCCGACTCGATCGTGCCCAGGCTGCGGCGCCCGGTAACGCGCGGGGCGCTACCTTCCTCGTCTTCGGCGAACAGGTCCGACATGCGGATCTTGAGTCGCTGGCTGAGCTGCTGGAGCTTGTCGTAGCTGAGCGTCAGCCGGTCGTGCTCGACCTTCGACAGCGTCGATACGGGAATGCCCGACTGCTCGCTCATTTCCTTGAGGGTCCAGTCGTTACGGCTTCGAATCCCGCGCATTACCGCGCCGAGCGTCGGCGGCTTCGATGGCTCCCCCATTAAAATTTCCATTCCATGTTTGACAATTTTCCAATCAGGATCATTATGTCCCCATCGGGCCAATAACCATTGGTCCTTGGTAAGGGGTCGCGCCGCTCGCCGCAAGGTCTGGCGGACGGGTCCCGACATGGGGGATAAGGTGATGCGTTTTCTTCGCAAGCTGATGGTGGGCCTCGCGGCCTTCGCCGCCTTGCCGCTGGCCTCGGCACAGGGGCCTGTGCCGCAGGCGCCGTCGAAGCCCGACAAGACGGCGGCTCTGCCCGCGTCGGCGGCGCCGTCGAAGCCCGCGACGCTCGACGGGACGGACGTGGAGGCATGGCTGGACGGCTTCATGCCCTATGCGCTGAACCGCGGCCGGGTCGCCGGCGCGGTCGTCGTCGTCGTGCAGGGCGACAAGGTCGTCCTCGAAAAGGGCTATGGCTTTTCCGACGTCGCCTCGCGCAAGCCGGTCGATCCGGCGACGACGCTGTTCCGGCCGGGGTCGGTATCGAAGCTGTTTACCTGGACCGCGGTGATGCAGCAGGTCGAGGCGGGCAAGATCGATCTCGACGCCGACGTGAACACCTATCTCGATTTCAAGATTCCGCCCTTCGCGGGCAAGCCGATCACGATGCGCAACATCATGACGCACACGCCGGGCTTCGAGGAATCGATCCGCTACCTGATCAGCAGCGATCCGAAGGCGGTGATGCCGTTGCAGGACTATGTGAAAAAGGCGCTTCCCGCGCGTGTTTTCGCCCCCGGCAGCACACCGGCCTATTCCAACTATGCCACCGCGCTCGCCGGCTATGTCGTCCAGCGCGTCAGCGGCGAGGAGTTCGACGCCTATATCGATCGGCACATCTTCACCCCGCTCGGGATGAAATATGCGACCTT
This sequence comes from Sphingopyxis sp. CR5, assembly GCF_059693785.1. Taxonomy (NCBI): domain Bacteria; kingdom Pseudomonadati; phylum Pseudomonadota; class Alphaproteobacteria; order Sphingomonadales; family Sphingopyxidaceae; genus Sphingopyxis; species Sphingopyxis sp. CR5. Next base: position 58,628 of record NZ_JCATIE010000002.1, on the reverse strand, counting down.
CCGCCAGCCGCTCCCCAAGGCGCTGGTGCCGTACATGTCCAACGGCTATTCGACCGTTACCGAAAAGGCGAAACCCTTTGAACTGGTCATTCCCGCTCCGGCGGGCAGCCTGTCCGCGTCGGGCGATGCGATGGGCAAATTCATGATGGCGCACCTGGCGGACGGCGGGGTCCTGCTCAAGCCCGAAACCGCGCGCATGATGCACGATTTCCATGCGCCCGGCGTCGGGCCGCTGAACACGATGGCGCTCGGCTTCTACGAACAATGGGTCAACGGCCACCGCGCGATCGCGCATGGCGGCGACACCGAATGGTTCCATTCCTATCTGTGGCTGTTTCCCGACGCCGACATCGGGCTGTTCGTGTCGGTGAACAGCGTCGGCAAGGATGGCGCGGCGGGCGCGATCCGCAGCGCGCTGTTCCACGGCTTCGCCGATCGCTACCTGCCCGGCGACGGGGTTCCCGCCCAGCGCGTCGATGACAAGACCGCGCGCCAGCACGCCGCGATGATGGCGGGCCATTATGTGTCGAGCCGCGGCTCGTTCACCAACTTTATGAGCCTGTTCGGCCTGCTTGGCCAGGCGCAGATCGTCGTAACCGCGGACGGCAAGATCGCGATGCCCGCACTCGACGGCCTGGGCGCCGGCGCGCGCGACTGGGTCGAGGTCGAACCCTTCGTCTGGTACGATCTCGGTACCGGCGAACGGCTCGCCGCCACGGTGAAGGACGGGCGCGTCACCCGCGTCAGCCTGGACGCGGGATCGCCCTTCATGGTGTTCGAGCCCGCGTCGGCGGGGGTCAACACCGCGTGGCTGATGCCCGCGCTGCTGGTGGCGCTGGGCCTCGTCCTGCTCGCGGCGCTGGCCTGGCCCGTCCGGGCGCTGGTCCGCCGCCACTTCGGCGCCGCCTTTGCGCTCGACGGCAGCGCGCGGCGCGTCTGGCGCCTGTCGCGCATCTTCGCGTGGCTGGTGCTCGCGGCGGTTGCCGGCTGGGCGATGCTGATCGCGACCTTCGCGGGCGACATCGGCAGCGTCGGAGGCCCGCTCGACGGTCTGATCACGGTGCTGCGCATCCTGACCCCGATCGCCGCCTTTGGCCTGCTCGCGACCGCGGCGTGGCATCTTTGGCTCTGCGTCTCGGGCAAGCGTCGCTGGACGATGATCGTCGGCGCGCTGCTGCTGCTGTTCGCGGCGCTCGTCCTCGTGTGGGTGACGCTGACCTTCAACCTCTATGGCTTTTCGATGGTATATTGATGGAAACGCAAACCAGACCGCATCTCGCGCTCGACCTTCGGGTCGAGCGCTTTCCCTACCACCAGCCCTTCCGCATTTCGGGGCATGTTTTCACCGAAACCGCGCTGCTCGTCGCCGAGCTTTCGGACGGCGAACAGAGCGGGCGCGGGGAGGGCGCCGGGGTCTATTACCTCGGCGACGATATCGACCATATGCTCGAACAGGCGCAGGGCGCGCGCGCGGCGATCGAGGCCGGCGCGACGCGCCAGGATCTGCAGACGCTGCTGCCGCCCGGCGGCGCGCGCAATGCGCTCGACTGCGCCTTTTGGGAGCTCGAGGCGAAACGGGCCGGCCGTCCGGTGTGGGACCTTGCGGGGCTCGACATGCCGCGGGCGCTTCGGTCGACGCTGACGCTGGGGGCGGACACGCCCCTCGCGATGGCGAAGGCGGCGTTGGCGATCGACCCTCAGGCGCCGGTCAAGGTCAAGCTGACCGGCGATCTCGACGACGATATCGCGCGCCTCGGCGCGATCCGGGCCGCGCGTCCGCGTGCCTGGATCGGGGTCGATGCCAACCAGGGCTATAACCGCAAAACGCTTGCTTCCTTGCTGCCCGTGCTCGTCGAATATGGCATCGCGCAGCTCGAACAGCCGTTGCCGCGCGGTCGCGAGGCCGATCTCGACGGGATCAAGCGGCCGTTGCCCTTCGTCGCCGACGAAAGCGCGCTGTCGCTGGTCGACACGCCCTCGCTCGTCGGACGGTTCGACGTCGTCAATATCAAGCTGGATAAGTGCGGGGGGCTCACCGAGGGACTCGCGATTGCCGAGCAGGCGCGGCGGCTGGGCCTGGATGTCATGGTCGGCAACATGATGGGCACCAGCCTGTCGATGGCGCCCTCCTATCTCGTCGGCCAGCTTTGCGACATCGTCGACCTCGACGGCCCGACGTTTCTCGCGCGCGATCGCGATCCTGGCGTCGCCTATCGGGACGGAATGATCCATTGTCCGGAGAATATTTGGGGATAGCGAATTTCTTGTCCTGAATGGATTGACAATTCTCCAATTAGGACAATAGTCGTAAATATGAAATTTAGTTGAAGGGGAAGGCCGGCGGCCGCCCCGACCGGCGCAGCGACGCGGCGTCGGCGGGTTGCCACTCGCATTGGGAGTTTACGATCGACCGGGGGATCCCCGTCGGTCCCGCAAGGGGGATTGAACATGATATGTAAACGCTATTGGCTTGCCGCCAGCCTGGGTGCGATGATCGCGGCTGTCCCGGCGCAGGCGCAGGAATCCACCGTCGGGGAACGCGAAGGCGAAATCGTCGTCACCGCGCAAAAGCGGGTCCAGAACGTCCAGGACGTGCCGATCTCGATCGCCGTCGTCGGTGGCGAAGACATTCAGGAACAGGGGTCTTCCTCGCTCGTCGACTATGCCGGCTATGTGCCGGGAATGCAGGCCAGCAATACCGGCACGCCCGGCCAGACGACCATCACGCTGCGCGGCGTCGCGCCGCTCAACGGCAGCCAGACCGTCGGCATCTATCTCGACGATGCCCCGGTGGGGTCCAGCGCGATCTACAACCGCGCCGGGCAGTTCACGATCGACCTGATGCCCTATGACATCGAACGGATCGAGGTGCTGAAGGGCCCGCAGGGCACGCTCTATGGCGCCAGCTCGATCGGGGGCCTCGTCAAATATGTCACGGTTCAGCCCGACACGCGCGAATTTCGCGTGCGCGCCGGAGCCGAAGGGTTTTCGATCAAGGATGGCGATGGCCTCGGCTGGGGCGCGCAGACTTTCGTCAACGTGCCGATCGTGACCGACCAGCTCGCGGTCAGCGGCAGCTTTTCCTGGCGCAGCACGCCGGGCTGGGTCGACAGCGTCAACAATGCCGATCTCGACGACCAGAACAGCTATGAACAGCGCGGCGGTCGCGTCGCATTGCTGTGGCAGCCGACGCCCCAGCTCAGCGTCAAGCTCGCGGGAATCTGGCAATCGCTCAATTCGGACGGCAACGGACTCTATGCCGCCGACCTCGACGGCAACCGTCTTGGCGACGGACGGTCGTTCAACAATTATGTGCCCGAATCCTATGATTTCAGCCTCGATTATTATTCGGCGACGATCGATTATGATTTCGGCCCCGCGACGCTGACTTCGGCCACGACATACAGCAAGACGAAGGGCGCGCAGGTTCAGGATGCGAGCTATGCGTTCGGCGTGTTGTTCCCGCTGTTGACCGACGGGGCGATCGATCCGGGCGTCACCCCCTTCTCGCTCGACCTCGGGCTCAAGAAATGGACGCAGGAAGTGCGGCTCGCCTCTTCGGGCGAGGGGCGTTTCGAATGGCTGGTCGGCGGCTTTTTCACCGACGAAACGACCAGCAACGCCCAGCTCGTCCGCTCGTACGACATGGATGGGAACGTGATCGCGCCGCTTGATCCGCTGGCGATCGTCGGCCTGCCGGCGACCTACAAGGAATATGCGGTCTTCGGCAACGGCAGCTTCAAGTTCAGCGACATGTTCGAAATCACGGCGGGCCTGCGCTGGGCGCGCAACGAACAGACCTTTCGCCAGATCAGCGAGGGCGCGATTGTGCCCTCGGCCAACGACCCCGGCACGTCGGCGGAAAGCGTGTGGACCTTTTCGGTCAGCCCGCAGATCCACCTCAACGAGGATGCGATGCTCTATGGCCGCGTTGCGACCGGCTATCGCCCCGGTGGCCCGAACGTCATCGTCCCCAATGTTCCGCCCAGCGTCGATGCCGACCGCATGACCAATTACGAAATCGGCTTCAAGGGCGATGTGGCGGACGGCTTTCTGTCGCTCGATGTCGCCGCCTTCTGGATGGACTGGACCGATATCCAGGTCACGCGGGCCTTCGGCGGCGTGTCGGGCGGGGCGAATGGCGGCAAGGCGACGAGCAAGGGCTTCGAAGGCACGGTCGCGCTGCGGCCTGCGCCGGGGTTCACCCTTACCGCGACGGGCAGCTATACCGACGCTTCGCTCAGCGAGGACGTGCCGGAGATCAGCGGGGTCAAGGGCGACCGCCTGCCCGCCGTGCCGACGTTCAGCGGCGCGCTCCGTGCCGATTACGAGTTCGAACTCGGCGGCGGCAACAAGGGCAGTTTCGGAGCCGGCGTCCGCCACGCCAGCAGCCGCCTGTCGCTCGTAGAGAGCGACCCGCTCGTCGCGCGCGCCCGGCCGTACACGTCGGTCGATCTCAATGCGTCTGTGACCTTCGACGACCATTGGACGCTGCGTGCCTATGCGCGCAACCTGCTCGACAACAAGGGCGAGCTGGCGCGCACGACCATGGCCGACGGGCTCAACCAGCCGAGTTTCCTCGCCATCTCGCCGCTGCAACCGCGTACGGTCGGCGTGGCGCTCGACATGGCCTTCTGAAGGCGTCTGGAGTGAATGATATGAATGCCCCCATCGGCAGGCTCGCCGACGCGATGACGCTGCCGCAGCCCTATCTGCTCTTTCTCGGCGACACCACCGAGCCGAGTTTCGCCAAGACGGCCTTCGGGCTCGCCGATTGGGCGGCCGATCGCTGCGTCGGCGAAATGGCGGTGCCCGGCTGCACCGTCACGACCGGGCTGCCCAGGCTGTCCGCGGCAGAGGCGCACGCCGCCGGCGCGCGGTCGGTCGTGATCGGCGTCGCCAACCAGGGCGGGGTGATCGGCGACAGCTGGGTCGCGGCGCTGATCGAAGCGATGGAGGCGGGGCTCGATATCGTCAGCGGGCTCCACGTCCGCCTTGCGAGCGTTCCCGCGCTCGCCGATGCGGCGCGGCGGACGGGGCGGCGGTTGATCGACGTCCGCACCCCGCCAGCGGGTCTGCCGATCGGGACCGGGCGCAAGCGCAGCGGCAAGCGGTTGCTCACCGTCGGCACCGATTGCGCGCTTGGCAAGAAATACACCGCGCTGGCGCTGCACCGCGCCTTTGTCGAGCGCGGTCTTGCCGCCGATTTCCGCGCGACGGGCCAGACGGGGATCATGATCGCCGGCGGCGGCATCCCGATGGACGCGGTGATCTCCGATTTCGAGGCGGGGGCGGCAGAGGTGCTCAGCCCCGACGCCGCGCCCGACCATTGGGATGTGATCGAGGGACAGGGATCGATCTTCAATCCTGCTTACGCCGCGGTATCGATGGGGCTGCTCCACGGCAGCCAGCCGGACGTCTTCGTCGTCTGCCACGACCCGTCGCGCAAGGTGATCCTGGGGCTCGAGGACTTCGCCCTGCCGTCGGTCGAAGAGGTGATCGACCTGACGATACGGCTCGGCGGCCGGACCAACCCGGCGATCCGCTGCGGCGGCGTCAGCCTCAACACCTCCAGCCTGGGGGCGGGCGAGGCCGAAGCGCTGATGGGGGCCGAGGCGCGGCGGCTGGGGCTGCCCGTCGCCGACCCGATCCGCGGCGGCGACGCCTTCGCGGCGCTCGTCGACAGCTGCCTCGCATGAGCGCCGGCGAAGCCGTCGGCGGGGGAAGCTGGTTCCAGCGCTTCCTGCTGCCGGGTTTCGCTCTCAAGGCCGTCATCATCGGGGGCGGCTATGCGACGGGTCGCGAGCTGGCCGAATATTTCGTGCCGTCGGGGCCGTGGGGCGGTCTTGCGGGCATGCTGCTCGCCACGCTGATCTGGAGCGTCGTCGCGGCGCTGACCTTCACCCTGGCGCGCGCGATGGGTGCTTATGACTATCGCAGCTTTTTCAAAGGCTTGCTTGGCCCATTCTGGGGAGTGTTCGAGGCCGCCTACCTGATCTTCGTGATCCTGATCCTTGCGGTCTTCGGTGCCGCCGCCGGCGCCATCGGCGCCGCGACCTTCGGCTGGCCCGAACTCGCCGGCTCGATCCTGCTCGCGGTCGCGATCCTCGTCACCACCGCCTTCGGCACCGCGGCGGTCGAGCGACTGTTCCAATATGCCTCGATGCTGATCTACGCGATATACGCGATGTTCATCGTCTTTGCGCTGACCAGCTTCGGCGGCCTGATCGAACAGGGCTTCGCCAATGCGCCGCCGCCAGCGGCGGGCTGGATGGCAGGCGGCATCACCTACGCCAGCTATAACATCGTCGGTGCGGTCGTGATCCTGCCGATCCTGCGCCACCTGACCAGCCAGCGCGACGCGGTCATCGCCGGCGTGATCGCGGGGCCGCTGACTATGCTGCCCGCGATCCTCTTTTTCGTCGCGATGATGGCCTTTTATCCGGCGATCGGCGACGAGACCCTGCCATCCGATTTCCTGTTGCGCCAAATGGCGGTCCCGGGATTTCACATCGTCTTCCAGCTGATGATTTTTACGGCGCTCCTCGAAAGCGGCGTCGGCGCGATCCATGCGATCAACGAAAGGATCGCGGGGGCGATGGAGGCACGCGGGCGCGCAGCGCCGGGACCGGGGGCTCGTGCGCTGATCGGCGCCGCGATCCTCGCCGGTTGCATGTTCGTCGCCGCGCGTGTCGGTCTGGTCGAGCTGATCGCCAGCGGTTACCGCTTCCTCGCCTGGCTCTTCCTTGCCACTTTCGTCGTGCCGCTCCTCGGCATCGGCACCTGGCGCCTCGTCAAGGGGCGCGCATCCGCACCACAGGAGGTCCGCCCATGAAATCCGCTCGCGTGCTCGCCGCATCGCTGTTCCTTGCGGTGTCATCCCCCGCCTGGGCCGAACCGCCGTCGGACATCGGCGAAAGCGTCGAGGCGCTGCGCCAGAAGATCGGCGCGGTCGGCGTGTCGATCGCGATCGTCGAGGACGGCCAGACAACGCTCTCGCGCGGCTGGGGCGTCCGCAAGCTCGGCGAGCCCGCGCCGGTCGATGCACAGACGCTGTTCCAGACCGGGTCGACCGGCAAGGCGATGACCGCCGCCGCGCTCGCGGTGCTCGTCGACGAAGGCAAGATCGCGTGGGACGATCCGGTGATCAAGCATATGCCGTGGTTTCGCATGTACGACCCGTGGGTGACGCGCGAGATCACCATTCGTGACCTCCTCGTCCACCACAGCGGCCTGGGGCTTGGCCAAGGCGACCTGATGTTCGTGCCGCGCACCTATCTGACGCGCAAGCAGACCGTCGAACGCGTCGCGTTCCTGAAGCCCAAGACGAGTTTCCGGTCGGCCTATGCCTATGACAACATCCTCTATTCGGTCGCGGGGCAGCTGATCGAAGAGGTGACCGGCCAGCGCTGGGAGGATTTCATCCGCGAGCGCGTGTTGCGCCCCGGCGGGATGCAATATGCGACGAGCGACAGCGAAGACCGCTTCCGCACCCCCGACCGCTCATGGCCGCACGCGCGCCTGTCGGGGCCGTTGCGCGGCGTCGGGCCGCAGCAGGTGCTCGACGAACGCGACGAACTCGGTCGCAACGGCGCGCCCGCAGGCGGGCTCGCGCTCAGCGCCGACGACATGGCGGCGTGGCTCAAGATCCAGCTCGCGCACGGCGCGCTGCCCGGCGGCGGGCGCCTGTTCAGCGAAGAGCAGGCGAAGCAGATGTGGACCCCGGTGACGCCGATGCCGATCACCGAATTGCCCGAGGCACTGAAACCCGCGCAGCCGACGCAGCAGGCCTATGCGCTCGGCTGGCAGGTGCAGGACTATCGCGGTCATCGCATCATCCAGCATGGCGGCGGCGTTTTTGGGTCGATCACCCGCGTCGTGATGATCCCCGACAGGAATGTCGGCTTTGCGATCATGATGAACAGCGAAGACAGCGGCATGCTGCTCGGCCTGACATACGACCTGCTCGACCATTATCTTGATCAGCCCGACTTCGATTGGACGACCAAGTGGGAGGATTGGTACCAGGCGCGGCTCGCGGGCGGCGTGGAATTCCTGAAACAGGCGAAGGCTTCGCCGGCAAAGGTCGGGCCGTCGCTGAAGCTCGCCGGCTATGCGGGACGCTATCGCGATCCGTGGTACGGCGACGTGGTGATCGCACAGGGGACGAAGGGGCTGACGATCGACTTCACCTCGACGCCGCGCATGGCCGGACGGCTCAAGCATTGGCAATATGACAGCTTTGTCACCGATTTCGACGATCCGGCGATCGAACCCGCCTATGTAACCTTCGCGCTCGACGCCGACGGCAAGGTCACCGGGGTGACGATGAAGCCGGTCAGCAAGATTGCCGATTTCAGCTGGGACTATCAGGACCTCGACCTGAAACCCGTGGAGGACAAGAAATGAAGACGCTCGCATTCCTGCTCGCCGCAACGGCGCTCGCCTCTTGCTCGGGCGCGAACGACAAGGCGCCGGCACAGGCCGAGCCGCTGCACAGCCGGTTGCTGACGCTCGACACGCATCTCGATTCGCCGATGAACTTCTCGCGCGCCGGCTGGAGCTTCGCCGACCGGCACGAACTGGCGACCGACCTGTCGCAGCTCGACATTCCGCGCATGAAGGACGGCAATCTCGATGGCGGCTTCTTTGCGATATACACCGACCAGGGGCCGCTGACCGCAAAGGGCTATGCCGACGCGCTCGCGCACGCCCGCAAGCGGTCGGACGAGATCGACAAGATGATCGCCGACAACAGCGATGTCATCGGCGCCGCGCGTACTGCCGACGACGCGCGGCGACTCAACAAGGAAGGCAAGCTGATCGCCTTCAAGTCGATGGAAAACAGCTATCCGCTGGGCGAGGACCTGTCGCTCCTCAAGGAGTTTTACGACAAGGGGGTGCGGCTTGCGGGGCCGGTCCACGGACTCAACAACCAGTTCGCCGACAGTGCGACCGACAAGCCGAAATGGAACGGGCTCAGCCCGCTGGGCAAGAAATGGGTGGCCGAGATGAACCGGCTCGGTATCGTCATCGACGCTAGCCACTCGTCCGATGCGACGTTCGACCAGCTGCTCGCACTGTCGAAATATCCGATCCTGCTGTCGCACTCGAGCCTGCGCTCGGCACACGACCACCCGCGCAACCTGGACGAGGGCCGCTTGAAAAAGCTCGCCGAAAAGGGCGGGGCGATGTGCATCTCGACCATCTATATGTCCGAGATGAACCTGTCGCCCGAACGGGCAAAGCTGTTCGGCGAATATGAGCATATCGGCGATCTGAGCCCCGAAGCGCAGGCCGATCTGGTGCGCCAGTGGCGTGAACTCGACAAGACGGAGCAGATGTGGGCGGCCGACTTCGAGGATTATATGAAGATGGTGCTGCGCGCGATCGAGATCGGCGGCGTCGACCATATCTGCTTCGGCGCCGACTGGGACGGCGGTGGCGGCCTGAAAGGCATCGAGGATATCTCGGCGCTGCCCAAGGTCACCGAGCGGCTGAAGGAAGCCGGATATTCCGACGCCGACCTCGAAAAGATGTGGAGCGGCAACATCCTGCGCGTTCTGGCGGCACAGGGGACGTAAGCGGTCGGGGTCAGGCCGCCAATTCCATCCGTTCCTCCAGTTCGACCGCTGCGACGGCGACCGCCTCTCCGAGTTTGGCGGCGATCACCGACGCCTGATGCGACGCGAGCCCCGCAACGCTGATCTCGATCCGCATCCAGCCCTGGTCGCGCGCCGCCGACATTCCCGAAGGAATGATCGACCGCTGGGCAAAAAAGCCTGCCACGCGGGCGAGCGACTGGGGATCGGCGAGCGCATCGATGCGAAACAGGTGCATGTCAGGCGGCCGCCCGCTGGCCGGTCGCGATGGCTTCTTCGGCCATTTCGTCGGCGACGACCGCCGGCGAACGGCCCTCGCGCGCCGAGCGGTCGAGCAAGGCGGCAACGCGGGGAGCGATGGCGCTGACGCGCGCGTCGACCCCTCGTTCGTCCTCGCCCAGATATTCGGCCGATACGTTGATGATGCCGCCGGCATTGACGACATAATCGGGAGCATAGGCGATGCCGCGCGCAAGCAGCAGGTCGGCGACCTCGGCGCTCGCAAGCTGGTTGTTCGCGGCGCCGCATACCAGCCGCGCCTTCATCGTGCGGACCGTTTCGGCGGTCAGCGCGCCGCCCAGGGCGCAGGGCGCGAAAATGTCGGCATCGACCGCGGCGATCGCATCGACGTCGACAATTTGCGCGCCGTGGATATGGGCAAGCCGGTCGCGGCGCGCGGGATTCGGGTCCGCGATCACGAGGTTCGCTCCCGCCTCGGCGAGGCGGCGGCAGAGGTCCGCGCCGACATTGCCCGTTCCCTGCACCGCCACGGTCAGGCCGTCGAGATCGCTGCCCAGCGCGTGGCGCGCGGCGGCGCGCATCGATTCGAACACGCCTTTTGCGGTCCACGGCGACGGGTCGCCGCCGGCGCGGCCGTTTGCGGGCGGCAAGCCGGCGACGTGGCGGGTCGTGCTCGCGACATCCTGCATGTCGGCGACCGAGGTGCCGACGTCTTCGGCGGTGACGTACAGCCCGCCGAGCGATTCAACCGCGCGGCCGAACGCCCGGAACAGCGCGGTGCGATCGAACCCGCCGGCCGGCTTGCGCAACACCGCCTTCGCACCGCCGAAGGGCAGGCCGGCGAGGGCGTTCTTGTAACTCATGCCTTCGGCCAGCCTCAGCGCGTCGGCGAGCGCATGGTCGGCATCGGCATAGCTCCAGAAGCGGCACCCGCCTGCACCCGGGCCGAGCGCGGTCGAGTGGATCGCGATGAACCCGTCCAGCCCGGCATCGGCGTCGAACAGCCGGATACATTCGACCGGCGGGGTCAGGCGGGTGGGGCGGGCAACCATGATTTTCTCCTCTGGATAGTGACGGGCATTGTTGCACCGGAGGAGAGGAGAAACTTTCTCTAACTTCGCACATATCGCGCAGTTTTGAGGATATTCATTCCCAAAAAATGCGTGTAAGAGGTCAGAATGACCGGTCTCGATCCGTTTGAAGTGAAGATCCTCCGCGAGTTGCAGGGCGATGCAAGCCTGACCACGGCCGAGATCGCCGAGCGCGTCGGCCTGTCGCCGTCGCCGTGCTGGCGCCGTATCGACCGGTTGCAGCGCGAGGGATATATCCGCAAGCGCGTGGCGGTGGTCGACCGCCGCAAGGTGGGGCTCAACGCGCATGTCTTCGCACAGGTGAAGCTCAACGCCCACGGGCGCGCCAACCTCGACGAATTCAGCGCGGCGATCCGCTCCTTTCCCGAGGTGCTCGACGCCTATGTGCTGATGGGCTCGATGGATTTCATGCTGCGCATCGTCGCGAAGGACATCGACGCCTATGAAAGCTTCTTTTTCGAGCAGTTGAGCAAGCTGCCGGGGGTGCAGGAGATCAATTCGACCGTCGCTCTGTCGGAGATCAAGTCGACGACCGAACTGCCGCTGCGCTAGAGTTTGATCCACTAACGTGGAGGCGGCACCGGCCCGCTCCCCCACCCGGCCTCCCATAGCCTGCTATCGTCAGGGAGGCCGGGTGGGGGAGCGGGCCGGTGCCGCGCGATTCAGCGAAGCTGAATCAGACTCTAACCGACGAAGGCGCGCTCGATCACGAAGTCGCCGGGCGCGGCGTTCGAGCCTTCGGCGAAGCCGAGGGCTTCGAGCCGGCCCTGGAACCCCTTGATCATCGCCATGCTGCCGCACAGCATGATCCGGTCGGTAGCGGGGTCGAACGCCGCAGGTCCGGTAAGCGGGTGGCCGAACAGCCGGCCGCTGTCGACATGCGCGTCGATGCGCCCGGTGGTGCGAAACGGCTCGCGCGTCACCGTCGGCAGATAATGGAACTGGAGCAGCGCCTGATCCTGAACCAGCGGGTCGCCCGCCAGCTGGCTTTCGAGCGCGTCGCGAAAGGCGAGGTCGCCGATCTGCCGCACGCAATGGACCAGCGCGACCTGGCCGAAGCGGTCGTAGATGTCGGGGTCGCGCGCGATGCTGAGAAAGGGCGCCAGGCCGGTCCCCGTCGACAGCAGGAACAGGCGTTTGCCGGGGCGCAGCGCGTCGGCGACGAGCGTCCCCGTCGGCTTGCGGCCAAGATAGAGAGCGTCGCCCGGCCGGACCTTTTGCAGGCGCGACGTCAGCGGCCCGTCGGGAACCTTGATCGACAGGAACTCCAGTTCGTCGGCATAGGCGGGGCTGGCGATCGAATAGGCGCGCAGCAGCGGCCGCCCCTCGCCGGGCAGGCCGATCATCACGAACTCGCCCGACCGGAAGCGGAAGGCGGGCGGGCGGCTGATCGAGAAACTGAACAGATGGTCGTTCCAATGGTGGACGCGCAGCACTTGCTCGACGGTCAACGAGGCGGAGGGGGCCAGCCTGGCGGCGGCAGCGATACGGTCGCTCATGGACGGGATCTTTCCTGATGGATGAGTGAGAGAGGCGCGAGGTCGCCGAGGTCGAGGCCGACGCCTGCGAAGCCGCGGGTCGCATTGCCGATGGCGGTCGCGAGCGGCACCACCGCGCCGCGGCCGACGAGCAGTGTGAGCATGTCCTGCGCCCGTTCGGGCCGCCAGCGCGCCGCATCGCCCCACAGCGCGAGCAGCACCGCTTCGTCCTCGACGATCCGCGAGCCGGCGATCGGGGCGAAGGTCATCGGGGCCAGCGCGTCGCGGTTGAGCAGCGCCATCGCGATGTGGAAATCGGGCAGCACTCCATGTGCCCCCATCAGGGCGAACCCGCGGTGCAGCGCCCGCGGCGGACAGTCGCGCCGCTCGGCCGCCTGTGTCCAGCCGCGTATCGCCCACAACAGGAACCGCCCGCTGTTGCTCAGCCGCTCGACGGGCCGGTCGACAAGATCGTACACATCGTCCTCCTGATTTTCGCGATCGAGAGGATCTATGATGTTATTGCGAGTCATTTGCAAATAATTTATAAAGCGCGAACGGAGATCGAGTGCGCCCGAATGCGGCGCTGGCGGCGCGCGCGTCGGCGGCCGCGGTATCGGTCCCCGGCTTCCTGGAAAACAGCCTGGCAAAGGATTATAAGGACGATCTCTACTGACCGCGCCGGGGCGCCGGCCGCACATGCGGTTGCCGAAACGGGGGCGGGCATATTATGCCCCCTGTCCGATATCCCTTTGAAGGCGTCCCGATGCACAGCCCCTATCTGATGATGAACCTGTTGAGCGCGCTCTATTGGTTCGACGAAGCGCTTCAGGCGGCGCTCAAGGAAGCCGGTATCCCGAATGTGACGCGCGCGCAGTCGATGCTGATCGCCAATATTTCGGCCGGCGAGCACCGCGCGACGCGGATCGCCCGCAATCTGGGCGTGACGCGCCAGGCGATCAGCCTGATGCTCGGCGAACTCGAAGCGCGGGGAATCGTCGAGATCGTTCCGGATCCCGACGACCGGCGGGCGCGCATCGTGCGCTTTGCCGACGAAGCGAACGAGACGCGGCGCGCGGCGTCGAAAATCCTCCATTATCTTGAGCTGAAGCTGGTCGAACGGGTCGGCCTGCCGGCCTATCACGGGCTTCGCGACGCGCTGCGGATGGATTGGGGGGAACCGCCGAAAGTCCCGGCAGACGTCATCTCCGCCGCGGAGATCGATGGCGTATCGGGATAGGCTGGCCCCGATATTTTGTTAAGTTTCTTGACATAATTAGAAGTCTATCTATTCTTCGTCCCGACAGGCCGATTCCGGCCGGCTGGGGAGAGGATGGTCATGAATATCGCAGTTCAGGCGCGCCACGCGGAGGAGGAAGCCTTTGCCGACCGGCGCATTCCAAAGGGCGGCGACTGGCTTTCGCGCGAAGAGCTGGCGGCGCTGACGCCGGAGGAGCTGGTCCGGCGGACCACGGCGCTGAAGCCGCTGGTCGCCGCGCATGCCGCCGAGTGCGAGGAACTTCGCCGGCCCGTCGACGCCGTATGGAGCGCGATCCGCAAGACGGGAGTATTTTATCACTTCGTGCCGAAACGCTATGGCGGGCTCGAGTTCGATATCGACAGCTTTATCGATGCGATGCTCCCGATCGCCGAGGGCTGTGCCTCGACCGGCTGGGTCACCGCCTTTTGCGTCGAACATAACTGGATGCTCGCGCAGTTCCCCGAAAAGCTGCAGGACGAAACCTTCGGCGGCGATTTCCCCTATATCATCGCGCCGGGTGCGACTAATCCCCCCGGCGTCGCACAGCCGGTGGACGGCGGCTATCGCCTAACCGGCCGCTGGAAATGGGGCACCGGAATCATGCACGCCGACTGGGTGATGATCACCGGCATGGTCCCCGGTGAAAATCCGCCGCGGCAGCTGTTCCTCACGCTGCCGGCGGACGAGGTCGAGGTGCTCGATACATGGCATGTCGACGGGATGGCCGGTACCGGCAGCAACGACATCCGGTGCGAGGACATCTTCGTTCCCGAACATCGCGTGATGGACATGGGCGAGATGCGGATGGGCTGTGCGCCGGGCGCGACGATCCACGCGCACAATCCGATCTACCGCATGCCGATGACGCCGTTCCTGGCGATCACCGCGGCGATCGCGGCGGTCGGCGTCGCGCGGTCGGCGGTCGAGAATTTTCGCGAGCGCATTGGCGTGCGCACCATGTTGGGCACGACGGTCAAGCAGGTCGAAAAGGCCTCCGCACACATGCGGCTCGGCGAGGCGGCCGCGAAGACGCAGACCGCCGAGATGATCCTGCGCGAAGTCGGGCGCCGCAACGTCGCGCTGACCGAAGCGGCGGGATCGGGCCTGGTGAGCAACGAGGACCGTATCGCGATGCGCGCGCAGGTCGCGCTCGCCATGGATTTGTGCCGCCATGCGGTGCGCCTGCTCGTCGACGGCGCGGGATCGAGCGCGCACATGCTATCGAGCCCGCTACAGCGCGCGATGCGCGACATCAACGTGATGGCGAGCCACGTCGTCTACGACTTCGACGCCGCAACCGAATTGCTCGGCCGCTCGCTGATCGGGCTGTCGCCCAACACGCCGGTCTTCTGACCGGCCGAAAATAATACGCAAGATGCTTGACAAAAAAATGGATGCAGGCATTATCTTAGAATACTAAGAAAAGGCATCGAACCGGTATTGGGAGGTGCGAAGATGCGGGAGAGAATGGAGATGGATCGGCGGACGTTGCTCGCCGGAGGCTCGGCGGCGATCGTCGCGGCGCACGGCGCGCGCGCCGATGCCGCGGCGTCGACACCGGCAAAGCCCCGCAAGCGCCGCGCGCGGCCGAATATCCTGCTGATCGTCAACGACCAGGAACGCGCGCCCGCCGACATTCCCGCGTCCTTGCCGCTTCCAGCGCACGAATGGCTGCGCGAACGCGGGATATCGTTCGACCGTTTCCATGTGAACACGACGCCGTGCGGGCCGTCGCGATCGAGCATCTATACAGGGCTGCACACCCAGCATACCGGCGTCTATGCCAACCCCAATTCGCCGCCCTATCCCGAGCTCAGTCCCGACATTCCGACAATCGGCACGATGCTGCGGCAGGCGGGGTATCGCACCACCTACAAGGGCAAATGGCACCTTTCGAACATCAACAAGGGACTGAATTTCCGCGGTGTCGCGGGCGGGATATTCCCCAATACGGTCGACGTGCTCGAGCCGTTCGGCTTTGGCCAGTATAATTTCGACGGCGAGCGGGTCGGCCTGACGTGGGAAGGGTTCATCAACGATGGCGTGACCGCCGCCGAAGCGGTCGGCCAGCTTCGCGCCTATGCCGCCGACGATGAGGATGCGCCGTGGTTCATGGCTGTCAATTTCGTCAATCCGCACGATATCATGTTCTTTGACGCGACCGGCGAGGGGGAGGAGACGCGGATGCGTCCCAACCTGGTCGCGCCGCTGCTGCCCGCCCCCGGCGACCCGGTCTACGACCGCGATTGGGGCTTTGCGTTGCCGCGCAGCTTCCATGCCGACGACCTGTCGCGCAAGCCGCGCGCCCACGCCGCGATCAATGCGAGCGAATATGCCTTTTACGGCAAGATGCCGCACGGCGACGAAGCGGTGTGGAGCCGCAACCTCAACTATTATCTGAACTGCATTCGCGACGCCGACCGGCACATGAAGACGGTGCTCGACGCGCTCGCGGCGTCGGGCGAACTCGACAATACCATCATTCTCTTCACCTCCGACCACGGCGAGCGCGCCGGCGCCCACGGGATGCGGCAGAAGGGCGGCACGATCTACAAGGAGGATGTCGGCGTGCCGCTGATCGTCGTCCATCCCGACCTGCCGGGCGGGCGGTCGACGCGGGCGCTCGGCAGTTCGGTCGACCTCGTGCCGACGATCCTGGCGATGGCGGGGGTGTCGGAGGCCGAGCGGCGCGAGCGGCATCCGGCGCTCGCCGGGCATGATTTGTCGGCGGCGGTCGCGTCGCCAACGGCGCGCACCGGTCGCGATGCGGCCGGGATATTGTTCAACTATGCGGTACGCTATGGGTGGAATGCGCCCGACGTGGCGCCGGGCGTGACCGAGGCGAAACCGCTGGCGGAGAACGACCTGATGCTGCGCCGCCTGCATCGCGGCGTCCACGACGGACGCTACAAGTTCGCGCGCTATTTCGCGCCGGCGCAGCATCATGTGCCGCGGCGCTGGGACGACCTGGTCGCTTATAACGACCTCGAACTTTACGACACCGCGACCGACCCCGACGAGATCGACAATCTCGCCTGGCGGCCGGACGCGCACAAGATGCTGATCGAGCGCCTGAATTCCCAGACCAATGCGCTCGTTGCAGCCGAAATCGGCGCGGATGACGGCGCCGAATATCCGGGTCCGGCTTCGCAATACAGGACATTGAAGCTGACCTGATCCGTCCACTTGGGGAGAGGGATATGACCATTGCGAGATTGTTTTGGGGGAGCGCGCTCGCGCTCGCCCTGGGGACGCCTGCGCTTGCGCAACAGGCGGATGCGGAGGGCGCGGCGGCGCGCGACGACGATCCGCAGGCGATCATCGTCACCGCGACGCGCCGCGAACAGACGCTTCAGGAAGTCCCGATCTCCGTCGCGGTCGTCGGCGGCGACCAGATCGAAAAGCAGGGCATCCTGCTGTTCGACGACGTGCAGGACAGCGTGCCCAACCTTCAGATCGACCGTACCAACGGCAATTTCGCGATCACGATGCGCGGGCTTGGCGCCGGGACCGGCAACCTGTCGTTCGAGCAATCGGTCGGGCTGTTCATCGACGGCGTCTATCTGAGCCGCTCGCGCGCGTTCCAGAACCCGCTGCTCGACATCGAACGGGTCGAGGTGGTGCGCGGGCCGCAGGGAGCGCTGTTCGGAAAGAATACCAACGCCGGCGCGATCAGCGTCGTCACCCGGCGGCCGACGCGCGACTTCGAAGGATTCCTCCGCGCCTCCGGTGAGGTCGAACATGGCGGCTGGAACCTGGAGGGTGCGATATCGGGGCCGGTTTCCGACACGGTCAGCGTGCGGCTGACCGGGCGCGCCGGTGCGATCGGCGATACGATGACCAACACGATCACCGGGAAAGGCCAGAACGGCGCGCATTACGAAGCGGTACGGGGCCAGATCCTGTGGGAGCCGACCGACGGCTTCGACGCCTTGCTCAAGGTCGAGCATTCGTCGAACCGGATCGACGGCGGGACGACGGTGTTCAACTATATCGGCGATGCGGGCTGCGCGCTGTGCGATGCGGTTCGCAATTCGGGGGAGGAGGTTCCCGAATATCCGAGCTTCCGGCGCGCGGCGCGGACGGTGAACCCCGAATATGACGATACCGAAACGACGATGGCCCAGTTGACGATGACACTCGACGCCGGCGACTGGACCTTCACCTCGGTCACCGCGTACCAGGAACTCGATGGCGGGGTGAATTCGGATTATGACGGACCGCTGACCTTCCTCGAATCCGACATTACCGAACGTTCGAACTCGCTGTTCCAGGAAGTGCGCGCCCAGCGCCCGATCGGCGACGACGGATCGTTCATCGCCGGGCTGACCTATATCGACACCGATCTGCACATCCAGCAGGCGTCGCTGTTCAACGCGGCGAGTGCGGGCAGCCCCGCCCCGCTCAACGGCCTGTCGACGCGCCAGTTCGACCAGGCGGGCCGCTCGCTGTCGCCCTTCGTGTCGGTCGAGGTGCCGGTCGGCCCGCAGGTGATGCTGAGCGGCAGCCTGCGCTATTCGCACGAAAAGCGCGACGGGCGTGCGCGCTCGTTCAACGACGGCGTCTTTCCGCCGACCTATCTGCCCTATGATCTCGACGAAACGCGCAAGGAAAGCCTGTGGGACTATTCGCTGCGCGCGCGCTACGAATTCAGTCGCGACGCTTATGTCTACCTGAGTTACGCGACCGGGACCAAGGGCGGCGGCTTCGTGTCGAACGACGCGTTGCTGCTCTATAACATCCAGAACGGCATCGCGACCTTCCAATATGATTCCGAGCGGGCGCGGTCCTGGGAAATCGGCGGAAAATTCCGCTTCCTGGACGGCAAGGGCAATTTCAACATCGCGCTGTTCCGCACCAACTTCAGCAACTTGCAAGTGTCCGAATACAACGGCACCGCCTTCGTCACCGGCAATGCCGCGTCGGCGATCGCGCAGGGGATCGAGGTCGACACCGACATCGGGCTCGGCGAGTACTGGCGGGTCGGGGGCAGCCTTGGCTACCTCGATGCCCATTACAAGGATTATCCCGGTGGCGCCTGCCTGTATGACGCGCCCGCAACCTGCACGCCGCAAACGAACAACCTGGCCGGCGTTCGCCTGGTGCGTGCGCCCGAATGGACCGCGAGCGGCTTCGTCGAGGGCAAATATCCGGTATCGGATCGCCTCTATGCGCTCGCGCGGCTGTCGGCGAACCATCAGTCGCGTTCGTTCTTTCAGCCCGACATGAACCCGCTCAATTCGCAAGGCGCCTTCACCAAGCTCGATGCGCGGCTCGCGGTCGGGCGCGAGGACGGCCGCTGGGAACTCGCGCTTGTCGGGCGCAACCTGACCAACAAGCTGACGACGACGCAGGGATTCAACACCCCGGTCTTTGGCGGCAACAGTCATATGGCGATGGTCGGGGCGCCGCGGACGGTGACGGTGCAGCTCTCGCTGGACTTTTGACGATGGCGGCGGCGCCGGCGGACCTGCTGTTGCTGGCCGGGGGAATCCGTCCCGGCTCGCTGAACGAACAGCTGATCGGCTGCGCCGCCGACGCCGCGCGCGGCCTGGGCATGCGAACGACCCGCCTGTCGCTGTCCGACTATCGGCTGCCCCTGTTCGGCGCCGACGCCCGGGCGGTCGACGAGGTGCCCGAGGCGATCGCCCTGAAGCACGCCTTCAGCGGCCATGCCGGGGTCATCCTGGCGAGCCCCGAGCACAACGGGTCGGTTACCGCGATGCTCAAGAACGCGATCGACTGGCTGTCGTGCCCGAGCGGGGAGGAGCCACCGCAAGCCTATCGCGCCTTTCGGCGCAAGGCCTTTGGCCTCGTATCGGCGTCGTCGAGCCCGTTCGGCGGTCTGCGCGGCCTGTCGCAGCTGCGCCAGATCCTGACCACGGTGCAGGCTTTCGTCGTGCCCGAGCAACTCAGCGTGCCGCACGCGCACCGGGCGTTCGACAGCGAGGGCCGCCTTGCCGATCCCGTTCTGGACCGGCTGATGACCGAGCTGGTGCGGTCGGTCGCGGAGGTTGCGCGGCGTTAGGGAGCAAGGGCGATGCTGGCGAAGACGGAGCCGTGCGAGTGGACCCAATATTGGGATTTCGCGGACAGTCTCGGCTATCTTTCCCGGCTGATCTTTCGATCCTTTTCGGCGTTGCGCGAAGCCGAAACCATCGTGCACGGCGTCTCTGCCGGACACTGGACCTTCCTGCGCCAGCTTTGGCGCGAGGACGGAATCAGCCAGCACGAGCTGAGCTGCCGGCTCGCGATGCGCGATGCGACGACGGCGGTGGCGCTGCGCGGGCTGGAGGGCGCGGGGCTGGTCCATCGCCGCGTCAACCGCCGCGATCGCCGCGAAACGCTCGTCTATCTGACGCCGCACGCCCGGCGGCTTGCGCGCGTCCTGCTGCCCGTGACGCGCGAGGTGCAGGCGCTCGCGACGCGCGACTTTTCAGAGGAGGAGATCGAGGTCCTGCGCCGCCTGATGCTGCGTGTGATCGGCAATCTCGCCCAAGCGGAGGTGGACCCTAGGTAAGCTCGAAGACGTCGTAGCGCACCGCGCCGCCGATCGTCGCGCCCATTCCGACCGCCACGATGTCGTTGAGCCAGGCATAGCGTTCGTCGCCCGTTTCGAAGATCGGGGCGGTGCGGAAATAGATTTCGGCGCGCTCGGCATCGGTCTGTGGCCCGCCGTTGCGCGCGTGCCGGTGCGCGACCGACAAGGGCCTGAGGACGCCGCGATAGGATACGTATATCAGCGCGCCGTCATGCGTTTCCAGCGTAATCCGCGCATCAAGGCGCAGCGTGTCGTTGTCGTCGATCGTTGCCCAGTCGCCGCCGCTGGGCATCACGCGTCCGCGCAGGCGCTCGCCCTCGACCTCTCCGCCGGTGAGCGCGGCGATCATGCGGCGGCCGAAATGCGCCTTGCCGATCATCTGTTGCGGCTCGGTGAAGGCCGCGCGATACGAACAAAGATAGCGAAAGGCGGGTTCCTGCATGATCGTTCCTTTGGGAAGCGGGCGGCGGGTAATGGCCCGCCGCGGCGCCGTCAGAAGTTGAACGCGACCGTCGCGCCATAGGTGCGAGGCGGGGCGTAGGGCGTGAGAATCTGGCGATAGGGGCCGAAGTAGGTGACATAGGTCGGCACCAGCTCGTCGGTCAGATTCTTGCCCCAGAGCGATATTTCCCAAGCATCGCCGGGCCCCCCGAGCGACAGGCGGGCGTCGAGATTCTCATGCGCGGGCCAAAGCTGCTGCGGGATGTTCGACGCTTCGAAATAGGCGTCGCCGACCCAGCTGTAGTCGACGCGCAGCTTGGCCGACATATCGCCCAACGGGGCCTCTATCTGGCCGCCGACGTTGAATTTGTTCTTCGGCGAACGCGGCAGTTGGTTGCCGGTATAATCCTGGCCGGGGATCGCATATTCGGTGAACTGCGTGTCGAGATACGCATAGCTGCCGTCGAGTTGCAGCCATTGGGCCGGGCGCAGGACGGTTTCGATTTCGAGGCCCTTGATCCGCGCCTTGGCGGCATTGCTGACGACGACGCAGCACAGCGGGACGAGCTGCGAAATCTGAAGGTCCGAATAATCGGTGCGGAACGCGGCAATATTGAGGCGCAGCTTGCGGTCGAACCAGTCGGTTTTGGCCCCGATTTCATAGCCCCATGCGAATTCGGGATCATAGGGGGTGGACGCCCCCGCCGCGGTGCCCGAAATTCCCTGGAAGCCGCCGCTCTTGTATCCGCGCGCGACGGATGCGTAGAGCAGCACGTCGTCGGTCGCCTTCCAGTTGAGGGCGAAGCGCGGGGTGAAGGCTTTCCAGCTCTTTTTGCCGGTCACGTCGTAGCCGGCGAGCGAGCCCAGCGGCGGCGGCAGGCCCGGGCCGTCGTCGGCCTTGTAGCCGGCGAAGCGCCCGCTCTTGCGCTCCCACGTCATGCGCGCGCCGAGCGTCGCGGTGAGCGACGGCACGATCTCATAATCGACCTGGCCGAAGATCGCGAAGCTGCGCGCGTTGACCGATTGCGGGTAGATGCCGGTGCCCGAGCTTGCCGGGGTCGGGAAGTCCTGGATCTGTCCTTCGATGCGGTCGTTATTCTCTTTCAGGAAATAGAGGCCGGTCTGACCCTTCAACCGACCGGCCCAGGCGTCGAAGGCGAGGCGCAGTTCCTGGCTGAACTGGCTGTTGTTCTCTTCGCCGAAGCTCGTCGATTCGATCTGCGCCGGCGGGTTGATCGGATTGCTGAAGAAGGGCGTGACGAAGTTGAACTTCACCTTGCGCAGCGCGGTGAGCGACGTCAGCGTCCCGAACGGCAGGTCGAGGTTGGCCTCTGCCGAATAGGTCTGGATCGTTCGCTTCACCTCGCCGTCGATATAGGCGTTCACGACGCGCGGGTCGGGATTGATGCCGGCGCAATGGATGCCGCCGTCGAAGCTGGCATCGCAGTTATTGTGGCGCGGATTGCCCTTTTGATCCTGATGCGAGACGTCGGCGCGCAGGATGATGTCGAGCGTGTCGGTCGGCACGAAGCGCAGCGCGACCCGCCCCGTCGTCAGGTTCAGGTCGTTGACGTCGTTGCCCGTCGTTTCATTATATTCGAAGCCGTCGCGCTGTTTGTGCGACAGGCCGGCCGACAGATAGACGGTGTCGCTGAGCGGCATGTTGCCGCGCGCGGTCACCCCGAAGCGGTTGTAGTTGCCGTAGGTCCCTTCGAAATGGAAACTCTCTTCGTCGTCGGGCTTGCGGCTGATGAACTGGACGAGGCCGCCGATCGCATTCTTGCCGAACAGCGTGCCCTGTGGGCCGCGCAGCACTTCGACCCGTTCGAGGTCGAGCGCGTCGAGATCGGGCGTGCCGCCGCGTCCGGCGTAGATCCCGTCGACGAAGACCACGACCGACGGGTCGCCGCCGGCATTCTGGCTGATTCCCGGCGCGCTGCCGATGCCGCGCATCGCGAAATTGGTGTTGATCGGGTCGACCGCGCTGACCGCGAGCCCCGGCGTCCGCACGGCGATGTCCTGAACCGACTCGATATTGTTGTCGCGAAGCTGTTCGGACCCGAAGGCGGTGACCGAAACGGGGACGTCCTGCAGGCGCTGTTCGGTACGCTGCGCGGTCACGATGATGTCGCCGCTGTCGTCGCGCGCGTCGTCCTGTGCCGCGGCCGGAACCGCGAAAAGGACGGCCCCGGCGAGCAGCAGGGCGCGGCTATGCTCGATATTCCTCGACATGATCTTCTCCCATCCGCTTGTTTTATTTTTCCGGACCGTCATTATGCGGCCTATGATTACTTAGGTAACTAAGTATATTTCGCTTTGTATATGCTCGTTGTCTTCCCGGTGCAAGAGGGGGGCGAGCGACGGGATGGAGAGGGAAGATGCAGCGAGCGCGCGGGGCCGAAACCGGCTCGATCGGGCGAGAAGATCCCCCGTGGCCACGTCCGGCCTATAGCTGGTACGTCGTCGGCGTCCTGCTGCTCGCCTATACGCTTTCGTTCGTCGACCGGATGATCTTGACGCTGCTGGTCGCGCCGATTCGGGCCGCGCTCGATATTTCCGATACCGAGGTCAGCCTGCTTATCGGGCTTGCCTTCGCGCTCTTCTACACGCTTCTCGGCCTGCCGCTCGCGTGGATCGCCGACCGGTACAGCCGGCGCAACCTGATCGTCGCAGGGGTCGGCCTGTGGAGCGTGATGACGGCGGGATGCGGCTTTGCCGGCAGCTATAGCGCGCTCTTTCTGGCGCGGATGGGGGTCGGGGTGGGCGAGGCGACGCTGTCGCCCGCGGCCTTTTCGATGCTGAGCGATTATTTTCCGAGGGACCGGCTGGCGCGCGCGATGGCGGTCTATTCGATCGGAGTGCCGCTTGGGTCGGGGATCGCCCTGATCCTCGGTGCTTTCGTCGTCCAGGCGGTGCTGTCGGCGCCCGATGTCGTCATTCCGTTTTTTGGCGCGATGGAGGCGTGG
The DNA here is from genome assembly GCF_059693785.1 of Sphingopyxis sp. CR5. Classification (NCBI taxonomy): domain Bacteria; kingdom Pseudomonadati; phylum Pseudomonadota; class Alphaproteobacteria; order Sphingomonadales; family Sphingopyxidaceae; genus Sphingopyxis; species Sphingopyxis sp. CR5. Next base: position 35,008 of record NZ_JCATIE010000002.1, on the reverse strand, counting down.
CGGCTGATCTTCCTGTGGGTCGGGGCGCCGGGGCTGCTGCTCTGTCTGTTGCTGTTCACCGTGCGCGAACCGCTGCGCCGGGGGCGTGCGGCGGCCGCGGCCTCTGGCGCGCCCGCGCCAGGGTTGATCGCGCACCTGCGGGCTCATCGCGCCGCCTTTGGCGCGCTGTTCGCGGGCATGTCGCTGATCGGCATCGTCATGTACGGTGCGATGGCGTGGATACCCACCTTCTTTGCCCGCAGCTTCGGCCTGCCGGTTACCGAGGCCGGGCTGTGGTTCGGCATTATCATGGCGACCGGCGGCGCGGCGGGCCTGCTGATGGGCGGGGCGCTCAGCGACCGCTGGTTCGCGCGCGGTGTCGGCGACGCGCACCTGCGCGTCATGCGCCTGTCGATCCTGCTTGGCGGGCCGCCATTCCTGACGATGACGCTGATGCCCGGCGCGAACTTCGCCTTTGCGGCGCTGGCGCTCGCCTTTCCGTTCCTGACGATGCACGGGGTCGGGACCGTCGCCCTTCAGCTGATCACGCCGAACGAGTATCGAGCGCGGATGACGGCGCTCTATTTCTTCGTCGTCAACCTGACCGGGCTCGGCTTTGGCCCGATGCTGATGGCGTTGCTGACCGATCATGTCTTTGGCGACGATGCGATGCTGCGCTATTCGATGGCGGTCGTGATGGGATTCGCGCTGCCGGTCGCGGCGATCGTCCTGACGCTGGGATTTCGCGGCTATGCGCGGAGCGTCGCGCAAATGTCGGAGCCTGCACGGGGGTAAGGGGAGAAGAGTGGGCGTGACGAAGCTGATCTGGACGAGCGCCGCGAGCGTGATGGGGCTGGCTCTGCTCGGCGCTTGCGGCGACAGAGGCGGCGACGCGGCGCGGGAGGCGGCGGCGCAACCGCGTAGCTGCCCGAAGCTCGCCGATACCCCCGTCAAGCTGGCCGGGGGCACGTTCGCGATGGGCGAGGACGATGTCTATGCCGAGGAAGGACCGGTCCGCGAAACGCGCGTCGCCGGCTTCTGGATCGACCCGCACGAGGTTACCAACCGCCAGTTCGCCGCTTTCGTGAAGGCGACCAACTATGTCACCGTGGCCGAAAAGCCCGTCGATCCCAAGCAGTTCCAGGTGCCCGCGGACCAGATCCCCGCCGATATGCTGAAACCCGGATCGGCGGTGTTCACGCCGCCCGATTTCCCGTCGAACAATTACAACGACTGGTGGAAATATGTCCCGGGGGCAAACTGGAAGAAGCCCTATGGCCCGACCGGACCCGCCGAGGTTGCCGACGAGCCTGTCGTCCATCTGGCGTGGGACGATATGGCGGCTTATGCGAAATGGCGGGGCGGCCGGCTGCCGACCGAGGCCGAATGGGAATATGCGGCGAGCGCGGGCAAGCGATCGGCCAATGTCCAGCCGGCCGAAGCGAACAGCTGGCAAGGCGCCTTCCCGAATTTCAACGCGGCGACCGACGGGTTCAAGGGCGTGGCGCCTGTCGGCTGTTACAAGCCCAATGCCAACGGGTTGTACGACATGGTTGGCAATGTGTGGGAAGTCGTTTCGGACTTTTACCGTCCCGGCCACGATCCCGCCGACCGCGATAACCCGACAGGACCCGACCGGAACCATGCCTATGATCCCTATAATCCCGGGATGCCGTCGCGCACGGTGAAGGGCGGTAGCTATCTTTGCGCGCCCAACTATTGCCAGCGCTATCGCCCTGCGGCGCGGCAGGGGCGCGATCCGGGATTGGGGACGAGCAACGTCGGATTCCGCCTGGTCTACGACCGCGCGCCGTCCTAGCGAACGACCGATTTGTAGCGAGGGTCTAGGTCGACCGCGCGCGCTTCGTCGGCGGCGGCGCGATCGGGCTTGCCCATCCGGCGCCAGAGCTGCGCGCGGTGATAATAGCCGCTCGCGCTGGCGGGCGCGTGGCGGACGGCCCGGTCGAGATCGGCCATCGCGCGGTCGAGGTCGTCGCGGCGCGCGAAGATGAGGCCGCGGTTGAGATAGGCGAGCGACTGGTCGGGAAGCGCGTCGATCGCCCGGTCGAAGGCGAGGGTGGCGGCGTCGAGGTCGCCTTGCCATGCAGCGGCCAGCCCTTCGTCCAGATGAGTTCGCGCGGCGCGCCGCTGCGCCGCCGACCCGCCCTTGAGCAGCCCGGCGCAGCGGGCCGGGTCGTGCGCCGGGTCGTCGATCGTGCAGGCGTTCCAACCGCCGCGCGCGGCCTGGGCTCCCCGAGCCCGCGCGGCACCGGTGACGACGATGTTGTTCTCGGCCAGCGGCGGCGGTGGCGGCGCGGCTGGCGCCGGCGCGAAGGCGGCGGGCGGCGATGGCGCGCGCGCGGCGGCGCGTCGGGCCTGCGCGGTGACCGCAATCTCGACCGGCTCGGCGGCGGCCCGGTCCGCCGGCGGCGCGGGCTTGGCGGGCGCGGATTTGGCGGGGGCGGCATCGGCGGAGGCTTCGCGGTTGCTGGCGGTATCCGCGTCGGCCGGGGCAGCGGCGGGCGGCGCCTTGGCCCGTTCGGCAGGCGCGGGCGCGGCGATATCGGACGGCGGCGGCGCCACTGCACGCGTTGCGGGGGCCGTCATCTCGAGCCGGGCCATCCGCGGTTCGGCCGCGCGCCGTTCGGGTTTCTCGCGCGGGGATTCCACGAGCGTCGAGGGCCGGTCGAGCGCGATGCGCGCAAGCGGCAGGCTGATCGCGGCGACCAGCGCGAACGCGGCGATGGCCTGAACCTGCGGGCGGCGGATCTTATCCCATACGCCCCGCTGCGGCCTGGCCGCGCGCGCGGGTTTGCGGGGATCGCTTGCCTCGCCGCCGAACCGGCGCGCCGCCTTTGCGATCGCCGCTTCGCGGCGCGCGGGCGCCGGGGGTGGCGGGTCGGGAAGCAGCCGCCCGATGTCCCCGTCCGCGCTCATCGTCCCGCCGCTCCGATCGACGCCGGCGACCGACGGTCGGCGAACGTGCCGGCGGGGTGGGGAAGGGAGGCAGCCATGACGATCATCTTATAGCCCGTTTCGGGCGCGCGTCGATGCTGGGAGGCGGCGGCGCGATCCGTGCTGCGCCGCCGCCTCGCCGATGGCTCGATCCTAGCGGTCGAGGCGTGCCATCGACCCCGCGGTCCTGGCAGCACGGACGAGCTGGACGAGTTCGCTGCGATAGCCATAGTCGTCGTCGCCGCGCGCCGCCGAAACGATCGCCAGCACATCGTCATAGGTCATCGCCCCGTTGTAGCGGCCGCCACGAAGCAGTTCGGCGAAGGCCGCAACCCCCGCCGCGAACCGCGCATCCCGCGGCGCATCGGCGAACCGTGCGACCTCGACCCGCCGGTCGATCGGTGTCGAGATCAGCGTGCTGCGATCCGATTTCGGCAGTTTGTAGCGGATCTTCACAAAGCCATATTCGCCATTCGCCGCGGCCGCGCGCGGCGCGGGTACGGGCTTGCCATAACGCAGGTCGCCCATCGTGCGCGGTCCGCCGACGGGAACGATCTCGTAAAGCGCGGTTACCGTCTGTCCCGACCCGACCTCGCCGGCGTCGACCTTGTCATTGTCGAAATCGTCGCGATTCAGCAGGCGCGTCTCATATCCGATCAGGCGATATTCGGCGACGGTCGCGGGGTTGAATTCGACCTGGATCTTCACGTCCTTGGCGATCGGGAACAGCGTCGAGGTCGCCTCTTGAACCAGCGTCTTGCGGGCTTCGCCGACGGTGTCGATATAGGCGGCGGCGCCATTGCCGTTCTGGGCGAGCGCCTGCATCAGCGCGTCGTTATAATTGCCCATGCCAAAGCCCAGCACCGAGAGAAACACGCCCTTGCCCCGCTCGTGCTCGATATAGCCCTTGAGCTCCTCCTGATTGGTGATGCCGACGTTGAAATCGCCGTCGGTGGCCAGGATCACCCGATTGACGCCCTGGGGATCGAGATTGCTTTCCGCAAGCGCATAGGCCTGCCTTATGCCTTCGGCGCCCGCGGTGCTGCCGCCCGCGCCGAGCCGGTCGAGCACGGCGAGGATCTTGCCCTTCTGACTCGCCGGGGTCGGCTCGAGCGCGGTGCCCGCGCTGCCGGCATAGGTGACGATCGCCACCCGGTCGTCGGCGCCGAGCTGGTCGAGAAGCATCGCGAGCGACTGTTTGACCAGCGGGAGCTTGTTCGGGGCGTTCATCGACCCCGACGTGTCGATCAGGAAGACGAGGTTGGCGCGCGGGCGTTCGGCCTTTTCGATCGCATAGCCCTTGATTCCGATCCGCACGAGCTTGCGACCTTCTTTCCAGGGGCTCGGGAAGACCGCGACATTCGAGCGGAAGGGCTGGCTCGCGTCGGTCGGCCCGGCATAGTCGTAGGGGAAATAGTTGACCATTTCTTCGGTCCGCACCGCCGCCGGCTGCGGCAGGACGTTCCGGTCGAGCGAGGCGCGTACGAAGGAATAGGACGCGGTGTCGACGTCGATCGAGAAGGTCGATACCGGGTCCTGCTGCGCGACCTTGAAGCTGTTCTGGTCGGTCGCGGTAAATTTGTCGCGGCCGACGTCCTGATAATAGGGCGGTGGCCGGTCGCCGGGATAGGGCATAATCCCGCTGGGCGCGGCGCGCACCATCAGGGCGGGCGGCGGCGGGGCGGCCGGAGCCGGATAGGCCTGGGCTTCGGCCGCGACGTCGAGCCGCTGGCGTTCCGCGCTGGCGGTCTTCGATGCGGTCACTGCAATCTCGGCCGACGGCGACGCCGTGTCGGGGCTGGCATTGTTCGAACAGGCGGCGGCCAGCAGGATCGTCAGTCCGGCGGCCGGGGCAAGATAGGGACGGGGCATAAAGGATCTCCCTGAGGCGTGCGGCGCGATATTGCCCGCATGTAACTGGGACGCCCCATCTCCGGATTTCCTTGGGAGAATAATCGATCGTTAGCGTTTTCCGCCTTGCGCGCCCGCCAGCAGGCGCCGGATTTCGTGCATCCGCCACGATATCGTCGCCTCTGCGACGCCCAGGATTTCGGCGGCCTCTGCATGAGTCAACTGCTGTCCCGCGACGAGGATCGCCGTGTCGCGCAGGTCGGGCTTCAGCCGGGATATCGCGCTTTCGATCCATACCGCATCGTAAAGGTCGCGGCCGTCCGGTACGCGCGCGAGCCCCGCCATCACGGTCAGGCGGCCGGCGAACCCCGCAAAGGATCGTCGCCGGCGCCGCAGGTCGCGGCACGCGTTGACCGTTATGCGGAACAGCCATGTCGTGAATTTGGCGTCGCCGCGAAAGCCGGCCAGCTTGTCGGCGAGCAGGCAACAGACGTCCTGCACGATATCGTCGGCGTCGGCACGCGAGCCCGTCATCTGCCAGGCAAGGCCGTGAATCCGGTCGTAATGGCGGCGGAGCAGGCGCTCGAATGCGTCGCGATCACCCGCGATCGCGGCGGCCAGCGTTTCGGATTCCGTCTGATCGGGCAGCACCATCGATCAGGGCTTGGCCGCGGAGCCGTTGCCGGTTCCGTTCCCGCACTGTCGCTTCCCCATCGGCCAGCCAGCCCCCTGCGTTGCGCCAAGGCGATTCTTGTGCCCGATCCGCGCGGCCGATGCCACCGTCTAAGCTTGCGATCTGAGCCTCCAATCGGAAAATAATATCCCAAATGGAAAATTTGCGCTGGAAATCCCGTGCTGCTCGTTCATGTTTATGCCGTTCGATTCGGAGGGGAGAGTCTGATGCCCGAAGCCTGGAGCCGTTTCCGCCTGGCCGCGTCGGCCCTGCTGCTGGCGATCGCCGGCCCTGCGCCGCTGCAGCCCGCGGCGATCGCCCAGCCTGCCGTTGCGGCGCCGGCGGCAAAATCGGGCTATGAGGCCGAGGATGTCATGATCCCCGTGCGCGACGGGGTCCGGCTCCACGCTCAGGTCTGGCGTCCGAAGGGGGTGACCGAACCCCTGCCGATCCTGATGACCCGGTCGCCCTATGGTTTCACCAGGGAGCGCATCGAGACCGGCCTGTCCGAAGGCGGCGCCTATGCCGAGCTGGCGGCCGACAAGTTCATCTTCGTTTTTCAGGACATTCGCGGCCGCTTTGGTTCGGAGGGCGAATTCGTCAACCTGCGCCCGCTCAAAAGCGCGCCCGACGGGATCGACGAGGCGACGGATACCTATGATTCGATCGACTGGCTGGTGAAGCAATTGCCCGTCAACAATGGCAAGGTCGGGGTTTTCGGCGTGTCCTATGGGGGCTGGACCGCCGCGGTGGCGACCGCCGAGCCGCATCCCGCGCTCAAGGCCGTGACCTCGCAGGCATCGCCCGAGGACATGTTCATCGGCGACGATTTCCTGCACAACGGCGCCTTCCGGCTCGACTATGCCTGGTCGTGGGTGTCGGCGCTCGAAACCGACGGGCGTACGATGACGATCTTCGATTTCGGGACCGACGACGCCTATGACTGGTACCTGAAGCAGGGCGAGTTGGCGACGATGGACCGGCGCGAACTGGGCCGGACGATGCCGAGTTGGCAGAATTTCGTTTCGCATCCGAATTACGACGATTTCTGGCGCGCCAGCCGCACGTCGCAGATGATGCCCGCGAAGGTTGCGGTGCCCAACCTGATCGTCGCAGGCTGGTGGGACCAGGAGGATTTCTATGGCCCGATGACCATCTATGCCAACCAGGAAAAAGGCGATGCGCGGGGGCTGAACTATCTGGTGGTCGGGCCGTGGAACCACGGCGGCTGGCGCGGCGAGGGCAGCAGCTATGGCCCCTTCGAGCTTGGCAGTGCGACCGGGACATGGTTCCGCACCGCGGTCGAGCTTCCCTGGTTCCGCTATTGGCTGAAGGGCGAAGGGACGCTCGATCAACCCGAAGCACTGGTTTTCCAGTCCGGGACGAACAGGTGGCAGCGGCTGTCGCGCTGGCCGGCGGCGGACAGCGAGGCGCGCAACCTCTATTTTCACGGCAACGGGACGCTGTCGTTCGAGCCGCCGGCGACCGACGAGGGGGTGAGCCGCTTCGTGTCGGACCCCGCCGACCCCGTGCCGTATCGCGACCGCGCCGTGCTCAAGCCGTTCCTGGCACCGGGGTCGACCTGGTCGACGTGGATCGCCGACGACCAGGCCCCGTTTGCAGCGCGCGACGACGTGCTGTTCTGGCAAACCGAGCCGCTGAACGAAGACGTCACCGTTGCGGGCAATATCGCCGCGCGCCTGTTTGCGAGCACCACCGGCTCTGACGCCGACTGGGTGGTCAAGCTGATCGACGTCTATCCGTCCGACGCCGGCACGCCCCAGGCGCTGCGCGGCCGCCAGCGGATGATCGCGAACGACGTGTTCCGCGGCCGCTTTCGCGAAAGCTATGAACGGCCGAGCGCAATCGCGCCCGGACGGGTCCTCGAATACAGGATCGACCTTCATTCGGCATCGCACGTCTTTCGCAAGGGGCACCGCATCGCGGTGCAGGTCCAGAGCAGCTGGTTCCCGCTGATCAACCGCAATCCCCAGACGTTCGTGCCGAACATCCTGAAGGCGCAGCCCGCCGACTATCGGACGCAAACCCATTCGGTCTTCTATACGCGCCGCTATCCGTCGGCGATTTCGATGGCGGTGCTGCCAGCCGGCAACTGACGCGAAATGGCGGTGGAGCCAGTCACCTGCGAACCGCTCTCTGGTGCGCCTTTCCCGTTTTGACGGGAATTTAACGGGAAATCGGCTGTTTTCGGCCACAGATGCTCGACACGGAAGGCCGCAAAGCCCCGATTTTCGCCGATATACCAACGGAATTCCCGTAAACCAATAACGGGAATTTATTTCCGCTCTTCATGCGTTGGCCGGGATGCTGGCGCCGCCCTGCCGGGAATTATGCTTCCCGGCGGGCCGGATCATGCGCGCCGTCGATCGAGAACTGATCGAGGAGCGCAAGCATAGCCTCAAGCCTGGATCGAAGCGTCGCCACCTCGAGGGCGAGCAACACGTCGCGTCGTCCCGCTGCGACCAGGATCCGGGTCAGCACCGGGTTGGAATTGCGCATCAGCGCCACCAGGTGGCGCCCCCGCGGCGCATGCGATCCAGCGAACCAATGCTTGACGCTCCGCTCGCTCGCACCGGTCCAGCGCATAGCTGTTTTTACGCCCTGATGAGTCCGCCCCAGATCCGTATCCAGAGCTTCCGCTATCATCATGGCAAAAGCCACATCCTCTTCGTCGAGGTGCAACTTCTTGCCCTTTTTCGGCAACATCTTTCCTCTCCTTGATAGCTATAGTCCCAGCGGGACGAGCGCGCCGAATCGCGACGGCACCCGGCAATCCGCGATCAATTTGAGGTGTTTGAGCTGTAAGGATCGGAGGCGGCAAAGTTGCCGAGATGGAGAGATCTTGAGCCTGACCTGAAAGGAGAAGGAGGCCCGCTCATTCGCGCCGCGGAATATGTCCGCATGTCAACCGATCATCAGAAGTATTCGACCGAGAATCAGGCCGACGCAATTCGGCACTATGCCGCTGTTCGCGGGATCGAAATCGTCCGCACCTACGCCGACGCTGGAAAGAGCGGCCTCAGGATCGATGGCCGGGATGCACTCAAGCAGCTGATCGACGACGTCCAGGCCGGCACTACCGATTTCACCATGGTGCTGGTCTATGATGTCAGCCGGTGGGGGCGTTTTCAGGATGCCGATGAAAGCGCGTATTACGAATATATCTGCAAACGCGCCGGGATCGCTGTCGAGTATTGCGCCGAGCAGTTCGAGAATGATGGAAGTCCGGTCTCCACGATCGTCAAAGGCGTCAAACGCGCCATGGCTGGAGAATATAGCCGCGAGCTATCCACCAAGGTTTTCGCCGGTCAGGGGCGCCTGATCGAGAAAGGCTACCGACAGGGAGGTCCCGCGGGCTTTGGGCTTCGTCGAACTCTGATCGATGAACATGGGAACGTCAAAGCCGCCCTGGCTCGCGGCGAGCACAAGAGCATCCAGACGGATCGGGTGATCCTCACACCCGGCCCGGGAGAGGAAGTCGCGATCGTCCGCGAGGTATATCGCGCCTTCGTCCACGACAAGCGAGGTGAGCAGGATATAGCCGACGACCTCAACCGTCGCGGTATTCCAACTGACCTTGGCCGTGCCTGGACGCGAGGAACGGTCCACCAGCTGCTGATCAATGAGAAATATGTCGGCGACAATGTCTGGAACCGGCGCTCCTTCAAGCTGAAGAAAAAGCGCGTCCGCAACGATCCCGACATGTGGATCCGCGCGCAAGGGGCCTTTGAGGCGATCGTCCAAAGGGACATTTTCGAGGCAGCCCGAGCAATCATCAATGCGCGCTCCTTCCGCCTTTCCGACGATGAGATGCTCTCGGCCCTTCGCGGGCTTTACGAACGCGAGGGGCTGCTCTCCGGAATCATCATCGACGAGTGTGACGGAATGCCGTCGAGCAGTGCCTTCAATTCCCGTTTCGGCAGTCTCCTGCGCGCTTACAGCCTGGTCGGATTCAGGCCGGATCGCGATTATCGCTATGTCGAGATCAACCGTTTCCTGCGCGATCTCCATCCCGACGTTCTCGATAAGGTCCTGGACGGCTTTCGGGGCATGGGCAGCGAAATCCAGCGAGAGGAAGAAACCGGTCGCATCATCGTCAACGACGAATTCAGCGCCAGCTTGGTCATCGTCCGCTGCACCTCGACGCCCACGGGCTTGCTCCGGTGGAAACTGCGTTTTGACACATCCCTCGGCACGGACATCACCATCGTGGTGCGGATGGATTCCGCGAACCGTGCGCCTCTTGATTATTATCTGTTTCCCAGGATCGACATCGCTTCCGACCGCGTGAAGCTTGCCGAGGAGAACGGCCTCTCCCTTGATGCCTACCGGTTCGAAAGCCTCGACTATCTCTACGAGATCGCAGCCCCAGTCAGCATAGCGGAGGCCGCCTGATGGTTACATCGCTTCCCCAGAACATCGAAATGATCCCGATTTCCAAGATCACCGTGCTGAACCCCCGGGCACGGAACAAGCGGCAGCACCGGGAAATCGTGAACAATATCGAGGCCATCGGACTCAAACGTCCCATAACGGTCAGCCGTCGAACCGGTCCGGGAGGCCCGCGCTATGATCTGGTTTGCGGCGAAGGTCGCCTCGATGCCTTTCAGATGCTCGGCCAGACGGAAATCCCGGCTGTGGTTATCGAAGCGCCGGAGAGCGATTGTCTGGTCATGAGTCTGGTGGAGAACATTGCTCGCCCGGTGCAGCGCCCCATCGACGTCATGAAGGAAGTGGGCGCCCTACGTTCACGAGGACATAGTGAAACAGAAATCGCCCAGAAGATCGGCGTCAGTTCTTCCTGGGTAAGCCTGGTGCTGTCGTTGCTGGAGCGCGGCGAGGAGCGCCTGCTCGCAGCCGTCGAGACAGGCCTGATTCCGATTACGCTCGCCATGGAGATCGCCCGCTCCGAAGCCGATGATGCGCAGGATGTGCTCCTGGACGCGTATGATAAAGGGAATCTTCGCGGAAAGAAGCTCGCGGCGATGCGCAGGCTTCTCGACCTGAGGGCCCGTAACCGCAACAAAGGACTACCCCGAGGTCGGCTTGGGCAGAAGGGCGGCAATCGGCGCCTGACCGCCAACGACCTGATGGAAATTTATCAGCGCGAGGCAGAGAAGCAGCGTCTGCTCGTCAAGAAATCGGATTATGCTCAAACGCAGCTGCTTTTCATCGTTGAGGCGATGAAGGACCTTCTTGCCGATGATGGGTTCAGCACATTGCTGCGGGCGGAAAGACTCGAGAAGATGCCGCGAGCCCTGCAATCACGGATGGCCGGTCATGTCGATGAGTGACTGGCCCACGCGCACCGAAGGAGACGGTGCCGCCATTGCCAACGGGCGAGTGGTGCTTGCATTCGACCGGGAATGCGTAACGGTCCCCGTTGAAGCCATCGTGCCGCTTAAAAAGCTCCGTGAAGGCGTTCATCAAAGCAGGAAATATGCACAGATCGTCAGTTCCATAAAGGCGGTCGGCCTGGTGGAAGCCCCGGTGGTAATCCCCGATCCCCAGAACTCCGGAAGCTATTTTCTTCTCGACGGCCATTTGCGTATCGAGGTGCTCAAGGAACTCGGCGTTCCCACGGTCGAATGCCTGATCGGCCGAGACGAGGAAACCTATACCTACAACAAGCGGATCAACCGCCTGCCTCCCGTCCAGGAGCATCGGATGATCGCCCGCGCGATGGAGCGCGGCGTGCCTCAGGAAAGGATAGCCGAAGCGCTGGGAATCGAGGTCCAGTCGGTTCGCAAAAAGTTCCGGCTGCTCGACGGCATTTGCGGCGAAGTCGTGGAAACCCTGAAGGACACCAATTGCTCCATGAAGGTGTTCGACGTTCTGCGGCGCATGTCCACACTGCGGCAGATCGAGGCCGCCGATCTGATGATCGGACAGAATAATTTCACGGTCATGTTCGCCCGGGCTCTGCTCGCCGCAACACCGGAAGACCAGTTGGCCAAGCCACCTCCGAGAAAGAACGGCGCAGTGCCAAATCCAAACTGGCAGCAGATAGCCCGCATGGAACGGGAATTGGCGGTTCTGCAAACACGCATAAAGTCGGTCGAGGACAGCTATGGTATCGACAATCTGCATCTGACGCTTGCCCGCGGATATCTTGCGAAGTTGCTCGGCAACGCCGCGATCGTTCGCTGGCTGTCACATCATCGACAGGAATATCTCGCTGAGTTTCAGCGGGTCGCCGAGATCGACACCCTCGCTGGAGCATCCGAACCGGCCTGACGAGTTGATGGGGACCCGGACCCGATAAGCGCGGGGACCATGGGAGACGCCGCACAGTGGGGCGGATCGAGCATGGCGGTGGGGATGGCGGCGAACCCGCACGGAGCCCACTAGGCTGGCCGCTATCAGGTCCAGCTGCATGCGGAAGCATTACCGCTCCCGCGTCTTGGGCCGGTGTGCCGGCTTGGCCAACCGGCACACCGGTCACAAACGCCACTGTCCGAGGCTCAACCTTTTATCACTGGCGCCTGCGGGTCATCCCGCCAGTTGGCGCGCAACCGGCTCTTCGCCCAGGATCAGGCGGCGAAGCCGCCCCAGAATATCGGTGCTGTTGGCGACGTCGATGCTTGCGGTTTCCAGGATCGTGGCGTGTCCGGTAATCGCATAACGCCCATGAACCGTGTCATCACCGCCGAGGCCCGGATGGTGGGGATAGAGCAGCGTCAGGCGCGGCGCGTCATAGAGCTGGGCATAGGCCATCATCTGGTAGACATCGGCCTGCGAGACGCCCTGCTTGGGATCATCGATCCGCGCGGATATCCGCTTCCACTTGGTGTCGATGACATGGACGACCCTGCCGCCCTGGCGGATCAGGATATCGGGCCGGGTCTGGAACAGGGCGCGCCCGCTGTCCTGCGCGCTCAGACAGAACAGCCGTCCGCCCTGCAACGAAACGGTAAACCCGGTTCCTGCCAAGGCGCGGGCGATCAAGTGCCCGACATATTCCTCGAACAGCGCATTCATCTCAAACAGCATGGCGGTGCCCTGGCCGGCGCCGCCGGTGGTCGTCTGATAGTGGTCCTGCAAAAAGAGCCGGGCCATAGCGAAGAGCTCCTGCCAAGACCGGTTGGTGCGGTCGATCACCACCTGGTCCCAGCGCAGCGCGGACACCGGCACGTCGGTAATATCGGCATAGACAAAGGCCAACTCACGCAGGCGTTGCTGGTTGGCGGGCCGCCGCGAGAGACGCGCCAGGCGCAGCACGGCCGCTTTCATGATCCGGTTGAGCGGCGTGTCTTCGGACAGAAGATCGAAGCGGCAGGCAAGGCACGATGGGGTGACCGCATGGCGGGTGAACTGGCGGGTGATATCGAGTTGGCCGCGCAAGGTCGGCAGATCGTCCTCGCAAGTGATATAGCGGCGCGGCATGCCCTTGCGCAGCGCTTTGGTCAGCTTGTCGCAAAAGATGCGGATCAGGATTTCGAGCAGGGTCTCGCGCTGCCAGGCGAGATCGGTGATGACGCCGAGGTCAATTTTCAAATCCAGCGCGACGGCCAGCATATGCACCAGGCGCTTGCGGATCGCCGCGTTCTGGTGATCGGTTGTTTCACCGGGCGCCACATCGATCTTGGGCAGGATCTCCAGGCTCGCATCGCCCGCTGCCAGAATTCCGACCACGCCGCGCGCGCGCAAGGCATGCCGGCCATGTTCGAGTACGCCGCTGCCGCCGCGTCCGGCAAAGGCCGAGCGCGCTGCCAGTGCCGCCAGCCTCTCGGCATGACCGTCGGGAATCTGCCCCGCGCCTTCGCCATAGGCGAGCTTGTCCCATTCCCGAACCGTATAAACGGGCATCAGGCGGCAAACTCCGAAAAGTCGAAGCGGGCCTTGACGCTCCAGCGCAGCTTGTCGCCGCCCAGCTCATCGTCGGCAAAGCCGGCCGGCGCCGTCAGCCGCCGTGCTTCGAGGAAATGGGAGCCATTGGTGCCGTCGCCATCGCCCAGCACCGCGGCGACCTTTGACCAATCCTCGTAGAAATACTCGGTCAAGAGCGGGATAACCTTATGGCGCATGACGTCTTCGACATCGGCGCGGTCACGGCAGCTGGTGAAATAGGCGTGGCCGATCTGGTGTTCGCGATCGAAGAGATATTCGATCCGCTCGTTGATCGTGTGCAGCAGCTTGCACAGATCGATCCCCTCGAGATTTGCGGCATCAAGCCCTCTGGCCGCCAGCGCCTGGCGCAGTTCTTCGACATCGGGCATCAGCTCGCGGAAGGTGAAGCGGCGGCGCAGAGCGGTGTCGAGCAGCGCGATCGACCGGTCCGCCGTGTTCATGGTGCCGATGATGTGCAGGTTGGCCGGCACACCGAAACTCGTCCCCGAATAGGGAAGCCGCACCCGGACCTCGTTTTCACAGCCGAGCCGCTTGTCGGTTTCGAGCAGCGTGATCAGCTCGCCGAACACCTTTGAGATGTTGGCCCTGTTGATCTCGTCGATAATCAGGACATGCGGCCGCGCGCCGGCTACTGGCCGCTCGGCATTGGGATCGATCACCACCGCTTCGAGCGCATCCCAGTCGATCCGGTCCGGATCAAGCCGATAGGCTGACTGGCGACGGAAATTACGAGCGTAGAATGGCGCGCGCTCGGCGCCATTATCATCGCGCCAGATCCATTCGACACTGCGCCGGTGTGGATGGAAATCGGCGTCGGCATCGAAATAATACTCGCCGCTCACCCGGCCAAAGGCACGGTAGCTGTCACGGCCATCGGAGATGACGACATAGTCGCCGACCTGCAGGCCGGAGCGAAAGGCGTAAAGCATCTCGATATTGGGGTCCTTGCCGGATGCGTCGGGATCCCTCTCCTCGTTCCACGTTTTCCGGATTTCTTCGAAATCATCAAAGCGCTCGTCGGACCAGTCGATATCGCCGCCCCAGCCGAGATGGATCAGCCCGCCATCGAGCCCTTCGCGGATCCGGTCTTCCTGGCTGCCGCGCTGACCGAGCGCGATCTTGTAGATCGGGCGCGAGCGATCGAGCCGCTTGGCCGGCGCATCGCCGGTGTCGAGCCGCGCTCTCTCGCTGATGATCTTGAACACGCCGGCATGGGGCTTGAGACTAAAGCCACCCGAAGTGCTGGCAGCCTCATCGTCGCCTTCCTGTTCGACTCCTGTCGTCGGCCGCAGCCCCTCGACGAAATCCTCGTAGGCGAAGGACTGGTGAAAGGTGACGAACTCGATCCGTCCTTCGCCGGCAAGACGGCGATACTCGGCCATCAGGGCGTCGCGGTCATCGCGCAGTGGTTCGGCCGCGGCATCGCCCAGGCAAAGCCGCACGGCCTCCCAGGCCGTGGCATAAGTCTTGCCGGTTCCGGGCGGGCCGTAAAGGATGAGATTGGTGGTCGCCGGCATCGCGGTCATGGGTTCAAAGGTCATGGTTTGGTGCCCTTCCGCTGAGGCGAGCTGGTAGGTGAAAACGGTGGAACTGCTAGGATTTGGCAGCGTGTGCGAGGGCGCCGGGACGTTGGCGAGCTTCTGAAATTTCTCCCCGCCGAGCGCGCTGCAGATCGCCGGGAACGCGTCGCGTAGCCCCATGTCGCGGCCAAGATCGCCGGCGCGGATTGCAATGTCTGGCGCGCCGTTCTCACGGGCCGGTTCGACATAATAGTTTCGCGCACAGAGCCGGATGCGATCTGCGTCGCGGATCAGATGCTCGTAGCGCTCGGGCGGGGTGACCGGGGCGTCATCGGCATCGATGATGATGTAACCCGCATTGTGGAGCTGGGCCGCGGCATCGGCCTTCTGTCCCCACCCGCCATTGAGCTGCGTCTTGCCGCGCAGGAAGCCGACGATCGGCTTGGACGGATAGACGCGACCCGGCCGCGCGCGTGTCGAGCGCACCCAATAGTCCCGCGGCTCGCCAAAGGCCTCAAAGATGGCGGCGTGCTCGCCCGACTGGCGGTAGCTATCATAGGCGTCCATCGCCGCCTCGACGTCAAGGCGAGATATTGGCTCGCCGCTGGTGGGCCGCTTTCGTTTAACGCCGGGATTTTCTTTCCAATGATCTCCGTTGCTATTTCCGTCGATCACGATGCCTGCCGCCAGACTCGGGCTACTGAACACATGGTCCTTGGTAAAACGAAGCAGGGCTGGATTGTCGTCAGGAACGAGGATTCCTTCCTGCACGAGCCGATCCCGCTCCCCCCGATTTCGTTTCACGGTTGGAGACCCATTGCGCATCGCTGTAGAGCCTGCGCGAATGAGAAAACCCGCCGGAACTCGTTTTCCGAATGCCAGCGCCAATTCTTTCTGAATGACTAGCCAGTCGTCACCCTCAACTTCAACCAAAGCTATCCCCCAATGTTCTGAAGGCTGGGTAATGCACAAAGTGTGTTTACCAATCGCATCTGTTCGACCGTTTCGCATTTTGCTTCGCGCAGCCGCGGCGCTCCGAACACCAGCGCCAGTCCCTTGGCGCGCGAGACGGCCACGTTGATACGGTTGAGCGAGAACAGGAAATCCATGCCGCGCGGTGTCTCCTCGACCGAGGAGGCGGTCATGGACACCAGGCAGACGGGTGCCTCCTGCCCCTGGAATTTATCGACCGTGCCGACACGAATGCCAGCAGGCAAGGCATCCTGCAGGGCATTGACCTGCGCGTTGTAGGGCGCAACGACAATGATATCGGCGGGCTCAAGGACCCGCGTTGCCCCATCCTTATCGGTCCAGGTTCCTGAGAGCAGGTCGTCGATCGACGCCTGAATGGCGGAGACTTCCTCGGCCGCGATCTGGGCATTGCCCTCATGCGCGACCGGCACCCAGAAGGCACCTGCTTCAGGACAGCCGGTCCCGCGCACGGCCTGAAAGGTGGTGTCGGGATCGCTGACCAGCCGGCCCTCATAGACCTGCTGCGAAATAAACCCGCACACATCGGGATGCATGCGGCGTGAGACCGGCAGGAAGATGCCGCGATCGGGCGGGATGGTGGCGTGTTCGCCCAGCATCCACTCGAGACAAGAAAGGTTGGCCGGATCGGGGTGAGCGCCCTGGATGACCTGCGGCAATTGACGCGGATCGCCGACTAAGACGATGTTGCGCGCGCAGCGTCCCATGGCGACCATATTGGCCAGCCCCACTTGCCCGGCTTCGTCGACGAAGAGCCAGTCGAGCGCCTGCTCGTGCTCCGACCGGGCAAAAAAGAAGGCGGTGCCGCCGACCACATGGGCGCGGCTCCAGAGGGAATCGTCATTGGCCGTCGCGCGGATGACGCCGAAACAGTCATCCGGATAACCGTCTTCGCCGCTGCTGACCTTGTGCCCGATGCGCAGCCCCGGAACAGGATCTCCATCTTCTTGCGCGGCAAGGCATCCCATCAGCACATTGCGGATCGCCTCGTGGCTGTTCGAGGCCACGCCAACGCGGTGCCCCTGGCGCACCAGCGCTAGAATAGCCCGCGCGGTGACATAGGTCTTGCCGGTTCCCGGCGGCCCCTGGATCGGCAGCACAGTGCCATCCATGGCGGCGATCGCCGCGATCGTGCCGGTCAGGGGATCGGCGCCATTGAGCAGATCGGCGTGTGGTCCCGTCACCAGACGTGGGGCCGTGCGCGCCAGCAGATCATTGAGCGCGGTCAGGCGGCGCACGCCACATTGATCCTCGATTACATCACGCAGGGCCGCGGCAATGACGTCCGTATTGAGCGGCCAGTCGGGGTGGAGCGTCAGGCGATCGGTCAAAAGATGCGCCTTGGCCGCCCCGGCCTTGATCGCGATGATCCGCTCGGAGCGGTCGAGCTCTTCGATGCTGACAGTCACCGGCGGTCCGTCGATGACCGGAACCGTCGCTTTGCGCCCGGCGCGCAGCTTGGTCTCCTGAAGCGGAAAACGATAGCGGCGCAGCACCGAGCGTTTGACGGGTTCTGCCGGACCTATGGCTTCCAGACCGGCCAGTGCATCGAGATCGTCGATCAGCTCATCCTCGTCCTTGCCAGCGCTGTCGAAAACCGCCCATTGCGCCGGCTTGGCCTCGCGCTTGTGGAACAGGCCGAGGTTGAACAACATGTCTTGCCGCTCCTGCGGCAGACCGGATGCGGCAAGCCTCGCGCGCAACGCCTGCGTATCGGCGTCCTCCTCGACTTCCTTGTCGCCGGCATCCACCGCAAGTACCGGCCAGGGCGCGGCGGGACGGATGCTCACCAACCAGTCGCGCAGCTCCTCGGTCGAGATACAGTCGATGCGGTTATAGTCTTCGATCTCGTCGAGGATCGTTTGTTCGCCGGTTTCGCGCCAGCGCTCATAGGCAACGACCGAACCGCCGGCGGTTTTGACCTCACCCTCGCGCACACGGCCATAGAAGGCTTCCATCGACTTGATCGAATAATTGGCTTCCGAGCCAATCAGCGCGCCGCGCACCACCGCGAAAAGATCGACAAAGCGCCGCTCGCGCAGCAGGCGGTCGAGAAAGGCCTCGCCGATTCCATATTGTGCGGTCAGCCGCCGCAAGGCGGTGATCTCATAGGGCGCATAGTGATAGATGCGCGCTTCGGGACAGGCCGCGAGCCTTTGCCGAAAAAACTCCAGAAGGTCCGCCAAAGCCCGCGCTTCGGCACCGTGATCGTGCGCCCAGAAAGCCTTGAACTGGCCATCGAACCAGACACCGTGGAGATATTCGAGGCCACCTTCGTAATGCGGATCGCCCTCGATATCGTAGAAAAGATCGCCCGGCTGCGGCGCGGGCAAAAGATCGAAGCCCTTGCTGGGTTCAGCCTCACGCAGCTCAAAGGCCGGCGCCCCGGTCTTGCGGGCGTGCTGCAGGCGCGCCTGTTCGATATGGCGACCCGGTGGGTGTAGCGCGCGAGGTAAGCGAGCACCGCCTCGGGCCCGGCGAACGGCGGCTTGGCATAGACGACCCAGCGCTTCTTGCGGACCGGCGAGAGGTGCCGCAGGAAAGCGCGCCGTTCGGCGAGATGCGTGAGGCTGCCAAAGAAAGCGAGCTTGCCGTCATCGTGCAGCGCGCGCAGCCGGGTCAGGAACAGGCGTCGGAACAGGGCACCAAGGACGCGGACCGGGAGCAGGAAGGCGGGGCGCGCGGATATCCAGCGCGTTCCATCGCGCGATAGGCCGCCGCCGGGCACGATCATGTGGATATGCGGATGATGGGTGAGCGCCGAGCCCCATGTGTGGAGGACGGCGGTGATACCGATCCGGGCGCCGAGGTGCTTCGGGTCGGCGGCGATGGTGAGCATCGTATCGGCGACGGCCTTGAACAGCAGATCATAGACCAGCGCCTTGTTGTAATAGGCGATCGCGGTAACCTCGGCAGGCAGCGTGAACACGACGTGGAAATAGCCGACCGGGAGGAGATCAGCCTCGCGGGCTTCGAGCCAGCTGCGCGCGGCGGCGCCCTGGCACCTGGGGCAGTGCCGGTTGCGGCAGCTGTTATAGGCGATCCGCCAGTGCCCGCAGTCGGTACAGGCCTCGACATGACCGCCGAGCGCGGCGGTGCGGCAATGCTCGATCGCCGACATGATCTTGAGCTGATGCAGGCTGAGGTGCCCGGCATGGGCCATGCGATAGGCAGGCCCCGCGGCACGGAAGATGTCGGCGACCTCGAGAGAGGCGCGCATCGCTTCAGCCGTCAGACGCCTCTTCGTCCGGCGCGACCAGCGCGAGCCGGTCGAGCGGGCTGGTCACCGCGCGCATCGTCTTCGTTGTGACCTTCGTGTAAAAGGCGGTGGTGTTGAGTGCGGAATGACCGAGCATCACCTGGATGACGCGGATATCGACGCCATCCT
Organism: Sphingopyxis sp. CR5; assembly: GCF_059693785.1. Lineage (NCBI taxonomy): Bacteria > Pseudomonadati > Pseudomonadota > Alphaproteobacteria > Sphingomonadales > Sphingopyxidaceae > Sphingopyxis > Sphingopyxis sp. CR5. Next base: position 15,780 of record NZ_JCATIE010000002.1, on the reverse strand, counting down.
CGAGCAAGTGCGTGGCGAAGCTGTGGCGCAGGGTGTGCGGTCCGACACGCTTGTCGATATCCGCGGCCTAGGCTGCCTCGACGACGATCCGATAGAGCTGGCGCGTGCTGATCGGCGCCGAAGCGCTCTGGCCCGGGAAGAGCCAGCCATCGGGAACGAGGATGCCTTGTTGCCGTCCGGCACGCCACCAGTCGCGCAGCAACAGGAGCAGGCCTTCGGGCAGCATCGCGTTGCGGTAGCGGCCGCCTTTACCGCGCTCGATCCGCAACAGCATGCGCTTGCTGTCGATATCGGTCACCTTCAGCGCAGACACCTCGGCGACACGCAGTCCGGCACCATAGGCGACCGACAGCGCCGCCTGGTGCTTGAGGCAGCGGGTCGCATCGAGCAGCCGCTTCACCTCGGCCATGGTCAGTACGACGGGGATCTTGCGAACCTGCCTGGTGCGGACCAGCTTGCGCGCGAGGTCGGGGCGGTCGAGCGTATGCGTGAACAAGAACCGCAGCGCCGAGACGATGCTGTTCATCGTCGGCGCCGGTACGCCCGCCTCGTGCTGCTCGAACTGGAACTGCCGGATATCCTCGGCGGTCGCGGTATGGGGCGAGCGCCCCAGCCAGGTCGCGAACCGCCCGACGTCGCGCAGATAGTTACGCTGCGTCTCGCGCGAAAACCGGCGCATGGCCATGTCGTCGATCAGCCGCTGGCGCAGTGGGCTGATCGGGCCAATCTGGATAAGCTCATTCATCGTTCGACTCCTCAGTTGAAGGAGTCGAAAAGCTCTGCCTATGGCAGACGACGTTCAATCAGCCGCGGCGCTCGCTGGGCCGCTTTCCATCGCTGCTAAAGCCAATCCGCGATAGCGGTTCGTGCAACGGCCAATCTCCGTTGCCGATTATCGTCGACAAGCTCCTGAAGGAGGATATTGAGAACCACCTCGGGTAGGTGTTTTCGGCATAATTCTACCCTGATGTGTGCCGCTTGCGCGATCAGCTTCGTCGCGCCCCTTGGCTAGGTTAGCGATTACACCGACGCACCCGCGAGCATCGCCATGATTTCGTCGCCATGCTCTCCCAAGGTCGGTGCCGGGCGTGATATGGACAGGCGGGGGCCATCGATGCGGATGACCGGCGCAGTACTCCAGTGGCTGCCGACGTAGCGGCGCTTGATCCGGGTCCAGGCTCCCGTTTGGCTGAGATGCCTTTCAACGGGAAGATCTTCGGCCCTGTTGACCGGTGCCGCCGGAACGCCCGAGGCCTGGAGTGCATCGGCTGCCTCGGCCGCCGTCATCGATGTCACCGACGCATGGAGCGCGGACTCGATCGCGTCGCCGTGGAGATTGCGGTCCGCGATGCTGGCCCACTTCGTGGCCCATTCCGGTTTGCCCAGCCAGCGGGTGAGAGCGGCCCACTGCGCGCTGTCCCGAACGACGGCCGCCACATAGCCGTCGCTCGCGGCGGCGACGCAGCGTGGCGCATGGTGCGTCGAACGACTGCCGAGCCGCTGCGGGGGGCCTTCGGTCTGTGCGCGAATGATGGCGTCGGCGCCGAGCTGGAACAAGCATTCGACCTGTCCGAGGTCGAACCATGTACCGCCAAGCGCCGCTCTTCCGTGAAGGCCGGCAAGCGCGGCGATGGCACCATAGATGCCGGCGACGGGGTCTCCGAGCGCGGTATGCTGCAGGACAGGCGGCCAGGTGGCTTCGCCGTTGACATGGGGCATGCCGGATGCGTGCTCGACGGTGGAACCGTAAGCGCGAAAGAAGCTCCAGGGGCCGGAGGCGCCGAAGGCGCCCATCGATACCATGACAAGACCCGGACGGAGCCCGAGCAGATGGTCGGGGTCGAGACCGAGCTTTTTCATCACTCCGGGTGCATAATTTTCGATCACGATGTCCGATCGGCGCACCAGCGTCTCGGCAAGTGTACGTCCGCGTTCGTCGGTAAGGTCGAGGCAGACGCCTCTCTTGTTGCGATTCATGATGAGAAAGGCGGGCATCACTTCATATTTTGGCGGGTCGGATGCCCCCGGCGGTTCCCAGCCACGCCACCAGTCATAATGGGTCTCCGACTCCACCTTGATGATATCCGCACCGAGATCGGCAAGCAGCCGCGTGCACATCGGTCCCGCCCAGCCCATCGAGAAATCGGCAACGCACACGCCGTCGAGTGACGCGGCGGGCAGGCTTTCGGGGGGGCTTTCGGCGAAGGCCTTCCCGTCGTGGTGAATGCGGAATGGTAATAGCGGTGCGATGACGCCTTCGGCACCCGGCAGCGGAGCGAAGCTTTCGCGCTCGCGCCAGTGGGGCGTTGCCAGAAGCTCGCGATGGTTCGGCACGGGAGCGAGCGGGACGCGGCGGCGCTGGCCCTCCATCAACCAGTGATCGGTGGTTTCGCCCGACAGGATTGCGGCGAATGCGGCGTCGAGGGCTTCGGCGTTCTCGACACGCGCGAGCGACGTCGCGAAGCGGGGATCGGTCGCCCAGTCGGGGTGGCCGACCATATCGGCCAGCGCCGCCCATTGAGCGGGCGTGAGCGCGGTGACCCCGATCCAGCCGTCGCGCGTCGGATAGACGGTGGTCGGATGGTTCGTCGCAAAGCGATTGATCCCGGTGCGGCCGGGCGAAGCGGATCCTGCTTCGGCGAGGGGCGGCGAGGGTTCGGTGAAGCACATGGCCGCTTCGAAAATATTGACGTCGACGCGCTTTGCCGCGCGACCTCGCTTGCGCGACCAGAGCCCGGCGAGCGCCCCCACGACGAGCGTCGCGCCGGCTGTGATTTGCGGCGCAAAGCCCTGCGGAAGCATCGGCGGTCCGTCGGCGGCGCCGAAGGATGCGGCGATGCCGATCAGTGCCTGAATCAGGGCATCGTCGCCCTGCCAGCCGCGATAGGGCCCGTCGTGACCGAACCAGGTGATGCCGAGGCGGAGCGCGTCGAAACCCTGTTCGGCGAGGAACGTGTCGACCGCTTCTACAGCCGCCGGCGATTGGCCAACAAGAACCGCGCGATGCGAAGGCAGGGTCTCCGCCAGCCGGCCGAGACCTTCGTCGAAGGTGTCGATGAACGACTTGTCCTGGTCGAGCCAGAGGTCGACGGCATCGGCATCGCGGGGGGGGCGTATTGCGGACGCGCCATACACGGGCGCCCAGGACGGACAGGATCCGGCCGCAGTAGCGCGCGGCGATGTCGTCCGACATTTCGAGGACCGCAATTCCGTCAAGCGGCCGAGCTTCGGCGCGAGTATGCAATTCCATCGATTAGCCTCTCCGTCGATCGACTCCAAACCCGCGCCCGAAGACGGGAGGGATGGGTCGTGATCGATGATAACGCGTTACCAACGAGAGGCAAGAGCCATATGCGTTCGTGGGTGCGACGCGCCGGCTGACGCGCCGAGAATCGCGCTGAGAGGGTCGGGTCTGGAAACAATAACTCAGTATAACAATATCTTGCTTCTTTCCAGAGCGCGCTACCGAAAGTCTGTTGACACTTGCTCCGATTCGACGATAACCATTGGTATCGCGTTACCAAGGTGATTTGCGGACTTGCAAGGCCGCTGGGTTCCTTGGGCGCGAAAAAACATAATCAGTGGCGACCCGCGATCGTGGGCGCTGGGACAGGAAGAGGATAGGGCATGTTGAAGAGGCTCTTGTTGTCGTCCGCGGTGCTGCCGCTGACGCTGTTTCACGTCGCCCATGCTGCGGCCCAGGAAGCCGCTCCGCCTGAACCCGCCGATGAGGGGGCGAGCCATCCGGGCTTCACCGACATCATCGTCACCGCGCGGCGCGTGGAAGAGAATCTGCAGCGCGTCCCGACCTCGGTCACCGCGGTAAGCGGCGACATGTTGCGCACGGAAAGCGTGATCGCGGTCAAGGATCTGCCGAAGCTTGCGCCTTCGCTCAGCGTCGTTTCCTATTTCAACGACATGAACGCCCGCTTCTCGGTGCGCGGCCTGTCGGCCGGCGTCACCACCTATTTTGCCGAGGCTCCATGTTGTGGCGGCATTGCCAGCGCACCCTTTCTCGATATCGCATCGGTTCAGGTGCTGAACGGCCCGCAGGGCACGTTGTTCGGGCGATCGAGCGCGGCCGGTGCTGTCCTGATCACCCCGCAAAAGCCTGAATTCAACAAGTGGGGCGGGTTGGTCGACATGACCGTGGGCACCTATGGCCGGGTTCAGTTCACGGGCGTGGTGAACATTCCTGTGATCGACGATCGTCTCGCGATCCGCCTGGCCGCAAACGCCAATCGCGTCGGCGGCTACACCAAGCAGTTCGGGACGAGCAAGCGTCTCGATGATGTCAACAACCAGCAGTACCGCCTTGGCGTGGCGTTCAAGTCCGGGGCGCTGGAGAACACGCTTTTCGCTTCCTACGAAAACATCGACCAGTCGGCGACCGGTTCGGTGCTGGCAGGGTACAAGCCGACCCATGCCAATCTGACTCCCGCTTTTCTCGCCATACTCGAGGCGGAGACAGCACGTTTGGAGCAGGGCGGGAAAAAGGCTGCACGCATCACCGCCCCAACCTATGACGGGCAGGCGCAGTTGACTCAGATGAAGCATGCCAGCGTCGTCAACAACACGCTGATCGAGGCGATCGATACCGGTTCGACACGCATCAACATCAAGAACATCTTCTCGTTCGACTCCTTCACCTCGAACAGCGCCGGTTCCTATGACGGCGTCGGGGGTATCCTGCAGGAAGGGGCTTTCGCTTCCGCGAACTACAGCAATTTCGGTTCAAACAACCAGGTCGGGACGATGCTGAGGGCCAAGCTGGGCCCCGCGCTTCACACCTACACCAACGAGCTTCAACTCCAGGCCGAACTGTGGGACGGTCTGTTGAAGGCCAATGTGGGGGGCTTTTACCAGCACCAGCGGGCGCCCGAGAACATGGAAGGCACCACGAACGTCTACAAGCTCTACGGCAATCCGAATGGCTATTTGAATGCGGTAGGCTTCGTCAAGCGGTCGGTGGCGAAGGAAAAGGCGGTTTTCGGACAGGCTACGCTCGACCTTTCACATGCCGGTATCGAAGGCCTCAGCATCACCGGCGGGTATCGCTACAGCTGGTCCGATTCCGCGCTGACGACGGTCGCCCCGGTCCGCAATGCGGTCACGGGCAGTTTCGAGCCGGGGACGACCGAGACGAATTCGGCCACGAAGAGCAAGGGCTATAACTATACGCTGTCCATCCAGCAGCAGTTCACGCCCGACATCATGGCCTATGCCTCGGCAACGCGGGCCTATGTTCCGGGCGGCGTGAATGCGATCAATCCGCCTCCCGGCGCCAATCTTCCGGGCTATAAGCCCGTCTATGATGCTGCGACGGTGAACACGCAGGAAATCGGTCTGAAGACCCAATTCTATCTTGGTGATGTAGCGGTGCGGTTGAATACCGCCGCTTACAACACCGATTACAAGAATATCGCCCAGACACTGCTAGGCCTCGTCGATGGCGTATCCTATCGCTACCTCGCCAATATCGCCGCAATCCAGCTGCGCGGTGTCGAAGTGGCAGGCACAGTGGTGTTCGACCCGAGCTTCAGCGTGAATTTCGGCTATTCCTATAACCATGCGAAATACAAGACGTGGACGGGCGTCGATCCGTATAACACGGCACGCCCCGGCGACGCGGTTTGCGTCCCCGAATCGCCGGATGGCGTCTGTTTCCTCGATCTCAGCAACAACCCGTTGCCCTATATGCCGAAACATTCGGGCAATGTGACGTTCCAGTACACCGCGCCGCTCGGTGCTGACGTCGGCGAACTCGGGCTGTCGGCGTCGATCTTCGCGCAGAGCCGCGTATATTATGTCGCGGCGGCGGCGCGTGACCTTCAGCTCTATCCGGGCGGGCTCGATGCCATCTCGCAAGCCTCTTACGGTACGGTCAATCTGCGGGCGGAACTTCGCGACGTGGGCGGATCGGGTTGGAACAGCGCGGTCTTCGTGAACAACCTCACCGACAAGCTCTATGCCACGGGCAAGGTCGCGCAGCTTCACACGCTCGGCTTCGCCGCGGCAAACTACGCCCCGCCGCGCATGTTCGGACTCCAGGTCTGGAAGAAATTCTAGAACTCTAGCACTAGGAAGGCGCAAACATGGCAACGCAACAGATCCGTCCCGGCGTGGACAGTATCTCGCCGGAATTGAGCGCGCGGTTCGACGAACTCGACTTGTGGAACAATGCGCGCGATCTGGTGGAGGATGGCTACACGATCATCCAGGATCCCGCCGCTCACGCGATCACCGACGAACTGCGCGAGGCAATCCTGCGGCTTTCGCAGACGTCGGATGCCGAAAACAAGGGGCGGCGCGCGGGGCTTTTGCTCGGCCGCGATCCGGTCTTTGCGAAGGCGGTCACGGTTCCGCGACTACTGGCGCTGGCGGAATTCCTTCTCGGGCGCGGGATGCTGCTGAGCCAGCTTCTGGGAACGATCCGGGGGTCGGGCGGCGGAAATCTGGGGCTGCACGCGGACAATAGCTGGTTTCCGGAGCCGTTTCCGTCCTGGGAAATCATGTGCACCGCCTGCTGGGTCACCGACGAGTTTACCGAAGAACATGGTGCGACGATGATCATCCCCGGGACGCACAAGCAAAAGCGCCACCCGCCGCGCGACGTCCGCAAGTCGCTGGAAGGCGCCCGGGCCATTGTCGCGCCGAAAGGATCGATATGCCTGTGGGACGGGTCGGTGTGGCACGGCAATTACGCGCGTAAAACGCCCGGCGAACGGGTGGTGCTGCATACGACCTTCACGCGGCTGGGGATGCAGCCGATCGACGATTACAGCCATCTCGACGATGCATGGCTGGAACAGAATGCCTCCGAACTTCGCGGCCTCCTTGGCCGTGACCTTTTCTTCCATTCGACCACCGAAACGAGCGGGCAGACGGATCAGGAAAAACTGCGTCATACCTACCGCTTGGTTCACGGCCCGCAGGGATATTGACCGGCTACGCCGCCAAGGAGACGAAATGAGCGACATCTGGAGTGGAAGCGCGGTGCCGTCGGCGGAGGCCTGCGTGACGGGACCGCTGCTGGAACGCCACGCGCGGGAAACGCCCGACAAGCCATTCGCGATCTTCGACGACGGCAGCAACTGGACTTATGCCGAAACGCTGACCATCGTCCGGAAATTGGCGGGCGGGCTTCGCGCGCTTGGCGTCGAGCAGGGCGATTACGTCAATGTCTGGCTGCCCAACGGGCGGGAAACGGTTGCGGTCTGGCTGGCGATCAACTGGCTGGGCGCAATCTATGTTCCGATCAACCTGGCGTATCGCGGCAATATCCTCGAACACGTAATCGCGAATGCGAATGCGCGGTTGATGATCGCGCAATCGGATCTTGTCGAACGGCTGCGCCCGATCGACCGAGCCCGCCTGGCCGACATTGTCGTGCTCGGAAATACGCCCGAACCAATGGACGACATACGCTTTCACGAATGGGAGAGTCTTGACGGGCCGCAGGTCGCGGCGCCGGCACAGGTCATGCCGTGGGACGTGCAGATGGTGATCTATACGTCCGGAACGACCGGCCCTTCGAAGGGCGTCCTCGTCACCTATTGTCACAGCTATACATCGGTCAACGCGGCGTTCGGCTACGTCGGGCCCGAGGATCGCTATCTCGTCGCGCTGCCGCTGTTCCATATCTCCGGAACCGGGGGCGTTCTGCTCGCGCTTTATGGAGGGGCGTCCTTTGCGCTGATCACGCAATTTTCGACCTCGAATTTCTGGCGTGTCGTACGCGAGACCGGGACCACCTGCCTTGTCCTTCTCGGCGTAATGGCTGCTTTCCTCGCCAAGGAGCCGCCGCGCGACGACGATCGCGATCATCCGCTGCGATCGGTCATGATGGTACCCTATACCGAGGATGCCGCTATCTTCGAAAGCCGCTTTGGGTGCGAAGTGCGGACCTGCTTCAACATGACCGAGATATCGACCCCGCTGGTCGCCGAGCCGGGCGGCAATTTTCCGGTATCAAGCTGCGGCACGGTTCGCGCCGGGGTCGAGGCGCGGCTCGTCGATGCCCATGACATCGATGTGGTCGATGGCGAGATCGGCGAACTTATCCTGCGCTGCGACCGTCCCTGGTCGATGACGACAGGTTACCTCAATAACCCCGAAGCGACCGCAGCGGCGTGGCGCAATGGTTGGTTCCACACCGGTGACGCGTTTCGGCGGGATGAGGCGGGCAATTATTTCTTCGTCGACCGGATCAAGGATGCGATCCGGCGTCGCGGCGAGAATATCTCTTCCTTCGAGGTCGAGAGCGATGTCTGCTCGCACGCGTCGATCCGCGAGGCCGCCGCGATCGGCGTTCCAAGCCCCTTTGGCGAGGAAGACGTGATGGTCGTCGTGGCTCCCGCGCCGGGCGAAAAGGTCGATCCGCGAAAGCTCATCGAGTTTCTGGAGCCGCGCATGGCCGGCTTCATGCTGCCGCGCTATATCCGCACGATGGCCGATCTGCCGAAAACGCCGACGCAAAAGGTGCAGAAACACCTGCTACGCGCGGAGGGAGTCACGACCGACACCTTCGACCGGCTCGCTTGATCGCCCGGCAATTATGAGGGGCCGCTGCGGCCCCTCTTTTCATTACCAACTGTCTATGAACGGGCGCTTTTTCTTGCCGGTTCGCACGGGGGCGGGAATGCTTTCGAGCCCCGCGACGATATGCGCCCGCGTTTCGGCGGGGTCGATCACTTCGTCGAAGTCGAAACCCATCGCGGTGCTGATCGCCTTGCCGTTTTCATAGGATGCGGCGACGCGCTGTTCGTACCAGCGCTGGCGCTCGTCAAGATCGGCGATCGCTTCCATCTCCTTGCGGTATCCCAGCTTGACTGCGCCCTCCAGTCCCATGCCGCCGAATTCGCCCGTGGGCCACGACAGGGTGAAAAAGGGCGCCTGGCTGTGGCCGCCGACCATCGCCATCACGCCAAGGCCATAGCCTTTGCGCAGGACGACCGAGAATAGCGGAACCGTCAGGTTCGGGCCGGTCACGAACATTCGGCAGCAATGCCGGATCAGCCCCGTCTTTTCGGCTTCCGGACCGACCATATTGCCCGGCGTGTCGGCAAGAACGACGATAGGAATGTCGAACGCGTCGCATAATTGCATGAATCGCGAGCATTTGTCGGCGGCATCGGCATCAACCGCGCCGCCCAGATATGCCGAGTTATTCGCGATGATGCCGACCGGGCGGCCCTCGATCCGCGCCAGCGCGGTGATCGCCGCGCGGCCGAATTTTTCACGAAGCTCGAGGACCGAACCGATGTCGGACAACGTCTCGATGATTCGGCGGACATCATAGGCCCGCAGACGATTCTCCGGGACCATGCCGCGCAGGAGCCGTTGGTCGGCAACCTCCCACTTGGGCAGGCGCCCCTGGAAATAGGACAGATATTTCTGCGCGATCCGCACGGCATCGGCTTCGTCTTCGGCCAGAATGTCGATGACCCCGCCCGCCGCCTGGACATCGGCCGGGCCGACCTCTTCCGGCGTGTAGACGCCGAGACCGCCGCCTTCGATCAGCGCCGGACCACCGACGCCCATCGTCGTGTCCTTTGTCGCGATCACGACGTCGCAGCATCCCAGCAAAACGGCGGCGCCGGCGAAACAGCGACCGTTGGCGATCGCGATCTGCGGTACGAGCGCGCTCAGGCGACCTTGCAGCGCAAAAGCACGCGTATTGAATATGCCGCCGCCGGCTGGCCGGTCGGTGTCGCCGGGGCGACCGCCGCCGCTTTCGGCAAACAGGATGACGGGAAGCTGCCAGCGCTCGGCCAATTCCAGCATTCGGTCCGTCTTTTCGTGATTCTTGAGGCCTTGCGTGCCGGCCTGGACCGTATAGTCGTATGACATCACGACGCAGCGCGACGCATCGGCGCCGAATATATCGCCGTTGACCCGCCCGATCCCGGTGACCATGCCGTCGGCTGGCGTCGTGCGGACGAGGTGATCGACCGGATGGCGCAATCGTTGGCCCGCGATGACCAGCGAGCCATATTCGATGAAGCTGCCTTCATCGACGATGTCGGCGACGTTCTCCCGCGCCGTCCGATATCCGCGGGCCCGCCGCTTCGCGACGGCATCGGGGCGGGCGGCATCAAGCGTCAGCGCGCGGCGTGCCTGCAATTCGGCAAGGTCGGCGCGAATATGGTCGGGGTCGAAGTCCGCGCTGGCCTCGATCGCTGACAGGCCGACATCGGCTTCCTCGAAGAACAGGATGGGATTGCCCTCCGATATCACGGCACCGACCGCGTGCGGCGATAGCCGGACATAGCCTGCGGTTGGCGCGGTTATGACATGTTCGAGTTTCATCGCTTCCATGATCGCGATCGGTTGGCCTGCCGCGACCGCCTCGTTCGCTTCCGTCAGCAGGGCGATGAGCGAGCCGGTCATCGGTGCTGCGATCGCGATCGTTCCGGCGGGCGCTTCCATCACGCGATCCGGCGATTGCGCTTCGTCGGCGGGACTGAGCGACGGATCGGGTCTCAATTCGTCTGCTCGTTCGAGAAGTAGGCCCAGATTGCGCTCGATGAACAGCGTGTCGAACGTCCCGCCCGCGACCTCGGGATGCTGCAATAGCGCCCGCAGGAAGGCGAGGTTGGTGTCGATGCCGTCGATAAAAAACTCGCCGAGAGCGCGGTCGGTCAGCCGCGTCGCGCTCGCGAGACCTCCGGTCGGCGCGGTGGCGATCACCTTGGCGAGCAGGCTGTCGAAGCGGGGATTAGGCTGATATCCTTGGCTGCCGCAGTCGTCGACGCGCACGCCGGGGCCCGCCGGCACTTCGTAACGGCGGATGCGGCCTCCGGACGGCCGCGGCATCCCATCCTCGCCAATCGTTTCCGCGTTCACGCGTGCCTGAATGGCAATGCCGCGCGGGGCTGGAATCCGATCCTGCAGCAGGTCGAGGTCGCGGAGCGACGCTCCATCTGCGAGCATCAACTGGATATCGACCAGGTCGAGCCCGGTAACGGCTTCGGTCACCGTATGCTCGACCTGCAGCCGGGCATTGGCTTCGATGAAGTAAAAGCTGCCGGTATCCAGATCGACGAGAAACTCCACCGTCCCGACGCCGCGATACTTCACGGCTCTGCCGATAGCGATGGCGGCATCGAACAGCCGGTGGCGCAGCGCCATGTCGAGACCGGGTGCGGGGGCCATTTCGACAATCTTCTGCCGCTGACGCTGCAAGCTGCATTCGCGGTCCCACAGATGGACGACGTCACCGGTGCCATCGCCGACGATCTGGACTTCGACATGACGCGCGCGGCCGACGAGCTTTTCGCAATAGACGGCGTCCGATCCAAAACCGGCGAGCGCTTCCGAACTGCAGCGCCGATGCGTGTCGGCGACTGCCTCGCGATCGTTGATCGGCCGCATGCCGCGCCCCCCGCCACCGGCCACCGCCTTGATCATCATCGGGCCGTGACGGTCGAAAAAGGCGAGGGCCTGTTCGACGTCGACCGGCCCGTCGCTTCCGGGCAGAACGGGAATCCCGGCCGCCAGCGCGATCGCGCGGGCCCTGGCCTTGTCGCCGAGCGACGTCAGCGTCGCGACCGTGGGGCCGACAAAGACCAGGCCTGCCTTTTCACAATGCCGGGCAAGTCCAGCGGACTCGCTCAGGAAACCATAGCCGGGATGGACGGCATCGCAGCCTGCTTCGCGCGCTGCGCCGACGACCGCCTCGACATCGAGATAGGCGGCGGGGCCAGTTCCGGGAAGCGCGACCGCCTCATCGGTCCTGCGGATGTGCAAGGCGTCGCCGTCGTCGGCGGAGTGGATGCCGACGGACAGGATGTCGCGAGCGGCTGCGGCGCGAGCGATACGAACGGCAATCTCGCCGCGATTGGCTATCAACAGTTTCTTCATGATCTAGGCCGCCGTTTCGCGCGCGATTGTGTCGTGAAGCTGGCGCAAGACCGCCATCACCGGTTCCGACGCCTTGTGGTTTCCGACGCGGATCGTCATGCGTCCCTCGGCAATCATCGCGCGCCGGTGATCGTTGGCCGCGTCCAGCATCTCCTTCGTGGCGCCGTCATAGATCAGCATCGCCCCCGGCAGCGCAGCCGCATGCTCGGCAACCAGCGCAAAATCGGCGTCAGGGTTGGGCGCATCGCGGAACCGAACCGCGCCGTCTTCGATCTGGGCGGCCCAGAAGCTGGTTCCTCCCTCGGGAGGAACGGAGGTAAAGGTTTCGGACAGCGAGAAATGATGGCCTGCCAGGCGGTCACTGCTGTCAGCGACCAGTTGTGCCAGCAGCTCCTTGATCCGTTCTATCCACCGTGGGTCAGCAAAATTCATCGTCATTCTTTCGATTCCAGTTCGTGCAGGATGCGGGCATGCTTGTCGCGGTCGAGGTCGTAGAACCACATGATCGACATCGCGATTGCGGTGAAAACGAGCATCATGGGGCCATAAAGAAGCGCCAGATGGACGGTGGCGTCGCGCGGCACGGCCTCGACCGCGACGCCTTGGGGGAAGCGGATCAGATCGAGCGCCACCCCGGCGAGCGCGCCGCCGAGCCCCAGCGCCGCCTTGCGCGTGAACGCGCTGACCCCGAACAGAAAGCCCTCGCTGCGACTCTTGAACCGCAACTCATACGCATCGGCGATGTCCGCGAGCATGGCACCCGCAATCACCATCGCAGGGCCGCCGGCAAGCGATGCAAAAAATGCCGCCGCGGCGAGTAGGGCGGTCAAGGCTTCGGGGCTGTCGGGAGGGGTGAGGAGGCCTGTCTCTCGCAGACCTATCGGCGTCACGTTGAGCGCGACCGATACCACGACCGACACCACATAGGCCGTGCGCTTGTCGAACCGGTCGGCCAGTGCGCGAGCGAACAGCGATCCCAGCATGAAGCCGAAGGCCGCGCCGAGGAACACCCATTGGATACCCCATGTCGGCAGCTTCCAGTAGAAAGTGTTGACGTGCACCGCGAGGGCCGCCTGCACGCCGCCGAGGACATAGGAAATCAGGATCGCGATGAAGTAGATCGCAAAGGTGCGGAGCCGGAAAGCATTGACGAGATTGCTCAGCATCGGTTCGTGAAACTGACCGCGGCCTTGCGACTGCATCCGGGAATAATATTGCATCGCACGCTTTTGGGTTGTTGCGGCGGATACCAGAATCGCAATCAGCGCAATCACGCCGCAGGTCAGCGCGAGCGGGGGATAGGCCGCCTCGTTCAACTGCCCCTGCGGATATTCGGGGGTCGCGCGAAAGAATATGCTGAAAGCGACCGCAAGGACGATCAAGCGCCCCGTAAACGCAAAGATATTTCTGTAGCCGGACACCGAAATCCGCTCGTCGAAATCGGTCGAAAGTTCGGCGCCGAGCGCCATGTGGGGGATGAAATAGAAGGATTGCATCAGCCGGCAGAAGGCGGTGAAGCCGAGCAACCAGAAAAACGTCCCGCATTGCCCGAGGCCTGCAGGCGGATCGAAGAGCATATAGAGGGCGAAAGCGAGCGGTATCGGCGCCAGATAGAGATAGGGATGCCGGCGGCCGAGCCGCGTAGCGATCCGGTCGGACAATTGTCCGATCAGCGGGTCTGAAATGCCATCGAACAGCAAGGCGATCAGAAGCGCGAGGCCGACCAGCGAACCCTGCAGCCCGATGACCTGGACATAATAGAAAAAGAGAAATGTCTCGAGCGTCGCGGTCTTCACGCCCTCGGCCATTTCACCGAGGCCATATCCCAATTTCGTCCTGATCGAGAGCCGGTCGGCGCTCATGTTCTCGCGGGAAGTCCAGCCGATGTTGGACGAAGGGGTGTCGTCGATGGCCGGGGGTAAACCCGGGACAGCTTCCTTCATCCTGCTCTCCACTTTTCACGCTCATTGATCGCGCGCGAATCTTATGGTAATACGTTACCAACGGCATGCCATCGCGCGATCGGCTAGTCAATGAGGTGGGTTGCAGGAGGTGAAACAGACGATATAGCGGCGGTGTTATGACGGATGCCGAAGACGGGGTGGGCCGGGGCGGCCATATGTTCGACAAGCGAGCTGCGACCTTGCTGGAAGCGGCACAGGCGATTGTTCGCGAGACGGGAAACTTCGATCTGCCGATGCGGACGCTGGCGGCGCGCGCGCAGGTCAGCCTGCGCACGCCCTATGAGGTGTTCGGGTCGAAGAACGGCATCATCCGCGCGCTGCTCAAATCGGAACAGGAAGAGTTCAGGGAGATCGTCAGAAATTACCGGTCCATCGATCGGCTCGAGATGTTCTTCGACCGGACGTTGCTCGGCATGGAGTTTTATGCGCGCGAGCAGCCCTTCTATCGGGCGCTGTTCCGGGCAACCCAGGCGTTTTCGGGCGGCGACGAAACCGAGCCCGCGCGCGAGATGCTGCCCATCTATGCCAATATGGTTCGCCGGGCGATCGAAGAGGGCTTCCTGCGCGATGATCTGAACATCACGAATATCGCCGAAATCCTCACCGACCTGTTTGCGGCGAACCTGCGCAACTGGGCGTCCAGCGATTTCGACATCTGGCTCGCCGGGCAGAAAATCTGCTTCGGATTTTCGCTCGCGCTTGCCGGCGTCGCTATGCCGCAATGTGTCGAGCGGCTGCACCTGAGCGCCCGGACTTACGACAAAGCGATTCAGGATTATCCCGGCGGAGCAGCGATCCCCGTCAGGTAATCCCGCGCTTCTGCCAGAATTCCGACCCGTGGACCTGGTCGTATGTCTTGCGCAGCAACTCGCGGTCGTTCTGTTTGAATGTCGGACTGCGTCCGAGGAAGATTTCCCGGCCCAGCAAGCGGGGGAGTTCGGGGTCCTTGCCGGCGAACCAATCCTCGCCCAGATGGTCGTAATTCTCGATCGGCTGCATGCCGATCCGCGTATACGTCATGTGCAGAACGACACGCTCGCCGGGGATCTGGCGTGGGTAATTGCCGTGCCATACCGATCCGTCCCACAGGCAGATCGCGCCCTTGGATGCGACGATGGGTTGCGCGCCTTCCGGCTCTGCGCGTTCTTCGGGCGATGGATGACGCTTCAGCTTGTGCGAACCCGGAACGACAAGCGTCGCGCCGGATTCCTCGGTGAACTCGTCGGTGACCAGGCAGGCCGTGCACATGATCTCCCATTCCGGGAAGGGTGCGGGAAACCAGCTATTGTCCGCGTGGAGACCGAGAGAGCCTTTTCCTGCGCGCCGGCGCGAGCCGGACAATTGCGAGAAAAGTGCGCCTTTGCCGAGTAGATATTCGACCAGTGTCAAAAGCTTTGGCGTCGATATGGCGTCGGCAAAGATGGGATCCTCGCCCAATATCGTGAAACGCGTCGGGGCTTTTTCTTCATCTCCTGCCGCCACGGTGCGAATGATTGCCTCACGGACGTCATCGACAATCCGGTCGGTGCGCTCGTCGTGGAATATGGTGTATCCCCACCGGTCCAACTCGGCGACATTCTCCTCGAGCCCTTGTTCGATAATGCGGTCGTGCAGCTTTTGCATGGCATTTGATCTCCTCTGTCGGGAGACAGGTAACATGTTACCAATGCTGCGCAAGATGTTTTCTCTGTTGGCGCATGACGAAAGCGTGCTCCCACGCCGGCAAAACTCCGCGTGTGCGCAATGCCCGCAGTCTCAACACCCACTATTAACCCATCAGCTCGTTGCTGTGCCGTCGATAGCGAGGTCCGCTTCTCTCGGTTTCGATCTAGGCTTCGTGGACAAAGCTTGACTGTGGACTCGGACCTTGATTCAAGGCTGGCTTTTGGAGGCTGCCTTGGGCGAGCGGATTGGCGTTACAGACGAAGAATGGGAAGTGATCGGGCCGCTA